>JADMIM010000014.1 GCA_015478585.1 Thermaceae bacterium | reverse complement strand
GAAAGAAAACGGCAGTCCACTCCGATAGAAAGAGCGTACCAAGCTCATTTTTGGCCGCCATGAGTTGCGGCAAAAATAGCGGAAACCGCGATAGATGTGCTCGGCACGATAATCTACGGTGGTTGTGCTGCTATGCTTGTCTCATACCAAATCTCAGCCAGAATGACGCAAAAGATAGAGTAGGAGAATGAGTCGAAGCATCGCCCCGTATAGATTGGACAGAAAGTGCAGAAGAGCTGGAGGGGGTGCGCACAGCGCATAGCCGCTCGCACGGGCAAAGCCCGGCCCTGTGGGCCTAGTGCTCGCACGGGCAAAGCCCGGCCCGTTACAGGCGCACAGCGCCCAAGGGGGTGGCCGTAGGCCATACGGGCTCTGCCCGTAACCTGGGCTTTGCCGGAACAGGTGGGCCTAGTGCTCTGCGGCTAACCTGGATGAGGTGGCAAAATATCCTCCCTGGCAACCTCATCATGGAGCGACTTAGACTTCCAAAGACGGGCCTCTAAAAAGCTTTGAATACTATCTTTGTGAAGCCGGTATTACCCCTCTCACCCCCAGCGGCTAAACTAATCCAATGACTGCTCGCCGCATCCCGATCTTGGCTTATGACTGGGCTACCATTGGCCTGGTTCTGCTGATTAATCTGGTCGGGCTGATAACCCTCTACAGCGCCGCTCCCACCCAGGGGGTATTTATCCAACAGTTGGTCTCCACCGTGCTGTCAATACTGGCAGCCACCGTCTTGCAGCTTTTCTCGCGCCGCCAGATATTCTCCTGGGCCTATCCGCTGTATATTCTCTCGATTGTGCTGCTGGCGGTGGTATTGGTGATAGGACATCAGGTAAACGGGGCCAAAGCCTGGCTGGGTGTAGGCGCAGTCAGCTTCCAACCCAGCGAGCTTGCCAAACTGGGATTGGTGCTGACTCTAGCCCGGATTTTGGTCGTCCGGCCCCTCGAGCGCCCAATTGAGTACCTGTGGCCCAGCCTGCTGACGCTTCCCATCTTGGGACTGATTTTCCTCGAGCCCGACCTGGGCGGAACCCTGGTGCTGCTGGCGGGTTTTCTGGGGATGTTGTTCGTGCGCGGGATGCCCACGCGGCATATCCTGGTGGGGCTGGTGGTAGCGGTTCTTTTGGTTCCCACGATAGTATGGCCGCACCTCAACCCCTACCAGCGCGAGCGGGTTACGATTCTATTTGACCTTTCCAAAGACCCTCAGGGCAAGGGGTTCCAGCAAATTCAATCCACCATTGCCATCGGCTCAGGGGGGCTCTTGGGCAAGGGCTATGGCGAGGGCACGCAGACCCAGCTCGGCTTTGTCCCCGAACGGCAGACCGACTTTATCTTTTCGGTACTCGCCGAAGAATGGGGCCTGGCCGGAGCGGTGGCCCTGTTGGGCTTATATGCACTGCTTCTCTTTCGGCTGGGACGGATGATTTTAGAATGCGTGCGGCTGGAAGACCGGCTGGTAATTACCGGTATCCTGTCCATGTTGGCCTTTCAGATGCTGGTCAATATTGCTGTAACTTTGGGCCTGGCCCCGGTCACGGGAATAACTCTGCCGCTGATTTCCAAGGGCGGGAGCAGTCTGCTGATGGTTTATGTCAGTATCGGGCTAGTGTTGCTATTACACCGCGATCGTTACCGCGAGGTTTAGATCGATTTTCATGAATAAACGTCACTTATCCCCAATCGCTTCGCGTGTGGAGTCAAGCGGCATAGCCGCCCCGCAACGCGGGTACTGGGCTCGAGGTGAACGGTGTCGGTGAGCGAACCTCTCGGGCTTTCCAGCCAGGAAGCCATTCGGCGGCTCGAGCAGTATGGCCCTAACACGCTTCCCCAGGAGCGCCCTAGCTACTGGTTGGCTTTCCTGGCTAAGTTCTGGGGGCCGATTCCCTGGATGCTCGAGGCTACGATTGGCCTCGAGCTGTTCCTGGGTCGCCCTTTCCAGGCGGCTATCGTGGGAGTGCTGCTGGTCTTTAATAGCATCATCAGCTTCGTCCAGGAAGGCCGGGCGCAAAATGCCCTGGCGCTGCTCAAACGTCGCCTGGCCCCGCAGGCCAGGGTGCGGCGGGATGGGGTCTGGCAAACCCTGGCGGCAGAAAGCCTGGTGCCGGGGGATTGGGTCAGGGTGCGCCTGGGGGATGTGCTGCCCGCCGACCTCGAGCTAGGCCAGGGGCAGGTATTGGTAGATCAGTCGGCCCTCACAGGGGAATCGGTTCCGGTAGAAGCTGGCCCCGGCGCGCAGGTTTGGGCCGGTACGGTGCTGCGCCGGGGCGAGGCCGAGGGGATGGTAAAAGCCACCGCTGCTCAGACCCGCTTTGGTCAGACCGCAGCCTTGGTCAAAGAAGCCCACAGCCAAGGCCACCTCGAGCGCACCATTTTGAGCGTGGTGAAGGTGTTGCTGCTGATGGTCGGCGTATTGGTGCTGACAATCGTGCTGTACGCCTTGTGGCGGGGGCTGCCCTTGGGGGAAGTGCTATCGTTTTGCTTGATCCTGCTGGTGGCCTCGGTTCCAGCAGCGCTACCTGCCACCTTTACCCTGGCGACAGCCCTGGGAGCACTGGAACTGGCCCAGCGCGGGGTGCTGGTGACGCGGCTCTCGGCTATCGAAGAGGCCGCGGCTATGGACGTGCTGTGCAGCGACAAGACCGGCACCCTGACCCAGAACCAGCTCAGCGTGTCAAAGGTGGTGGCCCTGAGGCCCTTTACTGAGGATGAGGTACTGCGTTTTGGGGCACTGGCCTCGGAGGCAGCCACCCAAGATCCCCTAGATTTGGCAATTCTGGAGGCCGCTCGCGCTCGAGGTCTAACCGACCTCGAGGCCCTCAGCTTCGTACCCTTCGACCCCGCTAGCAAGCGTTCGGAAGCAACGGTACGTTCTGGGGATGGAGTATTGCGGGTCATGAAGGGTGCGCCCCAAACCCTGGCTGCCCTGACCCACAGCCCAGAACCCCGCGCCGAGCTCGAGGCGCTGGCCACCGAGGGAAACCGCGTATTGGCCGTGGCCGTAGGTAAAGCCCAAGCCCCACCCCGACTGGCAGGCTTGATTGGGCTAGCCGACCCTCCCCGCCCCGACTCCGCTGCTCTGGTTCAACGCCTGCAAAACCTGGGTGTGCGGGTGGTGATGGTGACGGGCGACGGGGTCGCTACTGCCCGCAGTGTGGCCACCCAGATCGGCCTGAACAGTAAGGTCTGTACTCTAGACCAGATGGCTGCGGATTGTAGCGTTCTGGCCGGAGTATACCCCGAGGACAAGTTTCAACTCATCCAGACCTTCCAGCAAGCCGGGCATGTGGTTGGGATGACTGGCGACGGAGTTAATGATGCCCCTGCCCTCAAACAGGCCGAAGTTGGTATCGCGGTTGCCAGCGCCACCGATGTAGCCAAAGCCGCTGCCAGCGTGGTGCTCACCGACCCCGGTCTGACCAACGTGCTAGCGGCTGTGGAGGAAGGGCGACGCATCTATCAGCGGATGTTGACGTATACCCTCAATAAAATCATTAAGACTTTCCAGATCGGGTTTTTCCTGGGGTTGGGTTTTTTGCTCACGGGGGTTTTCGTGACCACTCCCCAACTCGTACTGCTACTGCTCTTCGCCAACGACTTTGTCACCATGTCTATCGCCAGTGACCACGTGGGATTCTCCCCAACCCCCGACCGCTGGGCGGTGAATCGCCTGACCCAAGCCGCGCTGGTATTGGCTGGATGCTGGCTGCTATTTGCCTTCGGAATCTTCTACCTGGGCCGGGATTGGTTGGCGCTTCCGCTGGGTCAGTTGCAAAGCCTGATTTTTTTGATGCTGGTATTTAGCGGTCAGGCCACCGTATACCTGGTACGAGAGCGGGGGCATTTCTGGGGCTCGAGGCCCGGCAAGTGGCTGATTCTGAGCAGTCTGGCCGACTTGCTAGGGGTGAGCTTGCTGGCAGGCTTGGGAATTCTGATGAGCCCCCTGAACCCCACCTTGATTGCCGGATTGTTGGGGGTAACCCTGCTCTATGCCCTGGTTCTGGACTGGATTAAAGTAGGCCTATTTCACCGTTTGAAGCTGGCCTAGCGTGCAGGTGGCTATCGCGGTTTCCGCTAATGGGTAATGCTTTAGTAACAACCCTGGCTTAATCTGGGTTTGCTCGAAAGGTGCGCGTATGTTGCACTCCAGACCCCAGACCCTATCCCCCCGAGAAAGAGGTTTTGGCCCATGAACATTTTTCTGGTTTGGCTTGGGCTTATTGTCGGTTTGGCCCTGTTGGTGGGGTGGGGATTGCACGTTAAGCCCACTCCTTTTCCCAGCTACGCCTCGGCTTCTGCACCGCTCGAGACCATGGCTTTACCCAAGGAATTACCCGTACCCCTCGAGCGCTTTTATCGGCAAGTTTACGGCGATAAGGTTCCGGTAATTAAGTCGGCAGTGCTCTCCGGGAGGGCTACCCTGCGGCTGTTTGGGCTGCCCTTCCCAGCTCGCTTCCGCTTCGTTCACCAAGCAGGCCTAGCCTATCGCCACTACTTCGAGGTGACGTTTTTCGGCGTGCCCATCTTCAGGGTCAACGAGCATTTTGTGGACGGCAGAGCCCGCCTCGAACTGCCCGTGGGTATTCAGGAGGGGCCAAACATAGACCAGGGGGCTAACCTGGCCTTGTGGGCCGAGGCAGCTTCCTTCCCAGCCCTGTTCATCACCGACCCCAGAGTGCGTTGGGAGCCCATAGACGACGTGACCGCGGTGTTGGTGGTTCCATTTGGGGAGCACTGGGAACATTTAGTGGCTCGTTTTGACCCCGCCACTGGCCTGCTCAAAAACCTCGAGGCCATGCGCTATAGAGACGTGGGTGACAAGGGCAAAACCCTCTGGATTACCCAAAGCCAGGAGTGGTGCGAACTGGGTGGCTACAAGTTGGCTACGGTGGGAACGGCAACCTGGCTAGATCAGGGCAAGCCTTGGGCAACCTTTACTACCGAAGAGATAGTCTTGGGTGCAGACGTACACCAGTACGTTCGGGCCAGCGGGCTATAATTGCACTTCGCCCACTGGACTATGAGCACCTGCCACCCCGCGCTCAAGGCAGCATATCCCCGATAACAAAGGTCGTAATGCCGTGGTAATGAACCTCCTCTAAGTTAGGGGTATGACAAAATCCTTGCCAGGCCAGTGGGTTAAGAAGCCAGGACAAGGATAAAGCCTCGAGTCCCCAAGACCTAGAAGGAGGTGAAACTCATGGCGTTCTGGAAGTTTAATGACGAGACGGTGCTGCGCACCGGGGCACTGGTCGAAGGGTGCAGTGCTTTCGCCTGCCATTTGCGGGCCGAACTCTTTGACCTGGCCTTTGGCGAGGGGCCGCTGGTGTGGCTTGCACGGGGCGAGGATGGTGCGGTGGCCCTCGACCCGCTCAGCAACTGGCTGCTCGACTTGTGGGCACGCAACGAGGCCCACCTGGCCGGATTGGAGGTAAGCGAAACCAACTATATCCCCACTCAGGCCGATATCCCCGCAGAGGTGAAACACCTCAAGCAAGCCCACCTCCTCGGGCCTGAATCCACCCGAAGCTAGGCCATAGAGCGGTTTTCATACCGGCAGAGTTATTATGAAAACCGCGATAACGCTGTGATCAGACATATACAATTCTGGCTATGCTACCCAACCTCGAGCAAGTTCAAGTCCGATCCTTCGCCCCCGCCCGCTTTCACAACCCGTTGGTTGGTTTGCGCTCTACCTTCGTGGGAGAGGAACGGGTGCTGCTGCCCTCGACCCTGGGTGAACTCGAGCCTTATCTACAAGCAGGACACCTGCCTCCGGCCTTCGAGATGGCTGGGCCGCGCCGGGAGATTTTCTTTGACCCCGACCAGACCGCCTGTGGCATCCTGACTTGTGGGGGGCTGTGTCCGGGTATCAACGACGTGGTGCGCTCGGTGGTGCTGACCCTGACTTATGCCTACGGGGTGCGGCGCATCTACGGTTTCCGCTACGGCTTCGCTGGGCTGGCAGCTAGCAATGGCCTTGAGCCGATGCTCCTGAACCCCAGGGTAGTTGAGGACATCCACACCAAAGGCGGAACCCTGCTGGGCTCCTCGAGGGGGCCACAGGAAATGGGAGACATGGTAGAAACCCTGCAAAAGTTGGGGGTGCGGGTGCTGTTCGCGGTGGGGGGTGACGGCACCCTGCGCGGAGCCTCGGCCCTGGCCCAGGAAATCCTCAGGCACGGATTAGAAATTGCTGTGGTGGGCATCCCCAAGACCATTGACAACGACCTGCTGTGGGTCGAGCGGAGCTTTGGCTTCGCTACCGCAGTGGAAGAGGCCACCCGTGCCCTCGAGGCCGCCCACGCCGAGGCCAGAGGTACTTTGGGAGGAGTCGGGCTGGTCAAGCTGATGGGCCGCCAATCGGGCTTTATCACCGCTCATGCTTCTTTAGCCAATAGCGACGTGAACTTTTGTCTGGTGCCGGAGATACCCTTTCGCCTCGAGGCCTTCTTGCAGGCCCTCGAGCAGCGCCTGCGCGAGCGCCAGCACGCGGTAGTGGCGGTAGCCGAAGGAGCTGCTCAGGAGATGCTGCAAGTGGGCATAGAGCGGGATGCTTCGGGAAACCCACGGCTGGGCGACGTAGGGGTATTTCTGCGGGACGAGATTAATCGCTACTTGCGGGGGCGCGGGCTCGAGTTCAGTGTCAAATACATTGACCCCAGCTATATCATCCGGGGTCTCCCAGCCAACGCCACCGACTCCGAATACTGTCTTGCCCTGGGCCAATACGCTGTCCATGCCGGGCTGGCGGGTCGCACCGACCTGATGGTGGGGCACTGGAATGGGCACTTCACCTATGTTCCCATCCCGCTAGCGACAGCCCGCCGCAAACAGATTGAGCCCGAGGGCGAGTTGTGGCAACGGGTACTGGGGGCAACCGGTCAGCCCGACATGAGCTGAAGATGGAAAGTGGGAGATGCTGGTTTCGGAGCGTTTTTAGCTCGGGGGTGAGCTAAAAGCAAAGAGCACAGAGCAGGTGGTAGGTCTAACGCCAAAGGGCCTTAAAGCTACACCAGGATGGCATTATCGAAAGCTCGAGGTGGGGCTTTTAGAGCGGTTTTCGCAAAGAACCTTGGGGTAGCCTGGGCCTATTTACTGGGCGCATCTGAGCAGAGAACGGCGATAGTATCTTGTCTTGAAGCCTCTGCTAACTCAGGCTCAGCCGCCGAGCAAAAGGAGCTGCACCAGCACAATCTTCAGCAGCATGGCCAGGGGATAGACGGTAGCATAGCCCAAGTTAGCCTGATCAGAGGCGGTTTTCTCCTGGGCAAAAGCCAGCACTGCGGGTTGGGTCTGGAACCCGGCCAGAATCCCACCCAGGGTGGTCACGGGAATCCCCTGACGGTGTCCGATCCACAGCACCAGCAGCGCCGAAAGGCAAGTGACCAGCGCCCCAGCCAAAAACAGTCGCAGCCCGTCGCCATTCGCCAGGGTTTGGGCAAAAGCGTACCCCGAGCGGGTGCCGATACCTGCCAGGAACAGGACTACCCCCAACTGGCGTAGGGTCAGGTTGGCACTATAGGGAATTTGCCACAACACCGGCCCAGTGCGGCCCAACCTGCCCAGAATTAACCCCACTACCAGTGGCCCCCCAGCGAATCCCAGCTTGAAGCTACCCCCACCCGGCATTGGAACCTGCACCAGGCCCAGCAGTAGGCCTAAGGCGATGCCCAAGCTAAAACTCACCACATCCACTTCGGCCAGCGCCCGATAGGAGTCACCCAGATAGCGGCTGGCCTTGGCGATACCCGCCTTGGAGCCTACTACCCGTACCCGGTCGCCGAGCTCGAGCACCGTGGTCGGCTCGGGCAGAAACTCTGCCTCTCCACGCCGCACTCGAGTAATTACCACCCCGAAGTGTCCGGGCATGTCTAGTTCCGCCACGCTGCGACTCGCTACCGCCCCGCTCGAGACGAACACCCGGCGAAAGTCCAGCGCGTGCCGGTCTTCCTCCAACCGCTCGGCTACTCTTTGCCCCAAAGCCTGAGCCACCCGCATGATTTCGGCCTCGCTGCCCACCACGCTCAGGCGGTCTCCGAGTTGCAGCGCCATCGTTGGGGTGGCTAACTCCTGGTTTCCAGAGCGCATCACCCGCCCGAAAACCACGTTCCAATTTTCGGCCCGCGTGAGCTGGCCCAGATTCCAGCCCACCACCCGAGTCTGGGTCACTTCAACTGTGGCCGAGGCGATTCCAGTGAGTTCTTGGTGGGGTTGTTCAGCAGGGTTCCACAGCCGCCAGGCCACGAAGTAGGCTAGCAGCATCCCAATCACCCCAACTGGGTAGGCCACCGCGTAGGCCGCTACCGGTAGGGCTTGGGCGGCCTCACCAGCCCCTCGGCCCGCCATCGCCTCGAGCACTGCCGCTAGCGCCGGGGTGTTGGTCAGTGCCCCCGCAAATAGCCCCGCCCGGAACGCCGATCCTAGGCCCAGCAGATGGCTCAACCCCCACACCAGCAGCGCGGCCAAGCTCAGGACTCCGGCCACCAGCAGGTTGGCTTGCAATCCCCGCCGTCCTAACGAGGCAAAAAACCCCGGCCCGCTAGCCAGGGCCACCGTGTACACAAACAGCACCAGGCCAAACAAGTAGACAAACTCTGGCAGCTTGAGTTCCGGCGAGAGCGCCCCGAACCCCAGCCCCACAAACAGCACTGCGGCCACCCCCAGGCTGAAACTGCCAACCCGAATTCGCCCGACCAGATAGCCCAGGGCGGCCACCGTGAACAACAACAGCAAGGGATTGTCTCTCAGTAAGGCGATCAATTGAACCTCGATTCGCTTTGACAGATGGCTTCTGGCTCCTGTCCTAGCAAGTGCCTCACCCATAAGCTAACCTGTGATGGCCGGGCTAAATGCCCCCCGCCACCTCTTCTTGGTTGAGCAGCGACCAGACCCGCTCACCCCAGGCCTGAATAGCGGCCCAGTCGCGCCAGTCCCCCACTGGGAACCCCCGCTCTTGCACGATTTCCCTGGCGACTTGGGTAAGTTCGGCGGGGTCAAGTTGACCGGCAAACAAACCGATATCCAGTGGCTCGGCCAGCTCGCGCACCGGGCGCAGAAACTCGAGCGAGTCCTGGACGTGGGCAGGGGTATCTTGCTGCATGGTCATGCTGAGCGAAAAGTAAAACAGCGGCTTGCTACGCAATTGGTCTTGATGCTGGCGCACGAAGTCTACGGCTTCGGGTAGCCATTCGTTGTAGCGAATTGAACTGCCCAAAACTACCGCACGGTAAAGGCTCAGGTCGCGGATGGCCTCGAGGTCGCGCACTTCGACACTGGCTCCTTTTTCGCGGAATAACTTGTCCAAAACCTCAGCGATTTCGCGGGTAGTTCCGGTATGGGTCGCGTAGGCAATCAGAATGGGCTTCTCTAGCATGGAGCCGCCTCCCCAACCTATCGTACTGTGACGAACGTCCCCGTCCCCGAGCTTGATGCTCTTCTCTACTCAGATGGGTACAGTAAATATCGCGGTTTCCGCTATTTTTGCCGTGACTCCTGGGGGCAAAAAGGAGCTTGGCACGGTCTTTCCAACCGATACCGACTTCAGATAGATAAAAGCTATCCAGATCCGGGTATCCACCCACTAGAGCGTGAATCCCCCTACCTCCTTACTAAGGGGGGCTAAAAACCTTGCCAAGTTTATTGTCCCAAGCCGGATCGGGGCTGGATGGGGGGATTTTAGACCATCCCAAGGTTCTTGGCGAAAACCACTCTAGCCAACCGTTGCCACTTCTACCCGGTTGCCCCCGGCCTGTTTGGAGGCATACATGGCCTGGTCGGCCCTCGAGACCAGCGAGTCTGAGGTGTCGGCTGGAGCAGCCACTGCCACCCCGAAGCTAGCCGAGACCGGGTAGCGGCCCTCGAGGGCGTTTTCGTTCAATACCTTTTGCAAGCGGGTTGCTAAGTCTTGAGCCTCTTCCAGAGAGGTGCTGGGCAGCAACACCACGAACTCTTCCCCGCCCCAGCGCCCTACCTGATCCCCTTTACGCACCGATCGGCTGAGCAGTCCACCCACGTGAATCAGTACCCGGTCACCGGTCTCGTGACCGTAACGGTCGTTGATGGTCTTGAAGCGATCGAGGTCGAGCAGGATCAGCGAAAGGGGTTCGGGATAGCTGGAGCGGCGCTCGAGTTCGGCCCGGATTACCGCCATCAACGAACGGCGATTGGCTAGCGAGGTGAGGGGGTCGGTGTGGGCAAGCTGATACAGCAGACGGGTTTGCAACCGCAGCCGATCCGCTTGTTCACGGTAGGCAATTAGCAAGCGGGTCAGTAGCACGTAAACCAGTTGGGAGCCATAAATCTGCACCACCACATTGGGATCAAACCATGTCCCGGCCACTACCTGGGGCAATATCGCCACCCAGCCCGACACCAGCAGCGCCACGAAGAGCCCCGTCGAGACCCGCAGGGCCACTTGTGGATCGTAGACGTAGTGAGCCATCAAGAAAATCAGCCCCATCCACAAAGAAGTGAGCCAGACCCCTTCCTTGGCCACTACCAGCAGGTTGAAGTAGAGGTTGAACACCATCAGTAGGGCAGTACTCCAGAAAACCCCCAGTTCTGCCAGCCGCATCCCGACTCGCCCACCACAGGCTAAGACCAGCAGACACCCCACCAAGCTGAGCCCAAAGGCAGGCAATGAAACACGGTCGTATAGGTTGCCCAGCCTGCCAAACTCAGAAGCTACCCAGCCCACTAACGAAGCCACAACGCCCAAAGGCAGGCTCACCCAGAGAACCCAGCGCTTGAGGCGATACAGTTCGTCTTGCGAGGCGGAGTGAGGTTGTGCAGCAGACATAGGACTCGAGCCTCATTGTGCCATTTTCTGGGGACGTTTCAAGTTCAAAGTTATCACGGTGTTCATGGGCAGCGCATAAATCGCATTTCACACAGTGCAATATTTATGAAAACCGCTCTAAGATTTAGACATGAATACCAGAGGCTGGGTGCTCAAAGCCGTCGAGGCCCTGCGCTATGCAGGTCAAAAGGACATTCTGCGCTGGCTCGACGAGGAGGGCGAGAGCCTATCCAAAGACGAACTGCAAAAGGCTTTACAGACACTCCTAAACGAAGGCAGGCTGGAACTCGAGAACGACCTCTTCCGCCTGAAGCTCAAAGGTGGAGCCAAGAGCACTTTTGACAAACTCTTCGATGACTGAGTTTATATACATTGACAGATTTAGATATATCAATATATTCTCGACCCATGTTTGCTCTGGTTCAGCTCGAGCCCATCTCCCAATCCTCCCCGACACCCCCTTTGGATGCCGTGGCCTGGGCCTTCAAAGCCCTGGCCGACCCGGCCCGGCTCAAAATCTTGGTTCATCTGGCCCTAAACAGTGCGAGCAGTGGGAACTGCTGCGGTGTAGATGGGGGTGCGGTGTGTGCCTGTGACCTCGAGGCTGTCACCGGCCTGTCTCAGCCCACTGTGAGCCACCACGTGAAGTGCCTGGTTTCAGCAAACCTCGTCACCGCCGAGAAACGGGGCAAGTGGATGTACTACGGCATTGACCCCCAAGGGCTCGCGCTGGTGAGCGGCTTTTTGAGCAAAATTGGGGAAAGGAGCTAGCATGGACACCCAGACCTTCTTAGGTATCCTCGGTCAGCACGCGGAGAAGCCCCTAGTTTTCGAGTATGGGGGCAAAACCGTAGCCCCCGGCTATCACGTCACCGAGGTGATGAACCTCACCTACGAGACGATGGACTGCGGCGGTCAGGCCAACTTCTGGCGTGAGACGGTGGTACAGCTCCAGGAGCCAAGCCGCCAAGATAAACCCGAATATATGCGAGCAGATAAGTTCATGGGCATCTACCACCGCGTGGCGGCCTCGGTGGCGGTACGCCCGGACTCGGAGATACGGCTCGAGTACGGCGATTCCCAGACTCCAGCGATTCACTACCACGTTGGGAGCGTGGAAACCGGAGGCGATGCGGTCATCGTTCACCTCTCCCCTCCCGGCGTGCGCTGTAAAGCCGCAGACCGTACAGCCGGGGGAAATTCGTGCTGCACGCCAGAAGTTAGCAACAAACCGATTGAACTCGAGGTCGTCGCTAAGGGCGGTTGTTGTGATTAGTTTCTGCACTGCAACTTCAGATGACTTGCCCGAAGTGCTGGCCCTGCTCGAGGTGGCACAACTACCTTTAGCAGGCGTTAAGGAGCACCTTCAGAACTTCATCCTGGCCCTGGACAGTGACCGGATTATCGGCTGTGCAGGTTTAGAAATCCACGAGGACGCGGGATTGCTGCGCTCGGTGGCGGTGGACGAAGCCTACCGCTTGCACGGGCTTGGAGAGAAGCTGACGCGGGGGATTCTCGAGCTGGCCCAGCACCAGGGACTCTCTTCGCTTTCCCTGCTCACCACTACCGCCCAGAACTACTTTCCCCGCTTCGGTTTCGTGCCAATCGAACCTTCGCAACTGCCCCGATCTCTGAATGATTCGGAGGAACTCAGCGGAGCCTGCCCCGACACCGCCGTTGGCATGACACTTAGACTATAAGCGTGAAGATTCGGGCTGCCATCCCAGACGATCTGGCTGCGATTGCCGAAATTTACAACCAGGGCATTCGCTCACGCCTGGCCACCTTCGAGACTGCCGAGCGTACCGTGCCAGACCTACAGAGCGGGCTAGGCGACCCCAAACATCCTCTGCTGGTCGCGGAAAAGGGCCGACAGGTGCTGGGTTGGATTCAGGCCTCGAGCTACCGCCCTAGAGTGTGCTACGCCGGAATCGCTGAGTTTTCGGTCTACGTCGCCGAAACCGCCAGGGGCCAAGGTATCGGCGATACGCTGATGACCACATTTATTCTGGCCTGTGAACAGGCGGGTTTATGGAAGCTGACATCGAGAATCTTCCCTGAGAATACCGCCTCACGGGCATTATGCAAGCGCCACGGCTTCAGGGAGGTGGGTGTGTACGAGAAACACGGCAAGCTCGAGGGAGTCTGGCGCGACGTGGTAATCGTCGAAAGATTGCTCGAGTCCAACCTGACCTGAACCCTATGGCCCAACCCCTCAGCCGCCCGCCCACCAACAGCGAGCAGAGCCCGCCGACACCCTACTATGGCTGGCGCATCGCCTGGGTCTTGGCCCTTACTCAAACGGTGGGCTACGGCGTGCTGTACTACGGCTTTGGGGTGTTCATCAAGCCGATGGAGGCCGAGTTTGGTTGGAGCCGCACCCAGACCTCGGGAGCTTTTTCGCTGGCATTGTTGGTAGCGGGCCTGGCGGCAATTCCGGTGGGGCACTGGATAGACCGACAGGGGGCTCGAGGCCTGATGACGCTGGGCTCGGGGCTGGCCGCCCTGACCCTGCTGGGTTGGTCGCAGATACACAGTTTACTGGGACTTTACCTGGTAGCCCTTGGCCTCGGCCTGGCCATGGCTGCGGTGCTGTACGAGGTAGCTTTTACGGTGGTGGCAGTATGGTTTCGCAAAGAGCACCATCGAGCCATGCTGATCGTGACCCTGACTGCCGGGCTCGCCAGCACAATTTTTATCCCTCTCACCACTTGGCTAGTGAATGCTTTGGCCTGGCGGGGCGCGTTGGAAATGCTGGCCCTGATTCTGGCCTTAAGCACAATACCTTTGCACGCTCTGGTTTTGCGTCACCGCCCGCAAGACCTGGGCCTCGAGCCCGACGGAGTTGATATCCTTGATAGCCCCCAGCCCAGTGAGCCAAGCATCAGCGCCCAGCACGCCTACCGTATGCCAGCTTTTTGGTGGCTGGTAGTGGCGGTGGCCCTAGCAAGAATGGCTGCAAGCGCTATCGGGGTGCATCTGGTGGCGCTATTGCTCGAGCGCGGTTATGTGCCCGGATTGGTGGCCGCAGCCGCCGGTTCGATAGGGCTGATGCAGCTGGCTGGACGGAGTTTCTTTACCCCGCTGACCTCGAGGCTCTCCCTGCATACCCTGGCTACCCTTACTTTTGGGCTGCACGCGCTGGCTCTGCTGGTGTTGTTGACCCTTCCGGGCATGGCAGGGGTATGGATTTTTGCGGCTTTTTTCGGCATCAGCAACGGGGCCATTACCCTGGCGCGGGCCACACTGCTGGCCGAAACTTTTGGTTCCCTCAACTATGGTCGGTTGAATGGAACCATCGCCCTGGTGACGGCTTTTACCAGCGCTGCGGCTCCTATACTAGCTGGAATTATCCACCAAACTTCCGGTGGGTATACGGCAGTTCTGGCGCTTCTAACCCTGACTACCGCACTCTCAGCGCTGGCGGTATCTCGAGTCCGGCATAGCCTGCGGTGAGGGATTTACTGCACGCCCCAGACGAACTCGAGCCTTTCACATTGCCACTGCTCACGGCTTACCTCAAACCTTTATCTACTTTGTATTTAGCCCGGAATAGCCGAGCGTAAAGCTTTTAGGGTCGCTACGTTGAGGCGGTAATCCACCCAACGTCCACGCTTGCTAGCTTCCACCAAACCAACTTCTCACAGCGCCCGCAGATGATGTGAAAGTAAGTTGGGAGCGACCTTTGGGAGTTGCTCCTGGATTTCGCACACACACCACGTACCCTGTTGCAGCACACGCAGGATACTCAGGCGAGTGGGATCCGCCAAAGCCTGAAAAGCTTTAGCAGTGACTTCAATTTCGATTGAGGCAGCCATGATTGAACCATAGCCTCTTCTAGGGGAGATTATGCAGACCTACACGGTACAAGTCGAGCGCCAAGATAGCCAGCACGCGCTAGCTTTAGTACGCACATTTACTCTGGAACTGGGGGCCAAACGTGCCGATCCCCAGGCAGGCTTCAACCTAGTGGAAACCTTGCTTTCCTCGTTTGGCACTTGTTTGCTTACCGGGCTCCAGTTTGTGGCCGAGTCCTCAAAAATAGTTATCGCATCCGTCTGGATTCAACTCGAGGCTACCCGCCTTTTCGTACCTTCGGCGCGCATCAAGCAACTCTTTGGCGTATTAATCGTGCTGGTCACGCTGTACAAGATTTTCCACTCCTGACCTTAGCCTTCAGTAAGTAGCCTGCGCTAATGGGCGAAGTGGTCACGGGAGGACGCGGTGGATAGAGCCGAGAAGGCTCAGCTATCCTCGTCTTTTGGCCTCGAGCTCCGTTGTCTATATTCAGGGCTTGCGCTTTTGACCTTAAGCACGGTATGGTCTTAGGAATTTGTTGATCTCATATTTCTAACTGCCCCCACAGGAGGAAGTCATATGGCCCAGGAACCCAACCGGGAAGAAGCCCAGACCGTAGACCAGGACGTGAAGCTGTTGCATAGCATGGGCTATGCCCAGGAGTTGTCCCGGCGAATGCACGCCTTCTCCAACTTCGCCATCTCGTTTTCCATCATCTGCATCCTGTCGGGGGGCATCAACTCCCTGGGGCAGGGCATCAGCGGGGCGGGCGGGGCAGCCATTGGCATCGGTTGGCCCATCGGCTGTCTGATTAGCCTGCTGTTCGCGCTGGGAATGGCGCAAATTGGCTCGGCCTACCCCACGGCAGGCGGTCTGTACCACTGGAGTTCGATCCTGGGCGGGCGCGGCTGGGGCTGGGCTACAGCCTGGCTCAACCTGCTCGGCCTGGTCACGGTGTTGGGCGCGATTAACGTGGGAACTTTTTACTTTTTCATCGGAGCTTTCGGGCCAGCTTTGCACCTCAACGGCGACCTGCCCACACAAATCATCTTCGTGGTGATTATCACCGCGCTGCAAGCCCTGGTGAACCACCTGGGTATCGGCCTGACCACACGCCTGACCGACCTCTCGGGCTACCTGATTTTTGGCGTAACCCTGGTGCTCACCGCCAGCCTGCTAATCTTTGCCCCCAGTCACGACTGGAGCCGCCTGTGGACGTTTCACAACTACTCCGGCGATGCTGGGGGTGGGGTCTGGCCCAGCACCAGCCTGACTTGGGTGTTCCTACTGGGGCTGCTGCTGCCGATTTACACCATCACCGGTTTCGATGCCTCGGCCCATACCTCCGAGGAGACCGTAGGAGCCAACCGCGCCGTGCCGAGGGGCATCGTGGGAAGCGTACTGTGGTCGTCGCTGTTTGGCTGGATCATGCTGATTGCCTTTGTAATTGCTATTCCTAACATGGGCGAGGCCGCTAAAACCGGCTACGGGGTGTTTTTCGACACCATGAACAAGGTGATTCCGGGGGGCTTGCGCGAAATCCTCTATTTCGGCATCTTCATAGCTCAGTTTCTGTGCGGCCTGGCTACTGTGACCAGTGCCTCGCGCATGATTTTCGCTTTCGCCCGCGATGGCGGCTTTCCCCTCTCCAGGCAACTTCGCTCGATTCACCCTGGCTACCGCGTCCCGGTGGTCGCCATCTGGACGGCGGCAGCGGTGAGCATCCTCTTTACCCTGTATGCCCCGGTCTACTCCACCATCGTCTCGGTGACGGTGATTTTCCTTTTCCTGTCTTATGGGATGCCGGTGGCGGCTGGGCTGCTGGCTTACGGGAACAAGTGGCGGCAGATGGGGCCTTGGGATTTGGGGCCGGTGTTTCGGGTGGTGGCGGCGCTGGTGATTGCAGCGGTGGTGTTTATCTTCATCGTGGGCATCCAGCCCCCCAACGACAAGGCTTTGTGGCTCACGGTGGGCTTTTTCGTGCTGCTGGCGGTGGTCTGGTTTGCCTTGGAGCAGCGCCGCTTCCAAGGCCCACCCATCGGCGACCAAGTAGCCAAGCGGCAGGCAGAGATTGCTCAGGCCGAAAAGGCCCTGGGCTCAGCGGATGATTGAGAGCACGTTGATTAAAGTCCCCTCTACCTTTGGGAGAGGGTGAGGGAATAAGCCATGCCCTACTCAACGACACACCGAGGTCTCGCCCACACCTTCGGCGACCTCAAGACCCTGCTGGCGAAGGCCACGCCCCTACGCTCGGGAGACGTGCTGGCCGGGGTTGCAGCCGAGAGCCAGGTGGAGCGCGTCCTAGCCCAGCGCACCTTGGCCGAAGTTCCGCTAACTGACTTCCTCGAGCACCCCCTTATCCCACCCGAAACCGACGAGGTCAGCGGTTATCTGCTCGAGTCCCACCACCCCGCCGCCTTCGCCCCCATTCGTGGCTTTACGGTGGGCGAGTTGCGCGACTTTTTGCTCAGCGACGAGGCCACCCCCCAAGTTCTGGAAAACCTGACCTGGGGTTTGTTGCCGGAAATGGTTGCTGCCACCAGCAAGCTGATGCGCAACCAGGACTTGATTTCAGTAGCCCGCAAACGGCGTGTGGTGACGCGGTTTCGCAGCACCATCGGCCTGAGCGGGCGGCTCTCCACCCGCATCCAGCCCAACCACCCCTCTGACGACGTGGCGGGCGTGCTGGCGAGCACCCTGGATGGCCTCTTGTACGGCGGTGGAGACGCGACGATTGGCATCAACCCAGCCGGCGATGGGCTGAAGCCGGTGGTCGAGTTAAGCACCGTCCTGGACACCTTAATCCGGCGCTACGAAATCCCCACCCAGAGCTGCATCCTGGCGCACGTCACCAACACCATTGCAGCCATGGAGCGCGGCGCACCCATAGACCTGGTCTTCCAAAGCATCGGTGGCAGCCAGGCCCTGAACAAGGGTTTTGGGGTAGATATAGCCTTACTGGACGAGGCTCATGCCGCTGGTCAGAGCCTGAAGCGGGGCACGGTAGGCAACAACCTGATGTACTTCGAGACCGGCCAGGGCAGCGCCTTATCGGCCAACGCCCATCACGGCCTCGACCAGCAGACCATAGAGGCCAGGGCTTACGGTCTGGCCCGGCGATATCAGCCTTTTCTGGTGAACACCGTGGTGGGTTTTATTGGGCCAGAGTATTTATATGACGGCAAGCAGATTATTCGGGCGGGCCTCGAGGATCACTTCTGTGCGAAACTCCTGGGCCTGCCGATGGGCTGTGATGTCTGCTACACCAACCATGCCGAGGCCGACCAGGACGATATGGACACCCTGCTCACGCTGCTGGGCGTGGCGGGGGTCAACTTCGTGATGGGGCTTCCGGGGGCCGATGACGTGATGCTCAACTATCAAAGCACCTCTTTCCACGACGCGCTTTACGTGCGGGAGGTGCTGGGTTTGCGGCCCGCCCCGGAGTTTGAAGCCTGGCTCCTTCGCATGAATATCGCTCACGACAACCGGTTGAGCGACTCGAGGGGTAAGGCCTTGCAACTCCCGGAAGTATTTAATGCCAGATGAAAAGGGCAAAAGGGTAAGGGTGGGAAACGCGATAAGACCTGACTTTTTACCTTTTCTGCTCTTCACCTTTTTACCCTCTTTTTATGGATATCAAGAAACCCGACTCCTGGACGCATTTGCGGCGCTTCACACCGGCTCGAGTGGCCTTAGGTCACGTAGGGCACGCGCTGCCGCTGGAGGCGGTGTTGGACTTGGCCCTGGCCCACGCCGAGGCTAGGGATGCAGTGTGGCAGGAGCCCGACTGGGAGCGGATAAGAGTGGGTTTACGGCAGTCGGGAAAAGCGTTTATTGAAGTTCAGAGCACCGCTCCCAGTCGTCAGCAATACCTATTGCGACCCGATTGGGGGCGGAACTTGAGTGAGGGCTCTAAAGATAGGCTGGATTCCCAGCGCGGCCATTACGATTTGGTTTTATGCCTGGTGGACGGGCTATCGGGGGCGGCCATCAGCGAGAACGCGCTGCCCATGCTGGAAGCCCTGGGGGCCTGGCTCGAGCATACCTCCTGGTCGCTGGCCCCGCTGGTTCTGGCTCGGCAGGGGCGGGTAGCTTTGGGGGATGAAATTGGTGCGGCCTTAGGCGCACGCATGACGCTGGTCTTAATCGGTGAGCGGCCCGGCTTGAGTTCGCCAGACTCGCTGGGGCTTTATCTGACCTACGCACCCCACACTGGGAATCTCGACTCCCAGCGCAACTGCATCTCCAACGTGCGTCCCGGCGGGCTTTCCTACGCCGAGGCCGCCGAAACCGTGCGGATGCTTTTATATGGGGCCAAGGCCCTAGGAAAAACCGGGGTCGAACTCAAGCCAGATGTGAAATACCTGCCCTGAATCACAAGCTGAACTCACCCTTTTCTGGAATACTGTTGGCATGCGGCTTTTAGCTTTTTCCCTGCTGCTGGGGCTGGCTCTGGCTGGAAATCTGCCGTCCAAGGTGTCTTTGAGCGGCGTTCGCCACGAATACCAGCGCTACAACAACTGCGGCCCCGTCACCATCGGCATGGCCATGAGCTACTGGGGCGGCCAAGAAACCCAGTACCAGATTGCCCCGGTGCTCAAGCCCAACCCCCGCGACAAAAACGTCAGCCTCGAGGAGATGGTGGCCTACGCACGCAGCAAAGGCTACCAGGTTCGCTACGGGGTGGCGGGCGACTACGACCTGCTCAAGCGGCTACTGGCGGCAAAATTTCCCACCATCATCGAGAGCTGGTTCGTGGTGCCCCCAACCGGTGGCATGGGCCACTACAGGCTCTTGGTTGGCTACGACCAAAAAGCTGGATATTTCAACGCTTTTGACTCCTACTATGGCCCCCATGTCACCCTCAAATATCGCGATCTAGACGGGTTATGGCAGGTTTTCAATCGCACCTACATGGTGGTGTATCCGTCCGCTCGAGAGGCCGAGATTAAAGCCATCCTGGGCGAGCGCAGCGATCAAGCCAAGCTGCTGCAAGAAGCCCTGGCCCTGGCAAAATCCGAAACCCAGGCCCAACCCCGCAACGCCTTTGCCTGGTTTAACCTGGGCGATATGCTGCTGAAGCAAGGCGATGCTAAAGGTGCGGCTGCGGCTTATGACCGCTCGAGAAGCCTGCCAGTTTACGTCGCGTTCGATCCAGGCCGTCCGGCCAACACCGTTGCCAACTGGCCTTGGCGAATGATGTGGTATCAGTTCGGGCCGTATGAGGCCTATTACAAAGCGGGCCGCTACAGCGACGTGATTACACTCGCCAACGACGTACTGCGGCGCATAGACGACCACGAGGAAAGCTACTATTGGCGCGGACTGGCACGTCAAGCTCAGGGCAATCTGGCAGGGGCCAAAGCCGACTTTCAGGCCGCGCTGCGCTACCGCTGGAGCTATCAAGAAGCCGCCCAGGCCCTGAAAAGTCTGAACGTAGGGGCCTCGAGGTAGCCCGAAAAATCCAGGTCGAGCTCGAGCCAGATTCTCTCTGGAGCGGTTCCCAGGAATACCCCGAACCACGGTTTTGGTTGTTCGGGATACCTTACCGCCCACCAGTACCCGCAGCGCACAAGGCCCAACCGTTCCGGCAAAGCCCAGGTTAGCCGCAGAGCGGCTATGGCCTACGGCCACCCCCTCCAGGTTACGGGCAGAGTACTAGGCCCAACGGGCCGGGCTTTGCCCGTGCGAGCCGGGGGCCTGTGGCCCTTGACCAGTACCGGCCTGGCCGGGGGCCTGTGGCCCTTGACTCCGCACGTGCCGTAAGGGTGGCAAACGCGATGGTGAGCTATCTGCTCTTTCTGTGCTCACGCAGCCATTTGCGCCATCCGGTGACGAACTCACGGGTCTGTACGAGGTCTTTCCCACCCAGATCCAGACCTGCCGAAAGCTCGAGGGTATTGAGCGGGCAGGTACATATGCAAACCTGACACTGGATACACTCCGTCGAGAGCACCCGCTTACCCCCTTTGATGTAGTCGGGAATGCGAATATCCATAGGGCAGACCGGCAGGCAGGCTTGCGAGGGGCACTCCAGACAGGCCCTCGCATCCCCAGAAA
Source organism: Thermaceae bacterium (assembly GCA_015478585.1). Lineage (GTDB taxonomy): Bacteria > Deinococcota > Deinococci > Deinococcales > Thermaceae > Meiothermus. The sequence continues at coordinate 34,311 of JADMIM010000014.1, read as the reverse complement.
CCTTGAGCAGCGAGAACCGCGCCGTCTCCTTAAAAATCACCGCGTTGGGGCAGACGTATTTGCAAAAGGCCCGGTTGTCCTCGAGCACGATTGCCAGCACCACCCCGACCGACCAATACAGCAGATTCCCCGCCACAAACCAATACGCTGCACCCTGCCCCACCGCTCCGGCCCGATACCCGCGCCCGAACCACAGCAACAGCACGAGCCCCAGGCTCAAGAAGAACACCGCGTAGCGTAGCCGCGCCCAGCCCACCCCCAGATGGTAGGGACTTTGGCGGTAAGGGAGTTGGTCGAGCAGGGCCGCCGTCCAGCAGGCCCAGCCGCACCAGACCCGCCCGAAGCCGAGCGGGATCAGTGCTTTAGCCAGCAGGTAGTGCGTCACCGGACCGATGCTCAAGCCGCCCAGCAGCCCGAACCATAGACCCTCGAGGGTGGCGTTCCGAGCGAGCCACAGCGAGAGGGCGAAAAGCCCCATCCCCACGATAAAAAGCACCAGGCAGCGCAGCTTGAGCAGCCATTTCTTGAAGACGGTAACAGTGTGGGAATCCTGCTTCCCATACCGCAACGTGCTAGAAGGGGCCATAGGAGCCTCCAACCCGTAGCTTTAGTTTGAGTCCCCTGGCCCCTGCCCGCCAGAGGCAGATGTACTCACAGACAGTGCCGCGTCACTAGCGACCTCCCGCCACGTCCAGCAGTGCCCCAGTAATGTATGAGGCTTTGTCCGACAGCAGCCAAAGAATGGCTTCGGCTACCTCTTCGGCGGTTCCGCCGCGTTTCATCGGCACCAACTCCTTGACCCGCTCGACCCGGTTCGGCTCGCCCCCACGGGCGTGAATCTCGGTGTAGATAAACCCAGGCCGCACCGCGTTGACGCGAATGCCCTCCAGGGCCACTTCCTTCGATAGACCCAGCGTCAGCGAGTCCACCGCACCTTTGGATGCGGCGTAGTCTATATATTCCCCCGGCGAGCCGATCCTGCTGGCCGCCGAAGAGACGTTCACGATGGCCCCGCCGCTCCCGCCGTTCTTCGTAGACATCCGCCGTACCGCTTCTCTGGCGCATAAAAAGCTGCCCAAAATGTTGGTGTCGAACACGCGCTGGAGCCGCTCGGCGCTCATGTCCTCGAGCCGCGACTGTATCTCCACGATGCCCGCGTTGTTGACGAGGGCGGTGAGCTGGCCCAACTCGCGGTCTACGGTCTCGAAGAGGCGCGATACATCGGGCTCGAGGGCCACATCCGCTTGCACGGTAATCGCGCGGGTCTGTGCCCGGAGTTCCTGGGCTAAAGCCTCGGCGGCCTCGCGGTTGTGCTGGTAGTTGAGGCAGAGCCCGTAGCCTTCGGCAGCCGCCAGTCGCGCCGTTGCGGCCCCGATGCCCCGCCCGCCGCCGGTGATGAGGAGAACTTTGGACACGTCCTACAGCTTACCGGTTGGCCAGCGCATAAAAATTGAGCCGGTAGCCGTCAGGATCCCTGGCATCGAACATGCTCCCGAACGGTTCGGTTTTCGGCTCGCTCACGCCCTGAGCCTTGACTTCGCGGAGTTTCTGTAGCGTCGCCGCGACGTTCTCCACCTCGAAGCTCAGCTCCACGTTTCCCGGCTCGGGGTTTTCCCCCATCCGGCTCGCCTGTTGCAGCGAGAGCGTCACGCCGCCCGCCTCCAGCACCGCGAAATCCGGCGGGTGCGAGCGCGGGGTGTCTGACAAACCCAGCACCTCGGTATAGAATCCCTTCGACTGTTCCACGTCCCGCACGATCAGGTTGATGTTGTTGAGTTTGGCCTTCATGCCTTTCCCCCTCGAGTCCAGGCTAAGGCCGAAACGAAGGCTGGTCTTGGATAAATGCGACACCCAAACCCCGCAAGCTCGCCATCTCAGCAGCAAACTGACCCGGTGTCTTATGGCTGAACGCTTTGAACTCGCGGTTCAGGTGGGCCTGGTCGGTGTAGCCCAGCTCGTAAGCTAGTCCGGACAAATCCGCGTCGGGAGCTTGCCAGAGCCGATCCCTGACCGCCTGGAAGCGCATCTTTCGGGCCAGAGCTTTGGGTGAAACCCCGACGGTCTGCCCGAACCTGCGCTCGAGCTGCCGCCGCGAGAGCCCGCAAGCCTGCACCAGTTCTTCAACCTTGACCGAACCGCCCCGCGCTTGAAGCAGACGCGAAGCGGCCAGAATCTGCCCCGGCTCGAGACTCAGGCTCAGGGCCCGCTCGAGTAAAAAGGCGTGCAGGGCCTCGAAAGCGGTGTCCGCGTGGGCGCGCTTTAGGTGGGGCTCGAGACGGAGCGCGAGTTCGTCCAGGGTTAGGCCAAGCGACCGTATGGCCTGGGGCAGCTCCCCCGCCGTGAAGCCCAGCAGTGGGGCGAAACCCCAGGCGTAAAACCGCGCTGCCACCGTGTGCATCAGACCGTCCTCGTATAGGCGCAATGGCCTGTCCAAGAGCCCCATCAGTGCTGCTGCGCCAACATAAGCACCCCGTCTCATGTTTGCTGAGCATAGCTACAAAGATGTGCAGAATTGGTGAATCCGAGACAGTTGTGATGAAGACTGCCGGGGGCTATCCAGATTTGAGTTGTCTGGATTACGAATGTAAATATGCCATGCAGACCACTTGAATACCAATCATAAACCCCTTATACTCCTCTGTAAACCTGATCTCCTAAGGAGGTTGTATGTCGCGGTTAATGCTCAGTTTTCTGCGAGTGGGAATCCTGGCCTTGGCAATACTGGGTACGGCTCTGGCTCAGAGTCTCACCTTTTGGAGTTGGCGACCCGAAGACAAGGAGTTTTACGACGATATTGCCCGGCAGTTCGAGGCCCAGACCGGTATAAAAGTGGTCTTTACCGCCTATAAGAACACTGATTATAACACCGCTCTCTCCTCGGCCTTGGCTGCGGGCAGTGGGCCGGATATCATTCAAACTCGAGCCTATGGCGGCCTGGCTCAACTGGCTGATGCGGGCTACTTGCTGCCCATTGTTTCGCAAGAGGTGAAGGGGCTAGACAAATTCCCCCGTACCCTTTTGAATGCCGCTCGAGGCTACAAAGACAAGCGCCTCTTCGGGGTGCCTTTTGCCACCCAAACCCTAGGAATTTTTTATAACAAGGCCCTCTTAAAGAAGGCCGGGATGGAGCTACCCCAGACCTGGGGAGCTTTTCTAGGCACTCTTGAGAAGCTCAAGAAGGCTGGAATCACCCCTCTTGCCAATGGAGCTAAGGATGGCTGGACCTTGGAGATCATGTTTGGCGTGGTGGGCCCCAACTTCTACGGGAGCACCGGCTTTTATAACGAAGTGGTAGGGGGCAAGCGTACCTTCAATGACCCGGTCTTTGTGCGGGCTCTCAAGGAAGAGGCTCAGCTAACTCCTTATATGCCGCAGGGCTTTATGGGGGTCGGTTACGATGATATGCGGACACTCTTCATCAATGAGCAAGCCGCGTTCTTTATCGGGGGTTCCTTTGAGATTGGCTATTTCCGGGCCCAGAACCCTAAGCTAGACTTTGGCTTCATGGCTGCTCCGCCCTTGGTGCAGGGGGGGCGGCCATGGGTCAGCAGCTTTGCTGACGGCAACTACTCCATCAATGCTAAGACTACCCATAAGAAGGAGGCACTGGAGTTTCTCTCCTTCCTGGCCTCCAAGGAGTTCGGTCAGCAGTTTACGGACAAGCTGGCCCAGATCTCAGCAGTGCCCGGCTTAACCAGCAAAGATCCAGTGCTCTCCCAGGTCATCGAGCTTACCGCCAAGTATCAAACCCCCTACTTGATGTTGGTGGGCTTCCGCTACCAGAACCCCACGGGCTCGTTTTTGCTGCAAAATGGTCTGCAAAGCCTTTTGGATGGAAAAGCTACTGCCGAGCAAGTGGCTGCCGACATAACCAAGGGTGTGGCAACTTGGTATGCGCCCTTCCAGGGCAAATAGGCGTTGGTATTGAGCAGGTCTAGCCATCCCAGAAGGTTCCTTGGCCTGCGTCTCGAGCGCGGGCTGTGGCTGACCTTGTTTTTGGCCCCGGCCCTTGTGTTGATGCTGGTATTTACCACCCTGCCAGCTATCAATGCCCTCGTCTACAGCCTATTCAAGTGGCAGGCTTTCAAGCGAGGGGCTTTTGCAGGGCTCGAGAACTTCCAGCGGCTATTCGCCTATCCGTTTGATCAACAGTTTCTGCGCGCGCTCTCCCACAACACTTTAGCCTTTGTGGTTTTGCTGGTGGTTCAGACTGGGCTGGGTCTTTTGTTGGCCTACGCCTTGTGGAAGCATCCACCGGGACTGCGCTTCTTTCGTGTAACAGTCTTTCTACCGGTCATCCTTTCCCTGGTTATTGTGGGTTTTTTGTGGCAACTCTTCCTCAACCCGCTTTTCGGCCCGCTGAACAAACTGCTGCACGGAGTAGGTCTACACGCCCTGGCCCTGCCCTGGCTAGGAGATCCTGCCACCGCGCTCCCGGCGCTTTTATTGGTCAATGTCTGGCGGTGGGTAGGCTTTCCGGCTCTGGTCTTCCTGGCCGGGATAAATGCCATTTCTGAGGAGTACCTCGAGGCCGCTAAGCTGGATGGAGCTAGCGAGGGCCAGGTCTTCCGCCACGTCATACTGCCCCTGTTAGCGCCCTCTTTCACCATCATTGTTCTGCTGACTTTCATAGGTTCTTTTGAATGGTTTGATCTACCCTACGTGATGGAGGGTGTCAACGGAACTCCCGCAGGGGCTACGGATACCCTAGCCCTGATGTTTTATCGCTTGGCCTTTGGTACGGTAGATGCCGGAATCTCCGACGTGGGTCTGGGGGCGGCAGTGAACACAGTGCTCTTCTTTCTGGTACTTTTGGGCGCTGTTTTGGGGGCGCTCTATTTGCGCCGCAGGGAGGTGGAGGGATGAGACGGCGGCTCAGTGGCTTAGATTGGTTGCTGCGGGGGGCATTGATTCTTAATGCCATAGGGGTGCTAAGCCCTCTGCTAGTCATGTTGGTCTCGGCCTTTAAAAGCACTCGAGAGATCTTCGCCTCGCCCTTTGCTCCACCCTCGATGCTCAGCTTCCAGAACTTCATCAAGGTCTGGCAGGTCGGGCAGTTCGACCTCTACTTGCGCAACTCGCTCATCGTGACTCTGGGAGCCTTGGCTCTCATTCTGCTTTTTGGTGCGATGGCTGGCTATGCTCTGGGGCGTTTCCGCTTCCGGCTCAACGATGTCATATACCTCTTCTTCCTGGCAGGGTTGATGATACCGGCCAAGCTGGCCCTGATTCCCCTGTTCGTGCAGCTCAAGGCCCTGGGTCTGCTGAACTCCCTTTGGGGACTCATCTTAGTGTATGCGGCCGGGGGTATACCGGCCGCAGTGTTTATCATGGCTGGCTTTTTCCGCACCCTGCCCTCTGACTTGGATAATGCCGCCCGTATGGATGGCGCTGGAGAGTGGCAAGTGTTCTGGAGGGTGATGCTGCCCTTGGTGCGGCCCGCCTTAGCTATCGTGGGTATTTATAGTGCAATTCCTATCTGGAACGACTTCCTTCTGCCCCTGGTCTTCATCCAAAAGCCCGAACTCAAAACCTTGATGCAGGGGCTCACCGTTTTCTTTGGACAATACCAGACTGACTGGGGAGCCCTCTTTGCCGGGCTCACACTGGCCTCGCTGCCCTTGGCACTGCTTTACCTGCTGCTTTCAGAGGAGTTTATCAAGGGACTAACTGCGGGAGCCACCAAGGGGTAAAGATATCGTGGGTCGCAAGTCACAAGCCCTGACCATTCCTTCGCTGATTGTCTCCTGTCAGGCCAAAGCCGACAACCCGCTACACGGGCCACAGTTCATGGCGGCGATGGCAAGGGCGGCAGAGGCGGGCAGAGCCAGAGGAATTCCTGCCAACGGGCCACAGGATATTGCAGCAATACGGGCTGTTACCGACTTGCCCATTACTTGGGATAAATAAACAGTGGCTCGAGTCCTACGAGGTTTATATTACGCCGGATTTTGCCTCCGCCAGAGCGGTGGTCGAAGCTGGAGCTGACATTATTGCCCTGGATGCAACCTCACGGTCTCGGCCTAAGGAGTCCCTCGAGGAGTTGATCGGACTGATTCATACCAAGCTGAAAAAGCCTGTGTTTGCCAACATTTCGACCCTTGAAGAGGGCTTGCAGGTTGCCGAACTGGGGGTGGAGTATATTGCTACTACCTTGGCAGGATACACACCCTATACTTTGTGGATGGATGAGCCAGATTTTGCCCTGCTGGAGAATTTAGTGAAGTCGGTAAAGGTTCCGGTCATCGCTGAGGGGTGCTTCTGGACTCAGGAGCAAGTAGCGAAGGCTTTTGGCCTGGGGGCTTCGGCGGTGGTGTTGGCACAGCTATCACTAACCCCCAGGAGATCACCCGCCGTTTGGCTCATGGGGTGCTGAGATGAATGTTCTGGGTATTGACGGCGGAGCTAGCAGCACCAAATGGGTAGTGATGAACGATAAGGGCATCTGCGTCGCTGAGGGGCAGTCCGACCCCTTGACTGGGCATCTGCTCGAGATGAAAACGAGGTCACAGGCTTTTGATGCCCTGGAAAAAATCGTGCGCCAGGCCACGCACTATGACCCGGCTGCGGTGGTGGCGGGGGTATCTGGACTGGACGCGGGAAGTGTCGAAGCCGAACAAGTCCATGTCTATCTTCAAGGGACGCTAAGGATGGCCTATACCCAAGTTGAGGTGTATAACGACATGGACTTGAACTACCGGGCCAACTTCGCTCCGGGAGCGGGCATCGTGGTTTATGCCGGAACGGGTTCGGTGGCCTATCATATCGCCCAAAATGGTTCGGTGGTTCGGGCTGGCGGGCATGGCTACCTGATTGGGGACGAGGGTGGGGGCTTCTGGATTGGGAAAACTGCTTTGCGGCAAGTAGTTCGTTGGCGAGATGAGGGTTCAGATGACCTGCAACGGCCCCTCGCACGTTTGCTATATGAGCAAATTGGGGGTAGCGACTGGTCTGGAGTACGGGCCTATGTCTACGGTGGGGGCAGGCAGGCCGTTGCAGCCCTGGCTCCCAGTGTGGGTCAGGCCGCGCTAGCAGGCGACGAGGCCGCCAAAACTATTTTGTTGGAGGCGGGCCTGGAACTGGCGAGCCTAGCTCAGACCCTGTTGCGCCGTCTGGGGCAACTGCCGGTGGTGTTGTGTGGGGGGGCCTTGCGCATCAGCCCTCTAATCCAGCAAAGCGCCCAGAGTCAGGTGGAGATGACGTTGAGCTCGGCTTCGAGCGCCGAAACCGCCGCCCGCATGGCCCTGGAGGGTGTGCGTGGCTGAAACCCCCTCCCTGGAAACTGAAGCTATCAACCTGCTCTACCGCGACTTAGACACCTGGGAGACCTCAAGGATAGTCCAAGCCCTGGCGGAAGACCAGGTACAAGCAGTCGAAGCCGTTCGCAGGGCTACCCATCAAATTGCTCGAGCCGCCGAACTGGCGGTGGAGCGCTTACAGCGGGGAGGCCGCTTAATCTATGCCGGAGCTGGAACCAGCGGGCGGCTGGGTTTTCTGGATTCGGCGGAGCTGCCCCCCACCTTTTCCTGGCCTTTCGAGCGGGCTTTGGTGTGTATTGCCGGTGGAGATAGGGCAATTTGGCGAGCGGTAGAAGGAGCCGAGGACGACCTCGAGGCGGGCCAGCGAGACTTGCTGAGCCATAGCCCCACCGCCAATGACGTAGTGATTGCTCTGGCGGCCTCGGGAACTACGCCCTATCCACAGGGGGCGCTCTTAGCCGCAAGGGCGGTGGGTGCGCTTGGCATTGGTATCGCCAACAACCCAGACACCCCGCTGGTGCGCTTGGCCGAGGTGAGCATCGTGCTCGAGACCGGCCCCGAAGTGATTTCAGGCTCTACCCGCCTCAAGGCCGGAACCGCCCAGAAAATTGCCCTCAACACCCTCTCGAGCACGGTTATGGTGCGGCTGGGCAAGGTTTATGGCAACCTGATGGTGGACGTACAGGCTACCAACCTCAAGCTGGTGGGGCGGGCAGTTCGGCTCACGCAGGCCGCTACCAAAGCACCGCAGGAAGAAGCCAGAGCAGCCTTGGAAGCCTGTGGCTGGAAGGTCAAGACCGCGATTGTGATGCTGAAGAAAAGCCTGAGCGCTCTCGAGGCCCAGGCTCTTTTGGATTCGGTGGGTGGGAGTGTGCGGCGAGCGCTGGGTTAAGACGCATCAGCCAAGGCGCTCTTGCCATCTTCTTGGGTCGCGGCGCTGGCGGAAAACCGCGATCACCACCACACCCAATTCGTCCCCAGTGAAGAACACCGCATAGGGAAACCCTTTCAGCAAAGCCCGCCGGACGTAGCCGAACACTTTAGGAAACTGCTCGGGGTTTTCTTCAATTCGCTCGGTTATCTGCCCTATCTTAGACAAAAAATCGGCCCCCGTGTTTTGGGCGCTATACCATCCGTAGGCTTCCTTTAGGTCGGCCTCGGCCTCGGGCCGGTAGATGAGCTTTGGGCTCATTTCTTGTCCAGCAGTCTAGCCTTTACCTCTTCCCAACTGCGGCCTTCGCGCGGCAAAGCCAGGCGGCGCTCGAGTTCCCGCCGCTCCTCGTCGGTCACGGGCAATTGGTCATACTCGCTGGCGATGCTATCCCAGAGGTCTTGCACCAGCCTTAGGCGCTCCTCCAATGGGAGCTCGAGGGCATCTTCCAACAGCGCCTTGGACATGAAACCAGTGTATCACCGGGCTGAGACACCCTTACAGCTTCTCCCTCGAGCCTTCCGCCGCGGGGCGCTCCAGGTTCAGCGTCAGCAGCCGCTCCAAAACCTGTTCTTCGGGGAGCGGGTATTCCCAGCCATAGGCCGCGTGAACCGCTTTGTCGAGGTCGCGGTGGGCCTTGTCCAGCGGCGCGACCCATTCGCTCCTCCCCGACGGGTTTTTGTGGTGCTCGACGAGCGCGTTGTACAGCTCGGTGAGGGTTTTGGAGTGCCGCTCTTTCAGAAAGCCGCGCATCTTGTCCAGATGCCGCGCCGTCTGTTCGATTTGGGCTTTGACCGCATCCAACAGGCGCGGGAAGGGAAAGGTTTCAAAACAAGTTGTCGAAGTATAGAACGGTCTATCCTCAAGCGCTCCACCTGCCGCCAAAGACCAATAACGTGTGGTGAACTGTTCAATAAACCAAAGTGCAAATGGTCATCCATCGAAATCACAATTGATCGGTCAGACGGAAGCGCGATTGGGTCGAGCCAGACAAACATCCTGTGCTTTGCTACTTTGACTGTTGCGATGAACCTCGAGAGCGGCTCGAGGGCTTTTCGCATTGCTGGAACAGTGCCTTTGTGTCGCCACCAGTTTTCTCTTGTAGCTCTTTCGTTGTTCTTATCGCGTACGGGCTTGACGTGTTTTTCTACGTATTTGAACGGCTCCCGGTACTGCTGGGCTTGTTCCATCGGCATCTGCACGAAGTCTACAATCCAGCGGTTGCTGTGCCGGTTCATGATGTCCTCGCCGTTGACGTAGAGCCGCAAAACCTCGCGGTTGCTCACGCCGGTCGGGTTAGGAAGGTCGAACGGCCCGGCGGGTTTCCGCCCTCGAAGCTCTTCCCGACGTTTTCCCGCAGGCGCTTGGCGGTGGTGAGGTCAATTCCCCCGGTTAGGTCGGGGTTTATCTTCGGCACGTTTCTTGCGACAGTGACGCGGGTCTTGGGGTCGTCCTCGGTGCCCTCCAAGGTGTGGAGGGTGCGCTCTAGTTCGCTGCCGTCGTCGAACATCACGATGCTCACCCCGCCTTGAGCCATCAGCCCGAAGAGCTGTTCACACATCGGCTTGAACAAAGCGGTGTCGCGCTCCAAGCCCTTGCCCTTGTACTCCCAGCCGAAGCAGCCCCTGCGCCAGACATCGGCGAAGCCCTTGCGCCCCGTGACCTTCTTGATCGCCTTCTGGAACATGTAGCGCTCACCGGTGGGGTCTTCCTCGACTGGGGTGGGCACGCCCAGCAGACGGCACAGGTCTAGGAAGTGCTCGCGGTCGGTGGTGCTCTCCTTGAGTTTGGCTTTTCCCCACTTCTGGACGAAGGCTTCAGGGGTCATGCGTAGCCACATTCTATCGGCATTACTGATGGTCGAGGAAGTTCTCGAGCGCCTGCCCCGCGTTACGAACGTGTTTGCGCATGGCTGCTTCTGCGGCCTCGGGGTTTTGGTCTTTTACGGCCTGGAGAATAGCTTCGTGCTCGGCCCTCGAGCCCAGCAGTCGGCCCGGAATTGCGGCGGAGCTATTAATCAGCATCCGAATCTGCCCGTCTATGGTTTCGGCGGTTGCCAACAGCCGCTTGCTCCCCGAGGCTTCCCAGAGGGCTTTGTGGAAGGCCAGGTCGAGGTCGCCGTAGCGCTCGAGATGGCCTTTATCGGCGGCCTCGCGCTGCTTGGAAAAAAGCCTTTCCAGCTTGGGGGCTAGGGTTTTACCGCCGTGTTCTACGGCCAGGCGGGCCGCCAGACCCTCGAGCACCTCGCGCAGGCTGTAGATTTCGCGGATGTCTTCGAGGCTGGGCTCGAGCACAAAGTAACCCCGGTGCGGCACTGCTACCACCAAACCTTCGCGTTCCAGAGCACTCAGGGCTTCTTTGACTGGAGTGGGGGAGAGGCCCAAATCCTCGGCCAACACCCGCACCACCAGCTTTTTCCCCAGAGATAGCCTGCGTTCTAAGATGGCGCTGCGCAAGGCTTTGTAAGCCTCACGGTTGAGGGTGGTGCGGGTGAGAGCCATAAAATCTGCTGTAGAGTCTAACACATTGACCCCGGAACAATTTTAGATATAAAATCTTAACAGAACCCAAAGGAGGATCTAAGTGGCGCATAGAGCATTAGCCCACAGGACTACGGATGATGTCGCGGTGGCGGTAGCCGACTTAAGGGCCGGTGAAGGGCTCGAGATTCACACCCTGGATGGGGGCAAGCCGCACCAAGTGAAGCTGCTGGAAAACGTTCCACTAGGCCACAAAGTGGCCCTCAAAGATATGCCCGAAGGCCATATCGTCATTGAATATGGCCAGCAGGTTGGGCGTATGACCAAAGCTGTGAAAAAGGGCAGCTACGTTCACGTGCATAATATCCGCACCCTGCGCTGGGATTATGGCAAGTCCGCCAGGGGCAAGAAAGGGGGCCAATGATGGCCCGCAAAAAATCTGCCGCCTTGCAGCTTTCTGGCTACCGCCGGGCCAATGGTCGGGTGGGGGTGCGCAACCACGTGCTGGTGCTGCCAGTGGACGACCTTTCCAACGCGGCTGCGGAGGGTGTAGCCCGGCTGATTAATGGCTCGACAGCCCTGCTACATCCTTACGGGCGGCTCCAGTTTGGTGAAGACCTCGAGCTGACCTTCCGCACCCTCTCCGGGCACGGGGCCAACGCCAATGTATATGGCGTAGTGGTAATTGGTATCGAGCCCAAGTGGGCCGAGCGGGTGGCCCAAGGCATCGCCCAGACCGGCAAACCGGTGGAGGTCTTCTCGGTGGAGCGCCACGGCGACCTCAACACCATTAATATGGCCTCGAGGGCCGCCTACAAGCTTGTCCAGGATGCCTCCGAAGTGCAGCGTGAGGCGATTCAGGTGTCGGAGTTGGTGATGTCTATCAAGTGCGGTGAGTCTGACCCCACCTTGGGGCTGGCGGGAAACCCAGCTCAGGGACGGGTTGTAGACCGCCTGGTGGATATAGGGGCTTCGATAATTTTTGGCGAGACCTCGGAACTGACAGGCGGGGAACACCTGATTGCTAAGCGCTGTGCTACCCCTGCCCTCAGGAAGAAATTTCAGCAGATTTACGACGACTACATCCAGATGATCGAGGATCAAGGAGTGGATTTGATGGGTTCGCAGCCCACCGAGGGCAACATTCGGGGGGGGCTTTCGACCATCGAGGAAAAGGCCCTGGGGAACATCGAGAAGACCGGCTCGAGGCCGGTGAATGCCGTGCTGAACTATGCCGAGCCGGTCAAACCGGGGCAGGGTTTGGTGTTCATGAACAGCTCCTCGGCGGGGGCCGAGCAGGTCACCTTGTGTGCGGCAGCCGGGAGCGTGCTGCATTTCTTCACTACCGGCCAGGGCAACGTGGTGGGTCATCCCCTGATTCCGGTCATCAAGGTCTCGCCCAACCCCATCACTTGCTCCACCATGAGCGAGCATATAGACGTGCCGCTGCCGGATTTGCTGGTAGGGGAGATCAACTTGGAGCAAGCCGCCGAGCGCATCATGAAGGTCTTCGAGCGCACCGCCAACGGGCGCAAGACGGCAGCGGAACTCCTGCGACACGAGGAATTTGTGATTACCAAGCTCTATCCGAGTGCGTGATGAGGCTAGGGAGCACCCTAACCTGCTCGGTGTGTGGTTTCAGCAAAACCGAAACCATGCCAGTGGAAGCCTGTGTGCGGTTTTATGAATGCCCTAACTGCCATACCCTTTTGCGCCCCAAGGTGGGGGACTGCTGTGTGTTTTGCTCTTAGGGGGATCTAAAGTGCCCATCCCAGCAGTTGGAAGCACAGCCATGATTATCGTCTGCGAGTTCATCACTCCCTCTGGCCTCGAGCGCCTTCAGGCCAGCGGTCAGACCGTGCTTTACGACCCCCACCTCTGGAAAGACCGCCAAGCCTTGAAAGCTAAATTGGCGGACGCGACAGCCTTAATCGTGCGGAATCAGACGCAGGTGAATGCGGAGTTGTTGGCAGCAGCCCCCAAGCTCAGGGTGGTTGGACGGCTAGGGGTAGGGTTGGACAACATTAATCAGCCGGATTTAAAGGCCAAGGGGGTACAGCTCTACTTTGCCAGGGGCATCAACGCGGGCGGTGTGGCGGAGTATGTGATGGCAGCGATGCTGCATCTGGCACGCAACATCTCAGGGGCGGCAAAGCATGTGGCCGATGGGGGTTGGAACCGGAGTGCTTTTGGCGGTTTCGAGCTGATGGGCAAAACTTTGGGCCTGGTGGGGTTGGGTGAGGTGGGGCTGAGGGTAGCCCGGCGGGCCAGGGCTTTTGGCCTGAGGGTGGTGGCCTCCGACCCCATGCGCCTCGAGTGGGAAAGCGCCGTCGAAGACTTGGAAATCCGGCTGGTTCCTACTACCGAAGTCTTGCAGTTGGCCCAATTTCTCTCGCTCCACGCTCCGCTCACGCCGCAAACCAAGCACCTCATTCGCGCCGAGACAATTGCCACGATGCCCAAAGGAGCCTATCTCATCAACACCGCCAGGGGTGAACTCGTCCAAAATGAAGATTTGGTCGCCGCCTTGCAATCTGGCCAACTCGCTGGAGCCGTGCTGGACGTGACCGACCCCGAGCCTTTGCCCCAGGGCCAGGTGCTGCGGGGTGTGGATAAACTATGGATAACACCGCATATCGCCGGGCTCACGGCGGAGGCCCAGGAAGCGGTGGGCCTCCGCGTGGCCGAAGGGGTTTTGAAAGCGCTGGGTAATCCATGAAGGTTTCCCTTATCGAGTTGCAAAAGCTGGTCTCGAGCCACTTTTTGGGGCTTGGCCTTTCGAGCGAACACGCGGCCCAGGTGGCCGAGGTGATTCTCGAGGCCGAAGCCGAAGGCAACGCTGGGCACGGCCTGTCGCGTATCGCCCAGTACACCGCGCAGCTCAAGGCTGGAGGACTCAAGGCCAAGCCGAAGATGCGTCTGGAACGTACAAAACCCGGTGTGACAATTCTTCGTGCAGACGGGGCTCCTGGCCCGGTAGCCGGATTGCGGGCAGTGCGCGAACTGAGCGATTTGGCAAAAGAGCAAGGAAGCGCCACGGTGGCGGTGCGAAACGCCGGTCACAGTGGGGTTTTATCGGCCTACGTGGGCCGTTTGGCACGTCAGGGGTTGGTTAGCCTGGCCTTTGCCAACACCCCACCCGCCATTGCGCCAGGGCCGGTGCTGGGAACCAACCCTATCGCTCTGGGTGCGCCTGCTGAACCCGAACCCATCATCATAGACACCTCGGTTTCGGTGGTCGCACGCGGCAAAATCATCAACGCCTCCAAGCGCGGTGAGCCGATTCCTGAGGGTTGGGCGCTGGATAAAGAAGGCCGCCCCACCACCGATGCCAAAGCCGCCCTCGAGGGTTCCCTCGTTCCCATCGGCGGTGGAAAGGGCTTGGCCTTGGCGGTGCTGGTCGAAATCCTGGCCGGAGCCTTGGCGGGGGACATTCTCTCGCCCGACTTGCCCCTGCCCTGGGCTCCGGCGGAACAGGCCGCCAAACCAGGGCTGTTGTTGGTGGCCTTCGACCCGGCGGCTTTTGGTGGCTACGCTGCTCGAGCCTCCCAACTGGTGGCTGCGCTCGAGGCTGCTGGAGGCCGAATTCCCGGTGCGCGGCGGGCTGCTTTGCGCCAGCAGGCCCGCCTTGGGGGCATCTCTATCAACGAGACTTTGCAGGCCGAACTGGGTAAACTGGGCTTGCGTCTACAAGGAGGAAACACATGAAGAAGCTGGTATGGCTGATGGCTGGGGTACTCGCTGCGTCGTTGGGCATGGCCCAACAGACCAAGCTCAGGGTTTTTGTAGGGGGGCAGCAGCGCCCCGACGTACTGCGCAAGATTCTGGACATTTACGAGAAGCGCAATCCTGGGGTCAAGGTAGATATCGAAGTGGGTGGGGCCACCTCCGACCAGCAGCAGCAGTACCTCACCACCGTGCTGGCCAGCCGCGACCCCTCGATAGATGTGATCCTGATTGACGTGATTCGCCCGGCCCAGTATGCCGCCGCCAAGTGGGCCGACACCCTGGACAAATACCTGCCCGGTATTTCCAAAGTGGCCCTGCTCAAGCAGTACCTGCCCGCCTATGCCGAGGCCGACCAGATTGGCGGTCAACTGTGGGCCCTACCCAGCTTTGCCGATGCCCAGTTTTTGTACTACCGTAAGGATTTGCTCGAGAAATACGGGCTCAAGCCCCCCAAGACCTGGGACGAGTTGGTCAAGGAAACCCAGACCATCCTGGCCGGAGAGAAAAACCCTAACCTCAACGGGCTAGGTTATATCGGGGCCAAAGCCGAAGGCACGGTATGCACCTTCTTGTTGCCGGTATGGGCTGCTGGAGGCGACGTGGCCGATACTAACGGCAAGCTGACCCTCACCGAAGCCCAGGCCCAAAACGCCCTCCAGTTCTGGCTGGACACCATGGACAAATATAAAATCTCCCCGCCCAACATGGCCGAAAAAGCCCAGGACGTGGTGCGCCAGGAGATGCAGCAGGGGCGCTGGGTCTTTGGAACCCTGTTTGGCTACGCCTGGGCGCGTTTCCAGAATGATGCCGACAGCCAGGTTAAGGGCAAGATTGGGGTGGTGCCGCTGCCCGAGTTTGCCGGTGGCCGCAGTGCAACCTGCTTAGGCGGCTGGCAGTGGACCATCTCCAACTTCTCGCGGGATAAAGCCCAAGCCTACAAGCTGGTGCGCTTTTTGAGCAGCGCCGAGGTGTCCAAGATTTTAGCCATTGATGCCTCCAACCTGCCGGTACTGCCCTCGGTCTACAAAGACCCCGACGTGCTCAAGGCCAACCCCTGGTTTGCTGATGCGCTGCCGGTGGTGCTCACCGCCCGAGCTCGCCCGGTCTCGGCCCGTTACCCCGAAATCTCCGATGCCATCGTCTCCAACACCAACGCCGTACTGGCCCGCACCAAAACCCCCGAGCAAGCCGCCAAGGACATCCTGGCCAAGCTACAGCAAATCTACGCTGGCAAGTAAAGGGGTAAAGCCCAACACCTGCCATGAACAAGCCTGCCCCAAAATACCGCCGTAGCTTCGGTGATTTATCCGAGCGTGCGCTAGGGTTTTGGCTGTTGCTGCCCGCCGCTTTGCTGCTGGGCCTGATCGCGCTGTATCCGGTGCTGCGCCTGGTCTACACCAGTTTTTTTCACCTGCGCCTGAGCGAAGGCCCCCAGGCTACCTTCGTGGGTTTTGCCAACTATGTCCAGGTTTTTGCCGACGAGCGTTTCTGGGGGGCCTTTTGGAACACCGTGAAAATTGTGGTGATCACCGTACCAGGAGCACTGGTGGTGGGTTTGTTGCTGGCTTTGGTAGCCAATTTACCCTTTCGCATCAAGTGGCCGGTGCGCCTGGGGCTACTGCTGCCCTGGGCGCTCCCCCTGATTTTTGTAGGGCTGATTTTCCAGTGGTTTTTCGATAGCCAGTACGGCATCGTCAACGACCTGCTGATGCGACTGGGCCTGCCCAGGGAATACTGGCTGATCCAGCCCACCTTGGCTTTCTGGGCCATCTGCCTGACCCTGATCTGGAAGACCAGTTCCTTCGTGGCCTTGATTTTGCTAGCCGGGCTACAGGTGATTCCTACCGAACTCTACGAGGCTGCCGAAGTAGACGGAGCCAGCCGCTGGCAGGGTTTTTGGCGGGTGACGCTGCCCCTTCTGACCCCGGCTATTTTGGTAGCCCTAATTTTTCGCACCATCACCGCCTTTCAAACTTTTGATATCCCCTACGCCATGACCAGGGGCGGGCCAGGCAACTCCACCGAGACCCTGGCTATGTATATCCGTACCGAGAGCATAGATAACCTCGACGTGGGCTATGGCTCGGCGCTGGCGGTGGTGCTGTTTGTGGTGAGTCTGGTGATTACGATTATCTATCTGCATTACGTGCGAGGCGGCGATGAATAAAACGCTCAACGCTAGACGCAAAACGCCAAACGCCAGGGGCTCGAGACCCCCACCACAGAGGTTGTCATGAACTTCTTGCGCTCCCCTCGAGTGTGGTTGTGGATTGCCGCAGCTATCGTGGTGGTCAACGGGTTTTTCCCGGCGGTGTGGATTCTTTTTACCTCGCTCAAAAGCGAAGGTGAACTGACTCGCCTGCCCATCACCTACTGGCCTGCTCAGGCCACCCTGCAAAACTACCTCCAAGCCTTCCACGAGCAGCCACTGGCGCGTTATTTTTTCAACAGTGTGGTGGTTGGAGTGTTCTCGACCTTGCTGTGTGTAGGGGTGGCGAGCCTGGCGGCCTATGCGCTGGCCCGGCTGCACCTGCCCCAGCGCGGCTTGATTTTATCGGTACTGGTAGGGGTTTCGATGTTCCCGGTGGCCTCGCTGATGGTTCCCTTGTACCAAACGTTCAATGAGTTGGGCCTGCGCAACAACTATCTGGCCCTGATTCTGCCGTACTCTGCGCTGAGTCTGCCGGTAGCGACGCTGACACTGGTGAGTTTTTTTTCCGGGATTCCCCGTGACCTCGAGTCCGCCGCGATGATAGACGGCTCGACCAGGATTGGGGCACTCTGGCGGGTGGTGATGCCGCTGGCCGCGCCCGGTGTGTTCACGGCGGCGATTCTGGCCTTCGTCAACAGTTGGGACGAGTTTTTGTTGGCTTCCACCTTGCTCCCGGCCAAGGTCATGCGCACCCTGCCGGTGGGGATTCAGCTCTACCAGGGTGAGTATTCCTTCCCCTGGCCGCTGATTTCGGCAGCGCTGGTGGTGGCGCTCGTCCCGGTGGCGCTGATTATCGCTTTGTTCCAGGAGCGGGTGGTGGGTGGTTTGACCCAGGGAGGAGTAAAAGGCTGATAAGTTATGGCTCGTAGCCGATGGCTAAAAAGCTTTTGGCTATTAGCTATGCGCTATCGGCTATCGGCTTATGTTACGAATCGGTATCGTTCCCATCGTGCGACCCCTGTTTCGGGGGTCTAAGTTTGGCTTAGAAAGCAAATCCCTCGAGGCCCTGCGCGCTTTTGGCCCCAAGCTCGGTTTCGAGGTGGTCTACACCTCTGAGCCGGTGTCTAGCGAAGAACAAGCTCAGTCGGCGGCAAAAGCAGCCCAAGACGCGAATCTCGACTTATTGCTGATTCAGCACGTTACCTTTTCCACGGGCGAGGTGTTCTTGCCCTTGCTGGAACTGCCGGTGGCGGTGGGCCTGTGGGCCTTGAGCGAAGTCTGGAACGAAGGCCCCTTGCCGCAAAACGCCATCTGCGGGTTGAACCTGGGAGTTTCCCTGGTAGGGCCGCAAAGCCGGGCCTCCTCACGGCCTGGGCCAGTGAAATGGTTTTACGGTAATGTTGAGGATGAGTGGTTCCAGTTGCGCTTAAAGCTGACCCTAGAAGCCCTGCGCGGGGCTAAAATCCTGCGTGAAGGTCGGGTTTTGTGGATTGGTGGCACTGCGCCGGGATTCTTCGCCTTCGATGCTCCGGTGGAAACTGGCCTGACGGTCGAGAAGACCTCGCTGGACGAGCTTTGGGCTGCCCTGGACGGTGTTTCTGAGGCTGAAGTTAATGCCCTGCTGGACGCATTCGATGAACCCTCGCCGTACAGCCGTGAAGAGCTGCGGCCTACGGTAAGGCTCGAGCTGGCCCTGTCCAGGCTGGCCCAGGGCTACGACGGTGTGGCTATCCGCGAGTGGCCGGAAATTCCCGAGAAAACCGGGGTGATGGCCTATTCGGCGATGGCGAGGCTGGCCGACCAGGGGCAGAGTTGGGCTCCCGAGGGCGATATTCTGGGCCTGGCTTCGCTGCTGGCGCTGAAGGCTATTTCGGGTCAGCCTGCTATTTTGCTGGATATATCGCACTTCTCGAGCAAGGGTTTGATGCTGTGGCATGGCGGTGAAGCCCCCCGAGCCTGGACGGATAGCTCCACCAAACTCCTTCCCCATTTCAACCGGAGCATCCCGGCCATGCGCGACCTGACCCTCAAGGCCGGTCTGGTCAGTGGACTGCGGCTTTTGCCCGGAAGCAAGGCGGTAGTTCATGGTGGAGCCCTCTCGGGGGAAAAGGGCTACGACGGCGATTCGGGCTGGATGACCCGCGCTTCCTGGGCCAGCCAGGATCTGACCTCGAGCCAATTCCTGGCCAGTTGGCTCAACCACCGCATCCCCCACCACATGGCCCTGGGGATGGGTCATTTTGAACCGGCTCTGCTGGAGCTGTGCGCCTGGCTAGGCCTCGAGGTGCTGCCTGCGCGTCCTGAGGAACACCAACTGCTATGGCAAAAGTAGTCACCTGCGGCTGGGCTTGCCTCGACCAGCGCTACTATGTCGAGCAGTTTCCGCCTGCCCACAGCCGTACCCCGGTGCGCTCTTACCGCGAATCTATCGGTGGCCCGGCAGCGGTGGGGGCGCTGGCGATAGCCCGTCTGGGAGCGGAGGCCCATCTGGTCAGCCGCCGGGGAGACGACGCGGTAGGGGAGCGCCTGGAGGCCTTGCTCAAAGGGGAACAGGTCAAGACCCACTTCCAGATGGGTTCGGCCACGCCGATTTCCGCCGTGCTGGTGGCTCCCGATGGTGAGCGGCACATCTTCCCCTATCGCCCTGAGCTGCCCGAGGGTTTGGTCTTGAACGTGGAGCGGCTCTTGGAGGGCGCAGAGGCCCTCTTGCTCGATGGGCGCTGGCCGGATGGCGGGTTACGGCTGGGACAGTTCGCCCGCAAACGCAAGCTCCCGACCGTGCTCGACCTAGACCGCGACCGGCCCGGCGACTGGGAACTAGTTCGAGTCAGCACCCATGTGGTGGCCTCAGAGGAGTTCGCCCAGAGTGTGGGGGGCATCGAAGCCCTGTTCGCGCGGCTGGCGAAAGCGCGGGTTTGGGCGGCGGTGACGCTGGGGGCAGAAGGTGTGGTATATCCCGGCGGTCATGTCCCGGCCCACAAGGTTCACGTGCAGGACACTACCGGAGCTGGAGACGTGTTCCACGGAGCCTTCGCGCTAGCTTTGGCCCAAGGCAAAGGTGAGGTGAAGGGCCTCGAGTTCGCCGCTGCGGTAGCTGCGCTGCATTGCAGCAACGGGGCTCCGCCAAGGTCTGACGAGGTGCGGGCATTTTTAGCTTGAACACGGTTGATTCTGGACACCAAGCCCGGTGTGGAGGGAATATCTATGATGCCAAGAACTACCCCCGCTAAAGCCCGCTGTCTTTCCCGCCTCTCTGACGGTCAACTGCGCTTTGGAACCCTGGCTATAGACCAACGCCCACCCCTGATGAACCTGGTGGGGAAAGCCCTGGGCCGCGACCCCGAAAGCGTGGGTACGGAAGTCTCCGAACTCAAGGGCCTCTTGGCCGAGACCTTGGCCAGAAGCGTGACCGGGATTCTGATTGATCCCCACTACGCCTTTCCTACCGCCATGCCAATAATTCCCCGTGAGACTGGGCTGATGTTGACCCTCGAGCACCACCGCTTCACTACCTTAGGGGGCTGGCGCAAAAGCGGCCTGATTCCCGGTTGGAGCGTGGAGCAAGCGGTGCAGATGGGGGCCGACGGTCTCAAACTGCTGGCCTGGCATCGCCCTGACGCGCCGCAGGAGGTCAGCGAGCACCAACTGAATCTGGTGCGCGAAGTAGGGCAGGCTTGCCAGAAAGCTGACCGACTTTTTATCTTCGAGGTGCTGCCGTATCCCCTTCCTGGCGAGAGTGAGAGCGAATACGCCGCCAAGCTGCGCGATTTGTCGCTGCGTATCGCGGCAGATTTCGCCGACCCTAGCTTTCATATTGACCTCTACAAACTGGCTATTCCGGCTGCTGCCGAGCGGGTCAAGGAGTGGGGCGGCAAGGACTATGCCCTCGACGATCTCGAGGCCGATATGCGCGAGTATTCCAAGCTACCGGCCCCCTGGCTGCTATTGTCGGGTGGCCTGAATACCGACCAGTTCGTGCAGGTCTTCGAGTATGCCCTGAATGCCGGGGCCAGGGGTTATCTGGCGGGCCGGGCGGTATGGCAGCGACCTCTGCGGTTTTATCCTGATAAAGCCGCGAGTGCGCGGGCTTTGCTCGAGGAGGGCCGGGAGGCTATAGACCGCCTGAACGAGTTTCTACTGGCCATTCCCCCGATGTACGCGGAGGTGGAGTGGCGGCTGGGGGGCGTGGCAGGCTAGGGTTAATGGCTTACGCAAGATGCAAGACGCTAAACGCAAATAGATAATCTCCAATAGCCTTTCTCCCTCAAAGGCAGGTTCCCTCTCCCAGAGGGAGAGGGTTAGGGTGAGGGCGAGCACTAGCCCCCTTTTACCGCTACTCCCGGCAGCAAAAATAGCGCAAGCCGCAATAGAGCGGTTTTCGCAAAGAACCTTGGGGTAGCCTGGGCCTATTTACTGTACTCATCTGAGCAGAGAACCGCGATAAAGACCAAAAAGCTACACCAGGATGGTATAATCGCCCCATCAAAAAGGACTCTGCAGGACGCAACTTGTTTTGTTTGCAGACCTCGAGGTGCGGTGCAACATCGGCTCAGAGGCTTTTAGCCAAAGGAGGCTCTAATGGAACCTGCCAACCAACAAGGCATCAAAGTCTCAGCGGGGAGCGACCGATTTCAGCAGGGGCGCAAGGTTTTTGGGGTTATGCCGTTTATGGTCAAAGTGGCTGGGCAAGATACTGCTGGGGGTTGTCTGATTATCGAGCAGGCCAACGACTATAAGGGTGGGCCACCCCGGCATTTGCATCACGCCCAAGAGGAATGGTTTTACGTGATTGAAGGCCAATACATCGTAGAGATTGGCAATCAAACCCATCATCTTGGCCCCGGTGACTCGGTTCTCGCACCGAGAAAAGTGCCGCATGTCTGGGCGCTTACGGGAACTGGGGCAGGCCGGATGCTGATTGTTTTTCAACCGGCAGGCCAGATGGAAGCCTTTTTCGACCAGGCCAGCAAGCTCAAAGGGGTGCTGGCTTATCAAGAGCTTGCTCAACTGTTTGCCACCCACGGGATGGAAGTTGTGGGGCCGCCGTTATCGGTTGGAAGCTAGCCTCGAGCCCTCTAGCGCCTTCTTCTGCGCCTCGAGGCTGGGCCTGCCGTGCTGGTCAGCGCTTTGCTACCCTGACCGGATTGGGCAGGCTGGGCCGCTCGAGGTTTTGCTCCATCGGTTCGGGGCTCTGAGCGCCCTTCCTTGGCGGCTTTGTTGGCCCTGGCCTGGGCCTTCTGTTGCCGAATGGCGGCGATGCGCTCTTTCACGGGAACCTCGAGCTTCCCCTGCGGCTTGGCACGGTAATCAAAGCGCTCCAGCATGACCCGCTCGAGGCGCTTGGAAATGGCCCGCTCGATATCCTTAAGCTGGGCTTCTTCGTCGGGGGCTACAAAGGTGAAGGCTTCGCCGGTGCGCTCGGCCCTGGCGGTGCGGCCCACGCGGTGGATGTAGTCTTCGGGAACTGCGGGCACATCGAAGTTCACCACGTGCTCGAGGGCTTCGACATCAATGCCACGGGCGGCGATATCGGTGGCCACCAACACCCGGTATTTGCCCGACTTGAAACCCGCCAGAGCCTCGGTGCGCTGGTTTTGCGAGCGGTTGCCGTGGATGCGCTCGGCCTTGACCCCGTTTTTCACCAGATATTCGGCCAGCCGGTTGGCCCGGTGCTTGGTGCGGGTGAAGACAATGGCACTGGTAATCTGGCTGTCCAAAAGTGCCAGCAGCAGCGCCGACTTGAGTTCTTGCTGCACTGGATACACGGCCTGGGTCACGCCGCTGGCGGGGGCTGCTTTGCGCTCAGTGTTGATGGTCAGGGGGTTTTTGAGCAACTCCTTAGCTAACTGAGCGATAGGTGCGGGCATGGTGGCGGAGAAGAATAGGGTTTGCTGGGGCTTGGGGATGTGTTTCAATATCCGACGGATGTCGGGCAGAAAGCCCATGTCCAGCATCCGGTCAGCCTCGTCGAAAACCAGCACCTCGAGGCCCTCTAACCGCGCATAGGGGTGCTGAAAATGATCCAGCAAACGGCCTGGCGTGGCAACGATTATCTCTACGCCGGTCTGAAAAGCTCTGGTTTGCGGGCGCATAGCCACCCCCCCAAACACCTCTGCGCTGCGCAGGTGGGTGTTCTTGCCCAACTGCCGAAACTGCTCCTGCACCTGCGCGGCTAACTCCCTGGTGGGGGTGAGCACCAAGGCCCTGGTAATACCCTTGGGGCCATCCATCAGCCGCTGTAGCACGGGCAGCACGAAGGCCGCAGTTTTGCCGCTGCCGGTCATGGCGCAAGCCAGCACGTCCCGCCCGGCCAGCGCGGGGGGAATGGCCTGGGTTTGGATGGGGGTAGGCTGGGTGTATCCCATCTGCTCGACGGAGCGCAGCAGTTTGGGGTGGAGGGAAAAATCAGAGAATGTCATGGGTTTTTTGCCTGGCTCTGGAGCCAGTAACGTCCCATCATACTCTACCGAGCTTTATAAGCAGCTCGAGCCGCGCCGGACTAACCCCGTGCTAGATTGGAGGCATGGTCAAGCCCGTCACCCGGCTGATGACGATAGACGAATACCTCGAGACCGAGCTGGCTCGAGAGGTTCGCCACGAGTTCGTGCATGGGCAGATTTACGCGATGGCTGGGGTAACGGGCAAGCACAACCGTATTTGCATCAACATCACCTCGCACTTTATGAATCTCAGCAAAGACCGTTGCCACGTGTACCAAACCGATGTCAAGCTGCGGATTCGGCGGGAGAAAGTTTATTATCCCGATGTGATGGGGGTATGCCAGGGCGAGCCGCCGGACGAGTATTACGAAACTGACCCTTGCATTCTAGTCGAAGTGCTATCGCCGAGCACCAAGGACATAGACCAGCGCGAAAAAGCTGATGCGTACCGGAGTATTCCCAGCCTCCAGACTTACCTAATCGTGGACACCGAGAGCCGCACGGTGCGCTGCTACTGGCTCGAGGGCCAAGACTGGCAGGTGCAAGACTACGTGGACGGTGAAATTCCGCTGCCTTGTCTCGAGGGAACGATAGGGCTCGAGCAAATCTACCGAGGCGTTTTGTAGGATGAGAGCGCTATGCCTTCCAGATATGAAGACATTATTACTGCTGCTGCTGACCATGTATCAAAAAGCCATACATCGGCAGGTATCGAGAAAAAGCCGTTTGATTTTCTAAATGGCGTTCCACTTACAGAGCTAAACTACGACGAACTTCGAGCGGCTTGTGTAGCCTCATCGCTTTCGCTGATTTATAAGGGTATGAATATGATCGTAACTCGGAGCCATATTCAACTTTGGGACAGAATTGGAGAGTTACTTCTCAATCCACCTAGCGTGTATTTGGGTCACAGTCCAGCGGCTCCTACTTTTATGGAGAATATGCTTTTGCCCTCCCTTTTCATGTCAACGGTGAAAACAGCAATTGGGACTTGGGGACTTTGCAGAATAAACGCTTTGTCTTGGGATGACGAATCTCAGCTCACAACCTATAAAGTTAATCCAGCAGAATATCTCGTCTACCCTTTGCTTGAAGGAGTTGTCAAACGTGCCAAATCCGCTTTTTTCAACACTGATGGCATTGTTTCATCTGGATTTACGATTAGTTATGACGGCATAAGTAGAACGTATAGAACTGGCAAAAGGTGTAGCAATATAGGCCATATGTTGGCACTTTTATACGATACAAGCGATTCGCAGTTGCAGGACGAGCTTAGAAGAATCTTCGAGCACATTGCGTTTGTGACTGGTGAGAATCACTATGTTGTGATAGTGGGCTGGAGAAATCCGGCGCTACACGGTCATTTCAGTATCCCAACAACTTACGGAGTCTTGCTAAACATAGTTTTTCTTATTGCTCTTGATTACGCAAAGAGTCGAGTCGTGAAGAAAATGAATGGGAAGGATTGGCATGATGAAGTATCCTAATTAGCCTCGAGCCGTTCCTTCCCAAAATACGGCTGCACCGCCTCTGGCACATTCACCGTCCCGTCCTCGTTCTGGTGGTTTTCGAGCAGCATCACCAAAATGCGCGGGGTGGCAAGGGTGGTGTTGTTGAGGGTGTAGGCGTAGCGCACCTTGCCGCCCTCATCCCTGTACCGCAGGTTGGCCCGCCGGGCCTGCCAGTCGAGCAGGGCCGAGCAGGAGTGGGTTTCGCGGTATTTCCCCTCGCTGGGAACCCAGGTCTCGAGGTCAACCTGGCGGTACTTGCCCAGGCCCATGTCGCCCGTCGAGACCTCCAGCACCCGGTAGGGCAGCTCGAGGGCCTGCAAAATGTCCTCGGAGATGCCGAGCATGGTCTCGAAGAGGCGGTTAGATTCGTCTAGGTCGGCTCTACAAAGCACGTACTGCTCGACCTTGTAGAACTGGTGAACCCGCATCAGCCCGCGCACGTCCTTCCCCGCCGAACCGGCCTCGCTGCGGAAGCAAGGGGAGAGGGCGGAATAGAGTTTGGGGATTTCGGCCTCACTCAAAATCTCGCCGGAGTGCAGGTAATTCAGCAGCACCTCGGCGGTTCCGGCTAAAAACGCCTCGCCCTGGTTCACCGAGTACACTTGGTCGCGGGCGGTGGGGAACTGCCCGTGCCCGTATAGCACGTCTTCCCTGGTAAGCGCGGGGACGCTCATGGGTGTGAAGCCCGCCGCCACCATGCGGTCTACCGCGAAGCGCAGCAGGGCTTGTTCGTAAATCATCAGGTCGCCCTTGAGGATATACGAGCGCGAGCCGGAGACCTTGGCGGCCCGCTCGAGGTCACCCCAGCCGTTTTTTTCCATCAGGGCTACGTGGTCTAGGGGCTCGAAGAGAAAGGTGTGGGGCGTGCCGTGGACGCGGGTTTCGACGTTAAAGCTGTCGTCCGGGCCGACGGGAGCGCCTTCCCAGGGAATGGTGGGGGTGAGGTACATCAGGTTTTTGAGCTTGCCCTCGAGTTCGCGCAGTTGGGGCTCGAGTTCGGCCAACTGATTGCCAATCGCCTTACCTTTTTCGATGAGCGCGGGGCGTTCTTCAGGCTTGGCTTTACCGGCGGCCTTGGCGTTGGCGTTGCGCTCGGCTTGCAGGGCCTCGGTCTGGCGCTTGAGATCCATGACCTGTTTGTCGAGGAATAAAAGCTCGTCCAGGTTGAGGATTCCGGCCTTCTCCTCGAGGGCCTTACGCACAACTTCGGGGTTTTCGCGGATGAATTTGAGGTCAAGCATAAAGACCGCCTAACGCTAAACGCAAAACGCACAAAAGGCAAGATTTGCGTCTGGCGTTTTGCGTCTTGCTCATCACTCGAGGATGCGCGGGACTTTGAACATCCCGACTTCTTGCTCGATGGCTACCGACAGGGCTTCGGCTTGCGAGAGTGAGGGTCGAATCTCGTCGGGGCGCAGGATATTGCTGAGTTCTACGGGTCTGGCCATCTCCGGCAAGCCTTGGGTGTTCAGCTCATTTAACTGCTCGAAAAAACTCACGATGGAGCGCAGTTCGCCCTCGAGCTGGGCTTCCTCCTCGGGTGAGAGCGCCAGGCGGGAGAGCTTGCCCAGGTGGTGAATCAGTTCGGGAGTAATCTCCATGAGCGTTATTGTCGAACGCCGAACCTCAAACGTCAAACGTCTAAGGTTTAACGCCACACCAAAACTGTCGAAAGTTAAAAATGAGCCTACGTCCTGGACGGATAAATTGCAATTTGAGAATCCCCCTCCAGGACGTGAGCTTGCTTTTGGTCTTTGACCCTCGGCTTTCGATTTTTGGCCTTCGACCTTAGACTTCTAAATATGTCTCCTGAAGAGTTCAAACGCCTGGGCCATGCCCTGATTGACTGGATTGCCGAGTTTCGCGCTGGAATCGAGGAACTTCCGGTGATGGCGCAGGTGCAGCCGGGCGAAATCAAAGCCCTGTTCGGGAAAACCCCGCCGCAACGGCCCGAGGGGCTCGGGGGCATCCAAAGCGACCTCGAGGGCTTGCTCCCTGGCCTGACCAATTGGCAGAGCCCCAACTTCTACGCCTGGTTTCCCTCCAATGCCCCGCTTTCCTCGGTGCTGGCCGATATTGTCGCTACCGGGTTGGGTCAGACCGGCATCACCTGGCAGGCTTCGCCCGCCTTGAGCGAGGTCGAGGAGGTGATGATGGACTGGCTGCGGCAGATGTTCGGTCTGAGCCAGACTTTCCAAGGCGTGATTCAAGATACCGCCTCTACCGCGACCTTTGTAGCTTTCCTGACCGCTCGGGAGTGGGCCAGCGGCTACTCGCAAAACCGGGGCGGTTTGCAGGGTGAGGCTAAGCCGCTCACGGTCTACGTTTCCGACCAGGCCCATAGCTCGGTGCCCAAGGGCGCTCTGCTGGCAGGTTTTGGCAAGGATAACCTGCGCTTGGTCGAGACCGACGAGGCTTTTGCGATGCGGATGGATGCGCTCGAGGCGACCATAGAGCGCGACCTCGCCGAGGGCCGCAAGCCCTGCATGATTGTCGCTGCCGTCGGGACTACCGGTTCTACTGCCATAGACCCCGTGCGAGAAATTGCTGAGCGGTGCCAGAGGTACGGAATCTGGCTGCACGTAGACGCGGCGATGGCCGGTTCAGCCATGATTCTGCCGGAGTGCCGCTACTTGTGGGACGGCGTTGAGCAGGCCGATTCGATTGTCATCAACCCCCACAAGTGGCTGGGCATGGCCTGCGACCTCTCGGCCTACTTCGTGCGCGAGCCGGAGCACCTGATTCGGGCCATGTCCACCAACCCCTCCTATCTGCCCAAAGTGGAGGAGGCCAAAGCCTACAAAGACTGGGGTATCCCGCTGGGGCGGCGTTTCCGCTCGCTCAAGATTTGGTTTGCCCTCAAAGACCAGGGCGTAGAGGGCTTGCAGGCCCGGCTGCGGCGAGATATCGAGAATGCCAAGTGGCTCGAGGAGCAAGTCCGGGCTACACCCGGCTGGAAGGTGCTGGCTCCTGTGCCGCTCCAGACGGTTTGCCTGCGCCACGAGCCCCAGGGCTTGAGTGGGGAAGCGCTCGATAAACACACGCTGGACTGGGTGAACCGGGTCAATCGCTCGGGGAAGGCTTTTCTGACCCCCGCGACTGCCAGGGGGCACTGGCTGGTGCGCGTCAGCATCGGCGCAGAGCCCACCGAACGCCACCATGTCGAAGCGCTATGGAGCCTGATGCGCCAGGAAGCCGAACGGATGGAAGTCGCGGGCGGTTAGAGCGGTCGTCCCAGACCTAGAGCTATTGGCTATCCGCAACTTCTGCCAGAAGTCTACTGTGCGCGTTTGAGTAAAGAATGCCCTCACAGGAGAGCCAGTCTTTGTGAACGGGTTGGGTTTGCCACCCTTACGGCGCACGCGGAGTCAAGGGCCATAGGCCCCCCGCGTTGCGGGCACTGGAGTCAAGGGCCATAGGCCCCCGGCCAGGCCGGTACTGGTGTGCCGTAAGGTACTCCGAACAACGGTTTTTGTTGTTCGGAGTATTCGTGGGAATGGCTCTGAGTGAGAATTCTGATGCTGCCATGCCTACCCCGATGGATGGGGTGGGTTTTTGTTTATCGCGGTAGACCTGGCCCTATTGACAAAGCACCGGTTAAGCGCTTAACTTATCGCTAAACAAAACACCTGTGCAATACCCAACCACCCTATAGGCGTGGCTATGCGAAGAGAACTCAGGGTCACTCTAAAAGATGTCGCTCGCTTGGCAGGAGTCTCGGCAGTTACCGTGTCGAACGTGCTCAACGGGCGGCCCAACGTGTCGCAGGAGACCAGGGCCAGGGTGCAGGAGGCCGTTCGCACCACCGGTTACACTGCCAACATCGCCGCCAGGGGGCTTGCTGGAGGGCGTACCGATACCCTGGGGATGCTGGTTCCCGACCTTTCCACACAGTACATGGGGGAAATCGTGCGCGGGGCCAGCGACGAAGCGCGGCGTTCGGGCCTCGAGATGCTCATTTCCACCGCCTCCGACCTCGAGCGCGAGCACAGCCAGGTGGCTTTCTTGCAGGGGATTACCGATGGCTTGCTGCTTCTGTTGCCCCGCACTCCCGACAAGGTGCTGATAGCAGTGGAGAAAGCCGGTATCCCGGTGGTAATCATTGACCACCGGGGAACCGAGTTCATGCTGCCCTCGGTGGATGTGGACAACTATCAAGGGGCCAGGGCCGCTACCGAATATCTACTGTCCCTGGGCCACCGGCGCATCGGTTTCGTGAGCGGGGCCAAGGGCTACGGGGCATCCTCGGCCCGGCTGAAGGGCTACAAAGATGCCCTGCACAGTGCTGGGCAACCCTTCGACAAAACCCTGGTGACACGGGGGGATTTCATGCAGCCAGGCGGTTTTGCCGGGGGAAATAAGCTCTTGTCCCTTCCCAAAATACCCACCGCCATTTTTGCTGCCAGCGACCTGATGGCTTTCGGGGTGCTGGAGGCGATCAAGGAGCGGGGCTTGCGGGTGCCGGAAGATATCGCGGTAGTCGGCTTTGACGACATTCCTATGGCCAGCCAGGTTTATCCGCCCCTGAGCACCGTGCGCCAGCCACTATATGGGATGGGAGTGGTGGCGGCCCAGATGATGATTACCATGCTGCGGGGCACCAGTCCGCCCCATAACCGAATCACCTTGCCCACCGAGCTCATTGTGCGGGCCACCACCCCGCCTCTCGAGCGACCCCTTCTTCACCGAGAAAAAGGGGGTGGTGAGCGCAAAAGACCTGTGAGTGAGCACCTCGTAAGCCCATGAACGCTTGGGGATAGTTCCCCAGATTTGCCCTCAATGAAGGAGAGGCTAGAGCATGAAGATTAGCAAACATCTCTTAGCAGTCCTGGCAAGCCTGTTGGTTTTGGGCTTGGCCCTGGCCCAAGAACTTCCGCGCAAAGAAACTTTGTATATTGGCGGGTTCCAGTGGGGGCCGCCGACCAGCTTCAATCCCATCGCCTCGGGGCCAGCCTGGCCGATGGGCCAGACCTTTGGAACGCAATATGTCTACGAAACCCTCTTTGTATATAACCTCCTGACCGGAGCACTCGACCCCCAGCTTGCCGCCAAGCTCGAGACCCCCGATAGCAGCACCTTCAAAATCACCCTGCAAAACGGCACCCGTTGGCAGGATGGTCAAGCCCTCACCAGCAAGGACGTGCTCTATTCCTTCGAGCTAGCCAAGCGCCAGCAGGTGGCCTACGCGCCTTTCTGGGATTATGTCTCGAGCGTCAGTGCTCCCGATGCCAAAACCATCATTATCAAGCTCAATCCTCAGAAGCTCAACCCTGGCCTGGTGCGCCAGTATCTAGCCACGGTGGTTATCCTGCCCCAGCACATCTGGGCGGGCCTGGAAAAAAGTGAGAAGTCGCTGCTGCAATACACCAATATGAAGCCGGTAGGCTCCGGCCCTTACATGCTCAAAGCAGCTAACAACGAGCGTGTGGTGATGCAGCGCTACGACAACTACTGGGGCAAGGCCATCTGGGGTCTGCCCGCACCCAAGTACGTAGTCCACCCCATCTTCAAGTCCAACGATGCTGGCAATTTGGCCCTCGAGCAGGGCCAGCTCGATATCTCTCAGCAGTTCGATCCAGAAATTTGGAAAGAGTGGGAGCAGAAAAAGTTGCCCATCTCGACCTGGTTCAAGCAACCGCCTTACCACATCCCGGGTTCGATTCCAATCATGTTTATCAACGTGAACAAGAAAGGGCTGGATAACCCCTTGGTGCGCCGGGCACTGGCCTACGCCATCAACTATCCCCTAATTGTCCAGACCGCCATGTCCAGCTACTCAGTGCCGGCTAACAGCAGCCTGATTATCCCCGATGGTGGCGAAAAGAAGTTCTTCAACGCCGATTTGGTTAAGCAAAATGGCTGGACTTTCGACCCCCAAAAAGCAGTGGATATCCTGGAAAACCAGCTCAAAGCCAAGAAGGGCTCCGACGGCATCTACGTGCTGCCTGACGGTACGCGCTTGGGCCCCTGGAAAGTGCAATGCCCCTATGGCTGGACAGACTGGAACCAAGCCCTGGAAATCGTAGCCAGCAGCGCCAGAGCCGTCGGGATTGACCTCAAGACCGACTTCCCCGAGTTCCCCGTCGCCAATTCCAACATGGCCAATGGCACCTTCGACTTAGGGCTGTGGTTTGTGGCCGGAGTGGGTGCGGCCAGCCCCTGGCAACGTTTCCGCGACGTGATGGACAACCGGGGTGTGCCCGCTGCGGGCCAAACCGCCTTCTGGGACTACAACCGCTACAACAACCCCAAAGTGGGTGAACTGCTCGACAAGGCTGCCTCCGCCGACGAGGCTACCCAGAAGCAGCTCTACAGCGACCTGGATAAAATCTTCATGACCGACATCCCGGCTATCCCGCTGATGTACCGTCCTTTGGAGTTCTACGAGTTCAACGAGAGCGTCTGGACGGGCTTTGCTAGTGCAGCCAACCCCAAAGCTCCGCCCATGTTCACGGGTGCGGGCATCCGGGTGCTGTTTAACATAAAGCCCAAGCCCTAGTCAACCGCAATAGAAAGAAAGCGCTGGGTTGTGGGCAGAGGTTTTAAGCCCACAACCCGCGAATCAGGGAAGTTTATAGAACGGTTTTTAGAAAAGAATAGGGCTAGCCACTCGGTTAGAAAGACCGTTTAATTGCGAAAACCACGACTACCTCGAGGCTGTCTCCACCTGAAAAACTCGATATACACCTGCATCTGGGACAGGGCAATTATGAATCCAAAAATCGGAAGTCCTCCCGTTGGGGGTTGCGGGGGTGAGGGAATATGAATACCTTTCAGCGCTATATCCTGAACAAGCTGCTGTGGTACATCGCAGCCTTTTTGGTGGCGGCCTCTTTGAACTTCTTTCTTCCACGCCTGATTCCGGGCAATCCCGTAGACACCATCGTGGCCCAGATGGCTCAAAGTGGCGGCACCGAAGGCGAAGCCCGGCGCAAAATCTACCAAACCTACATGCGTGAGTTTGGCCTGGACAAGCCCCTGCTGGTTCAGTTTGGCACCTATCTGAGCAACCTGGCCCACGGCAACTTGGGCACTTCCTTTGGCAACTATCCAGCCAAGGTTAACAACCTGATCGCTTCCTCGCTGCCCTGGACGATTGCCCTGCAACTCCCGGCCATCATCATCGGTTGGATTTTGGGCAATATCCTGGGGGTGTTAGCCGCGTACCGGGGCGGAGCCTTCGACCGGGTGGCCTTCGTGGGCTCGCTGGCACTTTCCAACCTGCCCTATTACTGCCTGGCGGTGCTACTGCTCTATCTTTTCTCGGTGGCCATCCCCATTTTCCCTTCTTTTGGGGGTTACAATCCGGGGGGTACTCCCAACTTGTCCCTGACCTTCATGCTCGATGTAATTCAGCACTACACCTTGCCGTTCCTTTCGCTGGTGCTGGTCTTGATCGGAGGCCAGGCGGTGGGGATGCGCTCGATGGCGATCTACGAACTCTCCGCCGACTACGTGGGCTATATGCGCGGCCTGGGGGTGGGGGATGGCCGGGTGGTGCGCAGCATTTTTCGCAATGCCATGCTGCCTCAAATTACCGGGCTGGCCCTGGCCATCGGCTCCCTGGTGGGCGGAGCCCTGCTGACGGAGGTGGTGTTTTCCTATCCAGGGATTGGCTCGACCTTGTTCACCGCTATCCGGCAAAACGATTACCCGGTGGTGCAGGGCGTGACTATCCTGGTCACGGTGGCGGTGCTGGGGGCTAACTTCCTGATTGACATCGGCTACGGCTTGATAGACCCCCGCATCCGCTCGGCGCAGAGGGGGGAACGATGAACTTGTTCCTGCGACAACTCTTGAGCAATGGCCGCTTTCGCTTCAGCCTGATTTTGATCCTGCTGCTGGTGGGTTTCGCCATCATTGGGCCGATGGTCAACCACCACAACCCGCTCTTCGCGGTGGGAGGGCGCTTCGACCCGCCCTCGTCCAAAGCCCTGCTGGGTACTGATGTGATCGGCAATGACGTGTTTGTCCAGCTCATGTACGGCATCGGTACCTCGCTCGAGATCGGGGTAATTGCTGGCGCAGTCGCTACCTTAATTGGCGTAGTGATAGGCACTCTGGCGGGCTTTTTGGGGGGAACCCTGGACGAGTTGTTGATGGGCCTGACCAACGTGATTATCACCATCCCCACCATCGTGATTCTGATTTTGCTATCGGTGGCGGTGGAGACCCGTTCGCTGGTTACGATGGGCATCATCATCGGTGTGACCAGTTGGCCTTGGACGGCCAGGGCCGTGCGAGCCCAGACCACCTCGCTACGCACCAGGGAACACGTGGACGTGGCCCGGATCAGCGGAGTAGGCACGGTTTCGATTATCCTGTGGGAAATTCTGCCCTATATGTTTAGCTACATCTTCATGGCCTTCGTGTTGCAACTCGCTAGCGGTATCCTCAACGAAGCCGCCCTGAGCTTGCTGGGTTTGGGGCCAGACAACACCATTTCGCTGGGAAAAATGCTGCAATTTGCTATCCAGGGTGAGGCCGTGCGCACCGGGGCCTACTGGGATTTCCTGCCCCCGACCCTGCTGCTGGCCCTGATTTCCTTTGGTTTGTTGTTGCTGCAATCCAGCATGGACGAGGTATTCAACCCACGCCTGAGGAAGGTCTAGCATGGACGAGCTACTGCGGGTGCAAAATGTCCGTGCGGCCTACGCGGTGGGTGGGCGCGAGGTGCAGGCGGTAGAGGAGGTTTCCCTCACCCTGCGCGAAGGCGAGGTCTTGGGGCTGGCGGGGGAGAGCGGGTGTGGCAAGTCTACCCTGGCAACCATTTTGGCCCTGGCGACCAAGCCACCGCTATATGTCAAGAGTGGTCAGATGGTGCTCGAGGGCAAAACCATAGACCTGACCTTGGGTGCGGGGCTCCCGCGCGAGCTGCGCGGCCAGTTGATTTCGATATTGCCTCAAGGTGCCCTCAACTCTCTCAACCCCACCGCCAGGGTGCGCGAGCTGGCCTACGATGTACTGAAGGCCCACCGGCCTACCATCCAGCGCTCCGAAGCCTATGAACTTACCAGGCAACGCCTCGAGCAACTCGGGTTGCCCGCACGGGTGCTGGAAAACTATCCCCACCAGCTTTCGGGAGGGATGAAGCAGCGGGTAGTGACCGTGATTTCCACCTTGCTCAACCCCAAGGTGCTGATTGCCGACGAGCCTACCTCGGCGCTGGATGTCTCGAGCCAGAAGGCGGTAGTGGGCCTGCTGAAGACCCTGCTCGAGCGGCGGGTTATCTCCAGCATCGTCTTTATCGCCCACGACCTGCCCTTACTGCGCGAAATCGCCGACCGCATCGCCATCATGTATGCCGGTAAGATTGCCGAAATCGGCACCAACCACGAGATCATAGATGCCCCTAAACACCCTTATACCCAAGCCCTGATTGGCTCAATCTTGGTGCCTGAGCCCTATGTGCGGCAGAAGCGGGTGGAGGGCATCGAGGGTTCCCCGCCCGACCTGCGCTCGCCGCCCAGTGGCTGCCGCTTCCACCCACGCTGCAAATACGCCATGCCCAAGTGTTCGCAGACCCAGCCGCCGGAGTTCGGCACGCCTGAGCGCTTCGCGGCCTGCTGGCTGCTCGAGGCGGTGAAATCGTGAGCCCGGCTGCGGTGGTTTCGCCCAGCAAAACCGCATTGCTCGAGGTCTCCCATCTGACGCGCACCTTTGGTAGCGGCAGCCACCAGGTAGCGGCGGTAAAGGACGTTTCTTTTAGCCTGCAAGCAGGCGAAATCGTAGCGGTGGTGGGGGAGAGCGGCTCGGGCAAGTCCACTTTGGCCCGCTTGGTGCTGCGCTTATTGGCCCCTACTTCGGGC
>JADMIM010000234.1 GCA_015478585.1 Thermaceae bacterium | reverse complement strand
GAACTAGTACCGTGAGGGAAAGGTGAAAAGTACCCCGGAAGGGGAGTGAAATAGCACCTGAAACCGTGTGCTTACAAGCGGTCGGAGCCGGCTTTGTCCGGTGACGGCGTGCCTTTTGCATAATGAGCCAGCGAGTTACTCGTCCACGGCGAGGTTAAGGAAACGGAGCCGTAGCGAAAGCGAGTCTGAACAGGGCGTTCAGTCGTGGGCGGTAGACCCGAAACTGAGTGATCTATCCATGGGCAGGTTGAAGCGGAGGTAAGACTCCGTGGAGGACCGAACCGACCTAGGTTGAAAACTGGGCGGATGACCTGTGGATCGGAGTGAAAGGCTAATCAAACTCAGAGATATCTGGTTCTCCCCGAAATATATTTAGGTATAGCCTCGCATGTTCAATTGCGGTTGTAGAGCACTGTTTGGTCTAGGGGGCCTACCAGCTTACCGAAATCAGGCAAACTCCGAATGCCGTAATTCCAGAGTGCGGGAGTCAGACTGCGGGGGATAAGCTTCGTGGTCAAAAGGGAAACAGCCCAGACCGTCGGCTAAGGCCCCTAATTCCATGCTAAGTGGGAAACGATGTCCGATTGCAGAGACAACCAGGATGTTGGCTTAGAAGCAGCCACCATTCAAAGAGTGCGTAACAGCTCACTGGTCAAGTGGTCGGGCGCGGACAATGTAACGGGGCTCAAGCATGGAGCCGAAGCCACGGACTTCGAGCTTTGCTCGGAGTGGTAGGGGAGCGTTCCCAGGGCGGTGAAGCGGCGGCGTAAGCCTGCCGTGGAGCGCTGGGAAGTGAGAATGCTGGCATGAGTAACGAAAGGCGAGTGAGAAACTCGCCCGCCGAATGCCTAAGGGTTCCTGAGTAAAGCTAATCTGCTCAGGGTTAGTCGGGACCTAAGCCGAGGCCGCAAGGCGTAGGCGATGGACAACAGGTTGATATTCCTGTACCACGTCCCAACCGCTATCACCGATGGCGGGACGGGGTAGGCTAGGAGAACCCAGGCGATGGTCGACCTGGGGTAACCGCGTAGGGCGGGGGATAGGAAAATCCGTCCCCCATCAAGCCTGAGAC
>JADMIM010000013.1 GCA_015478585.1 Thermaceae bacterium | reverse complement strand
TATTCGACTGTGAGGAGATGCGGGTACAAGGCATCGTGCGGCTGGTACTGACCACCCCCACCGTATTGCGCAGGAAATGATAAGGCCCAACAGCAACCTTATCGCGGTTGTCCTAATAACTCTAGAAATTGCGCGGGTGATTGACAGTTGCCGCTCCAGGCAGAGCCAACTGTCCATAAAGCCGTGATAGGAAACTGTGGGCGTAGAATACCGACGTGAACCTTATAGCTTGGCTTATTGTGCTCTTGGCCTATCTGTTTGGCAGCATCCCTGCCGGAGCCTGGGTGGCCCGTTATTACGGTGTGGATATCCAAAAAGTGGGTTCGGGCAACACCGGGGCTACCAATATCCAGCGCACCCTGGGCAACTGGCCTGCTGTGCTGGTGGCCCTTTTTGATGTGTTCAAAGGTGGTATCGCAGTTCTGGCCGCACGGCTGCTGGGCCTCGAGGGTCTGCTGCTGGGCGCGGTGGCCTTGGCTGCGGTTTTGGGCCACAACTACTCGGCCTTTCTGGGCTTCAAAGGTGGGAAAGGGGTGGCGACCAGCTTTGGCACTCTGATTTTTTTTGACCCAGTGGTGGGATTGAGCGTGTTGCCCATCGGTATCGCCACCATGGTCTTGACCCGCTATGTCTCGGCGGGCAGCCTGGTTGGGGGGGTAGCGGCAGTGGTGATTACCATCGCTCTGGGAAAACCCTTCTGGCAGGTGCTCACGGTAACTGTGCTGGCAGGTCTGATTTTTTGGACTCACCGCGAGAACCTGCGCCGCTTGCAAGCCGGAAACGAGCGGCGCTTCGGCGAAAAAACCCCAACCTGTGCCGATTCCACTCAGGCTTCGGGCAAATAAATAAAGCCTCGAGCCAAGGCTACAGCTAGATCCGTACCAAACTGCTGGCCTATACTCTGATAGGTGGCTTGCCACTCCTCGTTGCTCATGGCCTTGTCGGTAATCAGGCGTAGCAGCGCGTTAAAGGGATGGTGGCCTTCCACTAGAGCTTTGGTGGTTACGTCTAGCACCGGATTGTCCTTGACCGAGCGCAGCATTCCCAGCGCATCGAATTGCACTGTGGAAAGCGGCATGAACTCCTCGGAGCCCCGGTAGGCCAGGCTGCTGACCTGCTCGAGCACATTCAGGGCTTTTTGCCGCAGAGAGCTTTCCTCGAGCTGCCGCTTGTGGTTGTGCAGGGCTTCCATCACCCTGGGCAGCACAGCCTCGACGGCCTGTCCCCCCAGAGCCTGCTGGGCTTTTTGATGCCAGGTCTCATAAGCCTTGGAAATCTCGATGATGCTGGCAGCCATACCGGTAGAGGGGGGCACTCCGCCCTCGAGCTGGGCGGCTACTTGATGCAAAGCACCACTCAACTCCCCCAGGCGCTGCTGGAGCCGGTTGCCTTCTTGGATTATCTGGTCTACCTCGGCGACTTGGGCGGGGTTTGGGGTCAGGGTTGCCATATCCACCCATGGTAGCGCCTCCGGCGGATAAAGCGTGTTTAGAAACCCCAAGGGATGAAAAAAGTCGGTAGAGCAAAGAGGCAGAATCAAAAAATCCTTTTCCTCTACCCGTCCCCTATCTGGTATAACCCTTGGGGATGATTGACCTTCTGGTGATTGCACCTCACCCCGACGACGGCGAACTGGGCTGTGGTGGCCTGCTTGCCAAGGCCAAAGCCCAGGGCCAGAACACCGCGATTCTCGACCTTACCCGTGGAGAGCTCAGCTCCAAAGGCACCCTAGCAGGCCGGGCCCAAGAGGTGAAAGGGGCCTCGAGCATCCTGGGCCTCGATTACCGGGGCAACCTGGGCCTAGCCGATGGGAATATCGCCGATGTCCCAGCGCAGCGCAGTGCGCTAGCACAAGCTATCCGCGAACTCTGCCCCAGGGTGGTAATTATCCCCTGCGAATCTGACCGCCACCCCGACCACCTGGGAGCCAGCCGTTTGGGGGCGGCGGCAGTTCATTTTGCAGGCTTGCGCAAGGCCGAGGTCGAGGGCAAACCCCACAAGGTCGAGCAGCTGCTCTTCTACCCCGGCAACTATCCGGTAATGCCCACCCTGATGGTAGATATCTCCGAGCACATCGAGACCTGGGAGGCCAGCGTGCGGGTCTACAAGAGCCAGTTCGAGGGGGAGCAGGTTTCCCAAACCGTCGGCCCCAGCGGACTCGAGGCCAGGCGTGCCCTGCGGCGCTACTGGGGCAACCTGGTAGGAGTAGCCTACGCCGAGCCCCTGCTGAGCCCACTACCCTTTCTAACGACCATCTGGTGATGCAAATAAAAGCCCCTCTCCATCGGGAGAGGGGCCGCAGACTCTGCGAGTCACTTGGGGTGAGGGGCCCTTAATGCGCTGCTGAGGGCTGAGCCTGGCCACCCCTGGCCCCAGAACCACCCCGGAGTTCGTCGTTGGGTAGCATCAGGGTGAAGAACAGCGAGATAAGCACAAAAACAGCAGCATCCAGAAAGATGCTCTTCTCGGCATTGGTAATGCCATTCTCCAAAGCCCCTTTGAGCTTGACCCTGGTGTCCTCAAGCCCTTTCTGCACCTGCGGGATAATCTGGGCCTCGAGGCTGGCAACTATCTGCGGCTCGGCGGCCTGCAAACCTTTTTGTACCCCTGCCACGATGCCAGGTACGGCCTGCGCGGGTGGGGTAGGGCCACTCAACAGCCCCCTAACCTGGGCCGGAAGCTGGGGATTCGAGAGCAGCATGGCTTTCGCAGAGGCATCACCGGTCAGGGCTTTGTGCAGCAGCTCGAGGGTCTGGGCATTCTGGGCCTTGACCTGAGCCGGGATTCCACCCTTGACCAGACTTTTCTTTTGCTCCTCAGGCACGGTTTTATCCGCCATTACCGCGGTATATGCGGCTTGGTTGCCTTTGAGGGCCGCGACTAGCTGGGCCTCAAGCTGTTTGAACTGCGCATCAATATTGGTGTTTTGCTGGGCTCCACTGTTTTTTACGATAGCTCCTGGCGCACAGCTAGGGTCTTGCGGAAAAGCAGTACACGTTGCCGCCTGCAGGTTGTTGGAAAGCACCGTTCCGAGAAGTGCAATCCCGATGGTGGAGCCAATCTGCCGCGCGAACTGGGTGAAAGCCGTGGCCGAACCCAGGCGCTGTAGGGGCACGTTGTTTTGTGCTGCCACCTGCAACAGCGATTGTGAAGGGCCGAGCCCCAGCCCCAGCAAGAAGAAGAGCCCGATAGCTAACCACAGCGGGGTATCCACTGTCAGCAAGAAGTGTAGCGCCAAGAACACCGCGATCAGCCAGGCCGAGCCCCCTACCAGCAACGACTTATAGCGCCCCAGACGGCCCGAGAGAATACCACTCCCGGTAGCACCAAAAACCACCCCCAGCGTCAAAGGCAGCACCGTCACCCCCGAAGCCGAGGCCGAAACCCCCTTGACCACCTGGAGATAGAGCGGCAAAAAAGCTACCGCGCCCAGGAAAGCTGGCCCATAGAAAAACGTGGCTACCGAGGCTAGGCTAAAGGTACGAATACCGAACATCGAGAGGTCGAACAGGGGATGTGGGTTGCGGGTCTGCGACCATATCCAAAGCCCCAACCCTAGCGCGCTCGAGATGAACAAAAACAAAATACGTGGGCTGTTCCAGGCATAGGTGCTCCCGGCCCAGGAGAAGGCCAACATCAAAGGCACTGTCCAGGCAATCAGCAGAAGGCTGCCCAGATAGTCGAAGGGTTGCCGCGCTCCTTCAGGGCGCAGCCGGGGCATAAACCGAATGATGAAATATAGCGCCACCAGGCCCACCGGCATATTGATGTAAAACACCCAGTGCCAGGAGATATTATCGGTCAGGAGACCGCCCAGCCACGGCCCCACCGCGCTGCTGATGCCGAAAATCGCCCCGAACAACCCGCCGATACGACCGCGTTCGCGTGGGGGAAACAAGACCGCGATGGTGGTCAGGGCCAGGGAGAACAGTGCCCCACCGCCGATGCCCTGCAAGCCCCGGAAGGCAATCAGCTCGGGCATATTTTGCGAGAGACCACACAGGGCCGAGCCCCCCAAAAAGATGAGGACGGCAATCAACAAAATGGACTTGCGGCTGAATAGCTCGGTCAGGCGGCCAAAGATGGGGGCTGAGATGGTCGAGGTGAGCAGGTAGGAAGTCGTTACCCAGGCATACAGCTCGGTTCCGTTGAGGTCGGCGATGATTTTGGGTAGCGCGGTAGAAACAATCGTTTGGTCGAGGGCCGCCAGAAACAGTCCCAGCATGATGCCAATCAGGGTAAAGCGGTTCTCCCGGCTCATTCCGCCTTCGCTATTGGGGTTGGGAACGGGTTGCGCCATTGTTCACTCCTTTAGCGGTGCCGCACTTTCTTGCACCATCAAATCCAGAAGCCGAATCAATTCCTGCTGTTCTTTCGGCTTCAAGCGGGATAGCCGTTTGTGGGCTGCTTTCTCCATCAATTGCCTCCCTATCTCGTTGGCCTGCCGACCTTTCTCAGTAAGGTCGAAGCGGTAGCGGCGCAGGTCGCTTTTGTCGAGGGAACGTTCCACCAAGCCCAGGGCCTCGAGGCGTTTGAGCATCTGACTGACCGTGGGAGCCGGGAACTTGGTGATGTTCACGATCTCGGTGGGGTAGTGGTGCTCGTCCACCGCCCCCAGCAGCCAGGAGTCGTTATGGGCCAGACCCATGTTTTCCAAGGCAGGAGAAACCTCTAAGCGCAGGTCGCGCATGAGCTTCCACATCCGGGTGAGAACGCTCCAGTCCATCACCTTGCTAAATTACTTCCAAGGTGAATTATTGTCAAGTGGAACTATTTATAAATGAACAATGTCGCCTGATACTAAATCGCCTGCTCGAGGATAGCGGTTGCGGTCTCCTCCGGGTCTAAAGCACTGGTGTCGAACACTCGCCAGCCTGCCTCGAGGTAGGCCCGTTTGTCTTGGCTGGCATATAGATGCCGGATGGTGGTCTCGAGAATAGCCGTATCAAAAGCCTTATTAGTGCGTCCGGCATTGCGTTTTAAGACAACCTCGAGGTCAGGGTGCAGCAACACCTTGTGCGGCTTCGGCAGCCCGAAGGCTTCCGCATCGGCAGATCCCAATACGTCATCTATTGCCACGGCGAATCCTGCGCCGTGATATAACACTGCAACCTTCCCGGCGGCGACCCGCGCTAGGCCAAACTGCCGTCCGGTCTCCGCTGTCCACTGCGGCACGGGATGTGCCATACCCGAAACCACGAACTCTCGCAGGTCGTCCACCGGCAGGTGCAAGCCGAAGGCAAACCGCCGCAAAAGTGCTTTACAAACCGAGGTTTTCCCGGCCCCCGGAACCCCGCTGATGACAAAAATCGGTGGCATCCTGTGATTGTACAGCCCTGAGTGATTTATGTCCTGGATGATAAAAACGTACCCTCGAGAGGGCTGTCTCAGGTTTTAAACACCTGACTTATGGTTCATTGGGGGAGCGTATAATCAAGCTCTAGCTTGTGTAGTTATGCGAGCTTTAGGAGGACGTAAGTGGTCGAAACCCTCAAACCCGCCTCGAGCCTCAAAGGGCGCGACTTTCTCTCCAACCTAGACCTATCTCCGGCTGAATACCGTGCCGTGCTGGAGACTGCCCACGCTATGAAGCGCGGAGACTTCCGGGGCCAGAGACCCTTGGAGGGCCAGACCCTGGCCATGATTTTCGAGAAGCCGTCCTTGCGCACCCGCACCACCTTCGAGGTCGCCATGAACCAACTGGGCGGCCACGCAGTCAACCTGTCTAACGCCGAAATCGGGCTGGGGACGCGCGAGCCGGTGCACGATATCGCCATGAACCTGGAGCGCTGGGTGGAAGGCATCATGGCCAGGGTATACCTGCACTCGACCCTCGAGGAGCTGGCGCAATACTCGAGCAAGCCGGTCATCAACGGCCTGTCTGACCTCTTGCATCCGGTTCAGCTCCTGGCTGATTATCAGACCATAGAGGAGACTTTTCCGAATACCCAAGGTCTGCGGGTGGCCTATATCGGCGATGGCAACAACATGGCCAATGCCCACCTCCAGACGGCGGTTTTGTCCGGGGCCAAGCTCACCGTCGCCACCCCGCGCGGCTACGAGCCCAACGCGGTGATCCTCATGGAAGCAATCAAGCTCGGGGCCAACATCACCCTCACCCACGACCCCAAAGCGGCTGCCGAAGAAGCCCAGGTGCTCTACACCGATGTCTGGGTGAGCATGGGTCAGGAGGCCGAAGCCTCGCAGAAGCGCAAACTCAAGGATTTTGCTGGCTTCCAAGTCAACCCGGCGATGCTGGATTTGATTGATAAGAACGGGATTTTCCTGCACTGCCTGCCCGCCCACTACGGCGAGGAAGTAGTGGAAGAGGCCACGCTACACAGGAAGTCTCGAGTCTTCGACCAGGCTGAGAACCGGCTACACGCGCAGAAAGCGCTCTTGTACCATCTTCTAAGCTAAGAGGCTACACTACCTTTATGGCCCTGCTCGAGCCTCGCACCCACTCCCGTCCCTACAAGCTGATGGTGGACGATTTCTACCGCCTGGATTTGCCTTCGGATAAACGTTATGAACTCCTCGAGGGGGTTATATACCAAATGCCAGCTATGGGGCCACGTCATGCTGCCACCGTCGAGCGGGTCGCCTCTTATGTTCGCGCCCAGATTGCGGGTGTTCAGGTGCGCGAAGAAAAGCTGATTTATTGGGGTAAAAATGACTTGCCCCAGCCTGATTTAGCGGTGGTCAAAAGTGCGGATTACAGCAGGCAACATCCTCAGCCCGAAGATATTTGTCTGCTCGTGGAAGTAGCGGATACCACGCTCGCGCATGACCGACGTAAACTCGCGGATTACGCCAAAGCGGGGGTGCAGGAGGTTTGGATTTTGAACCTCGAGGAGTACCAGATCGAGGTATATCTGGAGCCAAAAGGGGGGAAATACCGTACCCAGCATCTCTATGAGCCGGGAGACCCCATCATCCCTTATGCTTTCGCCGAGATAGCTTTGGAGATCGCCTGGTGAGCAAACCCAAGATTTTTATTGACGGCGAAGCCGGAACCACTGGCCTCCAGATTCGTGCCCGCTTGCAGGGGCGCAGCGACCTCGAGCTGCTCTCCATAGACCCGGCCCGGCGCAAAGACCAGGCCGAGCGCAAACGGTTGCTCAACGCGGCGGATTTGGCCGTGCTGTGCCTGCAAGACGACCTCGCCAGGGCTGCTGTGGCAATGCTTGAAAACCCTGCCACTCGAGTCCTCGATGCCAGCACCGCCCACCGCGTCGAGGGGGGTTGGACGTTTGGCTTGCCCGAACTTGCACAGGGGCAGCCCGAAGCGATTCGGGAGGCCCGCTTTGTTTCCAATCCGGGCTGCTACTCGACGGGGGCAATTGCCCTGCTACGGCCCGTGGTGGACGCGGGATTGGTTCCTGCCGATTGGCCGGTGTTCGTACAGGGAGCTTCGGGCTATA
Source organism: Thermaceae bacterium (assembly GCA_015478585.1). Taxonomy (GTDB): domain Bacteria; phylum Deinococcota; class Deinococci; order Deinococcales; family Thermaceae; genus Meiothermus. The sequence goes on along the minus strand of JADMIM010000013.1, from coordinate 48,357 downwards.
CCGGAGGTGGGCGAACCCTTATAGATGCCATGAAGAGCCAAGGAGAGCACTATTTAGCCGGGCCGTATCGGATGTATGGCCTGAGCCTGGCCCACAAGCACGTCCCTGAGATGAAGCAGTATTCGCGGCTGACCCACGACCCCATCTTCACTCCCTCGGTGGGCGACTGGGCGCAGGGGATGCTCGTCCACGTGCCACTGCACCTGTGGGCCTTGCCCCAAAAGGTGACGGGCAACGATTTGCACGCCGCACTTTCAGACCACTACGCGGGCCAGCGCTTCGTGCGGGTGATGCCCTTGGAGTCGAGTGCGCCTACCAACTTTGCCCTAGACCCCCAAGCCCTAAATGGAACGAATCTGCTCGAGCTGTTCGTCTTCGACAATCCCACCAAGGAACAGGCTTTGCTGGTGGCCCGGCTCGATAACCTGGGCAAAGGAGCCTCGGGTGCGGCGGCACAAAACCTAGACCTGATGCTGGGGCTTTCCGGCAACCACGACTACGCCTATTTCGGGGATTAGCGGAGAAGATACACTGGCTGTGAACGACGAGGCTGTACGCAAGCAGGTAGGTAAGGGCGTTCAGGAATCTCCTGCCAGCCAGGTATTCCGCCTGCGACAAATGCTTTTGGAACTGGGGCTCGAGCCGAAAACCGATGATTCAAAGGTACGAAAATCTGTTGGTAGTGCTCAGCCGCAACCACCTCCAGTACATCCTGGTCGGGGGCTTAGCGGTAGCTTTAATGTCTATCCGAGGGCGACCTTTCGACATTTTCACCCTGATGCGTGGCCACACCTACCACGACCTGCTGGCCTACAGCCGGACTCAGGCGGTATCAGGGGCTGAAATTCGCTATCTCGGCCTGGAGGGATTGATTCTACTAAAAAGCCCGTGGGATCAGGAAAAAGACCAGCTTGGCGTGGCTGTGCTGCGGCGGCTGAAAGACCAGGAGGAATAACCATGCGCTTACCCACCCTATTCCGTGCCGGAGCCACTCAAGCCGCCATCAAGCCTTCGGGCAAGCCTGATTTAGCCCTGCTGATCTCGGGAAACCCCTGCAACTGGGCTTTTGTCGGGACGCTCAACCGTGCGGCTGCACCCTGCGTGAGCCGGAGCCGCCGGATTTACGCCTCCGGCGGGCAACTCCAGGCGGTGGTAGTGAACGCGGGCAACGCCAACTGCGCCACCGGTGAACTCGGTGTACAGGCCGACTCCAAAATGGCTCAACTGGCTGCAACCCAACTGGGAGTCCCCGAGAATGCTGTCCTGACTGGCTCTACCGGGGTGATTGGGCAGCCTTTGCCGGTGGAGAAGCTCGAGGCCGGACTTCCTAAAATTGGGCTGGTCAGCCATATAGACCCCTTCCTGGAAGCCATCATGACCACCGACCTGGCTCCCAAAAAGGCCGAGGCCACGCTGTCGAATGGCTCGAGAATCGTGGGGGTTTGCAAAGGTAGCGGGATGATTCAGCCCAACATGGCAACCATGCTGGCGTATATCGTCAGCGATGCCGAAGTTTCGCAAGATGAGCTGCGCCAAGGCTGGAAGGGGGTGATAGACCGCAGCTTCAACCAAGTGAGCGTAGATACCGACACCTCCACCAACGACATGGCCGTGCTGATGACCAACGGTGCTTCGGGTGCGCCCGACCTGAGTGAGTTCTGGAGAGCAGTAGAGCAGGTCTGCGTCTCGCTGGCCCGGCAACTGGCCAGGGACGGCGAGGGGGCCACCAAGCTCCTCACTGTGCGGGTTTGTGGGGCAGCCTCCGACGAGGAAGCTAGGCGGGCCGCCTTGAGCGTGGCCTCGAGCCCTTTGTGGAAAAGCGCGGTCTACGGCAACGACCCCAACTGGGGCCGAATCATGATGGCGGTGGGTAAAAGCGGAGTGGAGATGCTCGAGGCCCGCACGCGCATCGCTCTACAAAGTATGGCGCTGTTCGAGGGACGGGTTATGCCCTTTGACCGCGAGGCCGCCAGCGTTGCTATGAAGACCGAAGAAGTGCTGGTGGAGATTGAACTGGGTATAGGTCAGGGCCAGGGAATCGCGTGGGGATGCGACCTGACCGAAGGTTATGTGCAGATTAATGCGCTCTACACGACCTGAAGTCTTAAGATTTCTTCATTATGGCTTTTTTAGCGTTCTAGGGGCAACTTAGGCCATATTTGGTGCAAAAATAGCCTGAGAAACCTGAATGCGCCAGGTAAATCCCGCGTGTTATCGTGCTGGTCGGAGGTGAGGACGATGAAAAAACTATTGCTTGGACTGTTGGTGTTGGCCTCGCTATCGGTGGCCTCGGCGCAAGGGCGCTTGTTCGGTGAGGCTTTGGGGGGCGACTTGCGTCTGGCTCCTGGCTTCAGCCTCTCGTTGAACGCCACAGCGGGTGCTGAGCGGCTACTGGGGCCACTCGATCTCAGGGGTGGGATCGCCATCGCCGCGGCTGGAGGTGGGGCTTCGTTTGGGATATTTGCTGATGTGCTGTATCCCCTCGAGCTTCAAAGCGTCAAGCTCAACTTGGGTGGGGGGCTGGGGCTTCAGTTTGGCGGGGGTAGCGAGTTCGACTTGCGGGGCATTGCCGGTCTGGAGTTTCCCATCCAGAGCTACTTTTCCCTACTCACCGAGCTTCGCTTGGTGCTGGGCTTCGCCGGTGGAGGTACGGCAGTAGGGCTAGATATCCTGGTCGGCCCCAGGGTTTATTTCCGCTAGAGCCATCCACGATATCCAAACCCACACGAAAACCCCTATAGGCCCGCTGAATATAACGCTTCAATAACGCTGGGCTATGTAGAGTGAGGCTCGAGAAGGGATTTGGTTGGGTCTGACCAGAGTTTCTCACTTTCTTTACATACCAGACTCATGCTAAACTTCTCCTCGGAGGTATGAAAATGAAGAAGCTAATCGTTGGTTTGATAGCGGTATTTGCCCTCTCCCTGGCTTCGGCCCAGAACTTCGGGGTATATGCGGGGTTTAGTTATCCCTTCTCCGGCAGCTTTGGTGTGGTGTTTAATAGCAACCCTGTGCGCTATAGTGCGGGTATCGTTTTCCCCTTCGGCGTGGAAGGCGCTGTGGACTACATGATCGGCACTGGGCCTCTGGGCACTGCCCCCGGCCTGAACTACTACTTTGGGGCGGGCGCTACCCTGGATGCCTTCTTCGCTGCTGGGGGCTTCTTCGGCGATGTCTTCATTCACGGTCTGGGCGGCCTTCAGTATCAACTCAGCCCTCAAATGGCCCTGTTTGGGGAACTCCAGCTTGGCCCCGCGATTGGCTTTGGCACAGCCTTCGGCGGCTTTGGTAGCGGCTTCGGCTTCGGCTTCGGCTCCAAGGTGGGCTTATTGTTTAGCCAATAAGCCCATTGGGAGGTTAGGATAGAGGGGTGCGATATGCACCTCTTTTTTTGTTGCTGCTCACAGCTTGCCAGCGCCCCGGCGATTCACAGCCGCCCCTGATTGGGATTACCCAACCCCAAAGCGGGGTGATTTCGCAGCGCTCCTTGCAGGTCGAGGGCTATGTGCTCGACGACTCCGGCGTGCAAAGTGTCAAAGCCATGGGCCAGGAATTGCTGGGGGCCTCGAGCCGAGGGCTAAAGCTGGTGCGCTTCAACTTCAAGGTACAAGCCCCCAAATCAGGTCAGGTAGAACTCAAGGTGGATGCAACAGACAGCAAGGGCCAGACCCGCACCATGCGGCTGCCTCTGGTACTTGACGCAAGGCCTCCGCAAATCAAGATTGAAAAGGCCGAACGGGTGGTCAAGATCATCACCCCAGCCCAGACCATTACCAAGGCCGATGGCACTACTCAGGACATCCCGGCCAAAACCGAAAGCAGCCTGCAAATTTCCGGCAAAGCCACCGACGACACCGGTGTAGACCGGGTAGTGGTGCAGTACGACAACATCTATAGCCCGCTGTCGTTACCCAAGAACAAAGAGGTCAACTTTTTTGTTGAGGTTCCGGCCCAGCGGGTGACGATTATTGCCGTAGATTTGGCGGGCAACCGCACCGATATACGGGTTCCGTAAAGGCTATTTAGCCCTTCTTGAAACCGTAGCGCCCCAGGGCGGCCTCGAGTTCGGCCAGTCTGGGATTCTTCAGCACTGCCGCATTGTCACCAGGCTTCCAGTAACCCTCGACCTGCCCCACTACCACCATCGGGAACTTGAGCTTTCCAGAGTTCATGGCTTTGTCGGCCTCCTCGGCTTGGGGGTCTTTTTCCACATCCAGCAGCTCGAAAGGAATCTGGTTCACCCCGAAGTATTTGCGGAATCCCAGGGTCAGCGGACACCAGTCCGCACCGTAGATTTGCACTTTAGCCATGATTTTCCTCGAGAGGAATTTCCAGCTCGAGCACCCCATATTCCGCCTGAAAATCAATCTCCCGGTGGCTGTTGTCACAAAAAGGCTTGTTTTTGGAAGCCCCACAGCGACACAGTGCGACTCTAGTCCCCTCGTACAGCAGGTTGCCCAGGGTATCTTTGATGACCAGCGAACCCCGCAGATACAGCGGGCCATTAGGCATCAGTTGGGCCTTTAGGCTCTCGGGCCTAGGTTCAGCCAGGCCACCATCCAGCCGCTCGAACTGCAAGGCCCCACTGGGGCAGCGCTCGATTACCTCGGCAATCGCTTGTGCACCAGCATTCTCCGGCTGAATCCAGGGCTTCTTGGCTGTATCGAAGACCTGCGGCAGCCCCCGCACGCATTCGGCAGCGTGAATGCACAAGCGCGGCTGGTAGTAGACTGCAATGCTCTCGGAGGTGTATTTGCGGCCTTTTTCCATGAGGACAGTGTAGAGGGCTTCAGAAACGTTGAATGAGCCCCACGCCAGCAATCAGGGCGGTTTACCGAATATCGCGGGAACCGCTCTAAAGGCTGCAATTCAAACACCTTTGCAGAAGTATTTTTGCCCTTAAGAACGACAGAAAACCAAGGTAAAGGCTCCCAGACAGACAGATTGAACCCCGCTGAGAACCCTTGGGGCTATGTTTTACTTTGCAGCAGCAGCCACCGGGGCCACCGCCTCGACCTCGAGGTTGAATTTGACCTCTTCACCCACCAGCAGGGCACCGAGTTCCAGCACCTGATTCCAGGTCAGGTTCCAGTCCTTGCGGTTGATTTCGCCGCTGGCTGAGGCAGCGATGCGCTGCATACCCCAGGGATCTTTGATGGGTGCGGTGGCTTCGGCCTGCAAGACTACCGGCTTGGTGGTGTCGCGGATGGTCAGGTTGCCGCTGATACGGTATTTGTCGCCGCCCAGAGGCTCGATTTTGGTGCTCTCAAAGCGAATTTCAGGATGGGCCTCGGCGTGCAGGAAATCGGGCGAGCGCAGGTGGCCGTCGCGCTGGGGTTCGCCGGTGGCGATGCTGGCGGGGTCGAGAATGGCCTCGATCTTGGTGGGGCGGCCCGCGTCATCAGTTTCCACGCTGCCGCCGGTAGCCTTGAGCGAGCCCCGGACACTGCTGATACCCATATGGCGGACTTTAAAGTCAATACTGGTGTGGGCGGTATCGAGGTTCCATTTCATAGGGATTCTCCTTAGAAGTGACTCAGCCTTGACCTCTGAGCCAACCTCCAAATCATAAACCATATTACTTTGTAATGTAAAGTATTTGAACCCACAAAGTTCTGTGCTACCCTCGAGGGGATATGGCAACAATGAGTAGTTCAGACCTTACTCTTTGTCCGGTGTACGAAGCTATTAACGTACTGCAAGAAAAGTGGACGCTGCATATTATTCGCACCCTCCTCGACGGCCCCAAGGGCTTTAACGAGCTATCCCGTGCCGTAGGCGGTTGCAACCCCGCCACGCTGGCGCAGAGGGTAGAGAAGCTCGAGGCCATGGGCATTATCTCCAAGACCATCCACTCCACCATGCCCCCCCGCACCAGCTATACCCTCACCGAGGCGGGTCAGGCCCTGCAAGCGGTTATCGAGGCCATAGATAGCTGGGGCACGCAGTACCTGCCTGAGCCGGTGGCTGGGTAGGCTTATCGCGTTTTTGGTTGCTGCGCCCACGATGCCCAGTAACTCATTGGGCCTCTTGCATAAGTCAAGTTTGGTCGGTTTGGCGCAGCATTTACCTCTCTCCAGCTCTCCCCGCTTGCGGGTAGGGTTTTTTGAGGCCCAATCGGTGAGTTGTGCAAAACCCTATTGCAGCGCTCGCAATGCACGCCCTGGAATGTTCATGAAAACTGCTCCAGGGCGAGATTTCTCTGAATGCTTTCATTAACTCAGATCCATCCCGAAGCCACCATACGGTAGCTTTGTAGCGCTAATACATTATTGGGTGAGGAAGAAGAGTAGCTTTGATTCATGATTAACTCAGTCGAGCGACCCCTGGAAATGATGTTGGAGCTGCTGGGCCAGCGCGGGGTATATGCCATTTTGCATTCCCTCACTTCCAGCTCACTACGTTTTGGGGCTTTGCAGCACATAACTGCCCTGCCTCCGCGCACGCTCTCGCTACGGCTCAAGGAACTCGAGGAATTTGGACTCATCACCCGCACCGAGTACAACGAGGTTCCCCCCCGGGTGGATTATGCCCTCACCAGCTCGGGAAAAGGTTTGCGGCCTACGCTCGAGGCCCTGGCAAAGTGGGAGCGGTAAAAATAGCGCAAACCGCGATAAGCTATACGAATCCTGTGGGATAAAGGCAGGCTTTAGTTGAGTTGGTCAGCCTCGAGGTTCAGCCACCTCGCTTCGTCTGGCGAGAGCGAAACTGCCAAAGCCCTGAATGAACTCGCCGTTTCCTCCGTCGAGCGCGGGCCAATCAGCGGGAAGGTCGGGAACGGCTGATTCAGCACGTAAGCCAGCGCGATGTGGATGGGCTCCACCCCTTTATCAGCAGCCAACTTCCGCGCCCGGTTCAACCGCTGGAAGTTATCCTCGCTGTACCAGGAGCGCACCAGCTCGGGGTCGGAATAGTCGTCGGGGGCGGCCCTGGTGAAGAAACCTCGAGCCTGGCTGGACCAGGGGAAAAGCGGAGTCTGGGTGGCCTCGAGCCAGCTTCTGAACTCAGCATCTTTGCTCGAGATACACCCGTCCCAGGGTGGCTCGACCATCCGGGCCAGGCTGAGGTTGTTGCTTACCGCGCCGAAGCCCTGCAAGCCCTTGGAAGCCGCATATTCGTTCGCCGCCTGCACCCTTTCTAAGCTCCAGTTGGAGCCGCCGAACACCCCCCCGATGCGCCCAGCCTGAGCGTGCTCGTTCAGCACTTCCACGAACTCGCCCACCGGAATCTCGGGATTGTCACGGTGCATGAAGTAGAGGTCTACGTGGGAGACGCGCTGGCGCTCTAAGCTCTCGAGCAGTTGGGTGCTCAGGGCTTCGGGATTGCAGTAGGGCGTGTGCGCCCCCTTGCCGATGATGACGACTTTCTGGCGCACCCCGCGCGACTCGAGCCACTCACCAAACACGGCTTCACACACACCTTTACCGTAGGTGTAAGCGGTGTCGAAGACGTTGCCACCGCGCTCCAGGTAGTCGTCGAATATCCGGGCGGCTTGTTCCAAAGTGGTTTGGTTGTCCACACCCATCACCAAGCGGGAAAGGGGTTTCTCGAGGCCAGAAATTGACTGATAGATCACAGGCTGAGTATATCGCTCTCCACGTGCGCTGAGGCTGTTTTGGATTTAGACTGGCTTCTATGCACATCCTCGATTTCCGCTCCGACACCGTGACCAAGCCCACCCCGACCATGCGCCACGCAATGGCCGAGGCCGAGGTGGGCGACGATGTGTACTCCGAAGACCCCACGGTTAATAGGCTCGAGGCCAAGGCCGCCGAGATGCTGGGTTTTGAAGCTGGGCTATATATGCCGTCTGGCACCATGACCAACCAAGTCGCCCTGATGCTGCACTTGAAACGTGGGCAGGAAGTCATCGCGCCCAAGGGAGCCCACATCTACGAGTACGAGCCCGGCTCGCTGGCGGTGCTTTCCGGCGGTACGATTCGGCTGGTGGACGCACCTTATGGCACACCCGACCCCGAGGCGGTGCGGGCAGCGGTGCATACTTCGGTGCATCAGGCTCCGACGGGGTTGATTGAACTCGAGAACACCCACAACTACGCGGGAGGGACGGTGGTTCCCCTCGAGGCCCAACACGCTATTCAGCAGGTCGCCCAGGAAGCTGGACTGCCGATTCACCTCGACGGGGCGCGGCTATTCAATGCTGCCACTGCCCTAAATGTCTCGCCTGCCGAGGTTGCAAAGGGCTTTCGTACCGTCTCGATTTGCCTTTCCAAAGGGCTAGGAGCACCGGTAGGTTCGATTTTGCTGATGCCCAAGGAGTTTCGCGCCGAGGCTTGGCGTTACCGCAAGTTGCTGGGCGGCGGAATGCGGCAGGCTGGGGTTTTGGCGGCGGCGGGGATAATTGCCCTCACCGAGGGGCCAAAGGGCTTACAGCGTGACCACCAAATGGCCCGTGCCCTGGCCGAGGGAATGCTCGAGTTGCGGCTCGAAGTAGACCTACAGTCGGTGCAGACCAACATGGTTTACGTGGGTGGGACGAGCGCGACCCACTTCGCCCAGCGGCTAGCAGGTTTGGGCCTGCTCGCCAACCCACTGGGCAGCCGGGTGCGCTTCGTCACCCACCGCGACCTGCCCGACGAAGCGGTTCCTATGGCCTTACAGCGCATCAGACAGGCTTTACAGATTGCGTGAAAGGCGACCCCCCGAAGTTGCCGACCACCCCGCAATTTCGTACACGCTGACCTTTTCATAGTGCCCCCCTGTGCACAGGGGGGCACTAAAGGCACGTGGGCCTTCACAAAATTGCTGAGTAACTCGGAGTTCGTGGGGGTCGCCCTTGACTTTCCCCCGACCCCGACACCCTAATTCCACTCCTCCACGGCCTTGTACTGCACCAGAGCCGAATAGGTGGTCTGAGAGCCACTCGAGGCGGTAGAAAATTTGATATCCAGAATCAGGGCTTCTTCCGGCAGGCTTTCCACGAAGCGGTTCAGGCGCTCCTGGAACACGTCCGAATCGCCTGCAGTGATGAGCTTGAGGTGTATCCCTTGCATGGCTTTTAGAGTAGCGCAAGACCAAGTTGGGAGCGGTTCAATTCAGCCTCGAGCGGGCAAAAGTATCTCGGGAAAGTCCCCGATCAGGCCGTCCACTCCCCAGGCTAGCAAGGTTTTCGCCAGGGTCAGGTCGTTGACTGTCCAGGTGGACACAAACAGCCCTCTGGCTTTGAAGTTGGCGAGGCTGGCCTCACTTAGCATCGTGTGGTGCGGATGTACACCCTGCACCGGCAAGCAGGGAAGCAGCTCGAGCACTTCAGGCTGATGGGCCAGCAGGGCCAGAGGTACGCCAACCCCTAAGTTCTTCAGGCGAATTAGCGCCAGCGGGTCGAAACTGCTAATCCACACCTGCTCCAGGCTCGGCCCCTGGTGCAAAGTGGCTACCAAGGCTTGCTCGCGTCCGTCAGTTTCGGGAGGTTGGCTTTTGAGTTCTAAGTTGAGCCAGCATCCAGGGAACTCCTGGCTTAGCTCCAGCACCTCTTCCAGACGCGGCATCCAAGGAGCCTTGGCCCGGAGTTCGGCCCAGGTCTGAGTAGCAATGGGCTGGCCTTGCAGGTCGAAGTCGTGGTGGATTGCCAAAACCCCGTCGTGGGTGCGCTGAACATCCAGCTCGAGGCCGTCCAGCCCGGCTTGTAGCGCCAGTCGGTACGACTCGAGGGTGTTTTCGCGGGCCTGACGGGGAGAACCCCGGTGGCCTAGCAAAAGTGGATGAGGAATTTGCACCATGACACCTCTTTCAAAAAGCCAGTCCCATTATGAATTAATGCGGCAGATAAAGCAAAAAATTCTGTCCTAAAGCACCTTGGCTCGAGGCCAGCAGACTGTCCAGGCGCGGGGTCGGCGAAATGGCCTGGGGCAGGCCGGGCATATGTTGTAGACTCCTAATTATGAGCAAATATGACTCTCAGCTCTCCAGCCTCACATTGGCTGAAATTGTAGCCCGCTTAGACGGTCAGGGTGGCCTGTTGGCTCTTACCCAGCGAGAATTGTTTTTTATAGACGATACTACCCATCAGACTGCACGGCTTTCCAGCATCAAGCGCATTGGAGTTAATAAAGAAACCGGCAAGGTAGATGTCTCGGGTGAGTCCGGCCCCCTCATGGAAATCTCTCCCAGGGCTTTCCAGCGCGACGAACTCAAGCAGTTTTTGGAATCGCTCAAAAGCCATGTGCTGCGGGCTAAATCTATGCCCACTCAAGTTGGAGAGCCGCCGCGCCCCGTGCCCGTACCCATAGAACCCGAACCGACCCCTGAGCCACAACCCATAGCCAAACCAGAGCCCGTGCAGAGCTTGCAGCGCGACCCCCAGACCCTAGACCTGTCAGCCCCTACCCCCCAAGAAAGCCTCCCCGAAAAGCCTGCCGCCCCTGACCTGTCGTCTCGAGCCATCAATCCGGCCATCAACATCGTCGAGCCTCCCCGAACCCTCCCCGACGAACCTTCAGACTCTATCTGGGCCTACGAGGGCGCACCCAAGACCGAACCCGAACACAAATCGGCTCCTGTCCCACCCGCCCCCAATCCCGTGATGGACAACCTCACCATTCCTCCCCCACCCTATATAGGCCCCACGCCTACGCCTGTCCGGCGCGGGGGAATGGTCTGGCTCAAGGTCTGGGCCTTGGTGACGCTGGTATTTGTGCTGGGCTATTTGTATGCCTACTTCACCAATCTTTTGCCCAACTCCAGCGTGTGGTCACTATTGGAAACCGTGGTGATTGGGGTGGGGCTGGCAGGCATCCAGTGGCGGCTCTCCGAGCCCCTATAGCGCTGCTTGAACCCAGGGAAAATGAACCTCTGACAACGTTTCCCACAATCACTCCACACCCGAAGTCATACCGACTTCAGATAGATAAAAGCTACAGGGCATCCGCTTTAATCCCCCTAACCCCCCTTACTAAGGGGGGCTAAAAAACCTCGCCAGGGTTATGCTCCGAAGCCGGGTCGGGGCAACTCGCCCTTATCGCCCTTTGGGATATAGCGCCAGCCCGCTCACCACGGGGCGCACGCCGTCTACGGGGTTGCGCAACTGCCCATGAATCCAGAGCTGGGCCGAGCCGCCCCCGTCCATGCGGATGGCTCCCCACGCGCCTTGCCCCAGTAGGGCTTGGGCCAGCACGCCGGGCAGGGTCGGCTCTGTCACCACGAACCACAAACCTCCCTGCTGGGTCCAGGCCAACGCCGACTGCGCTGCTACCCTGAGGATGGGTGACTTATCGCGGAAAGGTTCGGCATCGGGGCGATAAACGTTGACCCCCCCCTGAATCAACAGGGGGCCAGCCTCGAGGGCATAGTTGGTGGGGGGCTCGAGGGAGCCATAAAGTTTGAGGCTGTCGCCGGTCTGGGCCAGGGGTTCGGCGGGTGGAAAGGAGAGCGCCCAGTATCCTGCTTGAAGTATGTAAGGAGCGGGGTAGGTCGCCACCACCTTGTCCCCCTGCACCACGTTTACGTTTTCCCCTGCCACCCCTGCCGGGCCAGGGATGGTGTAGGCGGTATATTTGCCGTGAACCAGATTGATTCCGACCCTGAAGCTGCGCCCATCGGCGCTGACCACGGTTGTATTGAAGCGGGGAATTCCAGCAAACACATTCTCCCCTTGCCACAACACCGCGCTGCGCCCATAGGGAAAATTGATAGCCACCCCATCCTTGATCCACAGACCAATGGGCGTTCCAGTGCGGCTATCAAAATAGCCACCGTTGAGGGTTGCCAAGGCATTGGGAGCCATTTTGTCGAGGGTCTGGCGAACTCCGGGCTGTCCCACCGGCTCCATCCGCCAGCTTCCGGGGTTGGCCTCGAGCACGTACATCCGCAGGGGCTCGGGAGTCCAGGCCCATAGCTCGTGGTAGGTTATGCCGGGGGCCACCACTTCGGTTTTTTCTGGTTGCAGGTAATACACGTCTAGTACGTAGCGCACCGGATTATCCAGGGTCAGGCTGCGGTAGCGGTAGATGCGCGAGGGGGGAGCCTGCACGCTAATCACCGTACCCTGCTGGCCGTATTGGGCATCCAGGCCAACATTGGCCGGGGTCTGCCCCTCGAGGCCCGGCAAAAAATACGGCAGCTTGAGCTGCAAGCGCCCAGGATAGGGCGCGAGGTCTAGGGCGGGCAGGGTGCTGGGGTCGGTTCCGGGGGGCAAATCCAGCACCAAGCGCAGGCGGTTGTCGTCGGAGGAAAAGCGTATCCCAGCTTCTGGAGCGGCAATCAAGCCTGCTGCCCGAATAACTTCCAGGGGCAGCTTGTCACCCTGGGGTGGGGGCAGGCTGGGGTCGAGGGGTGGAGCCCAGCCTACTCCGGTGACATAGGTCAGCTCGAGGCCCGGTTTCCTGAAAATGACCGCCCCCGCGCTATCCTGGCTGAGGCTGAGGCCCAGTTTGACCGCAGGAATGGCAGGTTGGGCATAGGCCAACACAAAGAACAGCAGCAATCCCAGCAGTCGCGGCATCATGTCCTCTATTCAAACCGAACAAGGTAAAGCAGGTGTGAGAGCGGTTTTCAGAAAGAATATGGCCCTCCACCCCGTTAGAAAGACCGTACCCAGCTCCTTTTGCCACCATGAGTCGCCGCAAAAATGGCACAAACCGCGATGAGAGCAGTTATCTCCTGGCCCGCTTCCCAGCCTCGAGAATCCAGCTTTGCACGTCTACCTTCTGCCAGGGGCGGGGCTGGATAATTCGCAGCAAGGCTTCGGGTTCCAGGGCGGCAAGCTGGGCAAAGGTCAGGATTCCGGCTTCCCACAGGCGTTTTTGGTACACCGCTCCGATGCCCTGGATTTTCTCCAGCGGTTCGCGCTGACCAGGCTTGCGTTTTCGGACGGGAAGGGCAGCTTTCGAGGTGGGCAAGGGGCCATATTTGGCAGCTTCGGCACTACGCCGGGCCGAACGCTCTGGAGCAGTCTGGGAAAGCAGGTCGCCCACCGGGTTGCCCTCCACCGGAATCTTTCCGCGCGACAGGTACAAGCTGGTGTCGGCCTCGGGGAAAACATTGTCCAGGCTTTCCAGGGCCGCGACCCGCCCTAAGTCGAGCTGGTCGGTGGTCAACATGGCGTATAGCTCAGCAAAGCGCTCGGCATGGCCTTCGTAGCGTGTTCGGGCGTATTCAGTCGCTTGAGCACTGTCAATCAGAAAGGGCCAATCGGAGGACTCGAGCAGCAGCAGCTCCCGCATCAGTTGGCGTAAGGCCCTACGTTTGCCATTGAGTTCGCGCCCAAAGCGCTCCGCGGCTTCTACCATCTGGGCCTCGGCGCGGTAGACCAAGCGCCAATAATCGAGGGTTTGTTCCCCCAACCAGACTTCGTTAGCCCCTCCCCGGCCCCACGAGCCTTCCGGCAGGGCCGTGCGGGAAGCCTCACCCCGGATGGCTTCGACTGCGGTAGTTGGCTGAATGGTCATGACACTGTTTAGCGCGCGGAATACTGCCTCGAGCCAGGCGGTTCCTTCGTACCACCAATGCCCGAAAAGTTCGGCATCGTAAGCCGCGCAGATGACCCCACCCGGATGCTGCTGAGCCAGCTCGGTGAGCAGCCCCACAAAATGCCGGGCGTGTTCGGTGGCCTGGGCCAAAGCCTGCTGCGGCAGGTAGGGCTCCTTGTCGCCCAGGGCAGTCTTACGCCCGCTCACGCGGTGGTGGCGCAGCCCAGAGATGGGGTCTTTGCGATGGAACTCGCGGTATACCCCATTCCCCGGATAGCCGTAGTCGGCGCTCCAGACCTGCACTGCGGTCTCGGGATTGCGGGCCAGCACCCGCAGGCCGCTGGGCAGCTCGTGAACGCGGTAGGTCACGTCCTGGCTTTGGATTTTCTGGGGCGGCTGCGACTCGCCGTATCCGACATAGGTCGGGGATAGGGGTTTCCCCCCCTGCACTAGGTGCGCATCTACGAAGCTGTAGCGGATACCAGCTTGATAAAGCAGCTCGTCTACCCCAGCCCGCATCAGCGGTGCAGCCCCATCTACCGGCGGTTTCCACAGTCCTCTGGGGCGATAAGCCATCTCGGGCAACCAGTAACCGGTAGGTGCACGGCGGTAGTGTCGGCGGTAGGTCTCGGTACCGGTTTTGACCTGTGCCCACAGCGCAGCATCCGAAGCCAGCAGGGGCGAATAGGCGTGGGTGGCGCTCGAGGTGATGACCTCGAGCCTCCCGCGTTCTTGGGCACGGGCAAAAAACCCGGTCAGGTCGCCGGTGAGGCTGCGGTAGTGCTCGAGGGTGGTTTGCCAAAAGGTCAGATTGTGCTGCGCCGAAGCCGCGAACTCGCCAGCCCTCAAGCGCCCCAAATCGGCTTCGGCCCGGCCCAGACGGTCTGCGGCGTGGCGCAAAAACCCTTCCTTGACGCGCGGGTCGGCCAACTGCTCGGAGAGCACCGGGGTGAGGCCCAAGGTGAGCGGGGTGGGAACCCCCTCGCGCTCGAGGCGCTCTAAAAGCCGCGCCAGGGGCAAATAAACCTCGGCGATAACCTCGTAGAGGGTCTCCTCGCCAAAAGGCCATAGGCCATGCGCCCGTACATAAGGCAAATGCGCGTGCAAAACCAGTACCAAGCGCGTCATCAAGTGCATTCTACCCCCACAAACGTAGGGTGAAAGTTAGGACTTTAGCTTCCCGATGGGCTCGTATCCACTGGGGAAAAGCCTCAGTGAACAACAGTTCCCCCTCCAGCCAGAGCCCTCCGAATGGGCTCCTCGAGGCGGGCATCGCCAAACACTACCCGCCCGACCCCGCCCTGCACGGCTTCCACCGCCCCCAGCACCTTCTTTTTCATCCGCCCCTGGGCCACCGCCATGTACTGTGGGTGGTTCAGGCGGGCAGCAGGGATTTCCGGTATCAGACTGGCTTCGTCGGGAAAGTTGGCCAGCAAGCCGGGGATATTGGAAAGCAGAAGCAGGGCTTCGGCCCCAAAAGCCGTTGCCAGCATCGCCGCCGCCGTGTCGCCATCGGTGTTGATAGCATCCCCTTGGTAGCTGACCGCCGGTGGGGTCAGGACGGGGAGATAGCCTGAATCCAACAGGGTTTGTAAGAGGGCCACGTTGACCTTCTCCACAGAGCCAGTAAAATCGCCCCGGTGAATCTTGATTTTGCCGTTCTCCACGTACTTCACCGCATCTTTGCGCTTGCCTTCAAAAATACGCCCATCCAGGCCGGAAAGGCCGACTGCGTTCACCCCTTCGCGCTGGAACAGCTCCACGATGCGTTTATTTACTAGCCCGCAGTAGATCATCTCGAAAATCTCCAAAGTCCGGCGGTCGGTTAATCGTGAGGTCATCCCGCCCGGATGGGTCAGAAACTGGGCCGGATGGCCCAGCACCTCGGCGATTTTGTTGGTCTCGCTCGAGCCCCCGTGCACGATGATCAGCTTCTGGCCCGACTTCCACAGGGCCGCCGCGTCTTTGGCAACCGCTTCGTAGTTGATGCCTTCCGAACCCCCGACTTTGACCACCACTAGACCCATAGCCGCAACATCATACTGAAAAGCGTCGAACGCAAAACGTCGAAGGTCTAAGAGTCTGCCCTGAGCTTGCCGAAGGGTCGAAGGCCAAAAGCCACAAAACCGCCACAGTGTCATTCTGAACGGAGCGATGGCGCAGTGAAGAATCTCACACGCGCTCCTCAATGTAATATCTCGGGTATCAAAAACCGTCTTTTTGTACCCGAGAAGTTGACGTGCGACGCGCGTGTGGGATGTTTCGCCTTCGCTCAACATGACAACGGTTAAGGATTTACGTGTGTGAGCGGGTTTCTTGATGTACCGATAATGCCGTCCCAGTGCGGAAGTGTTTATAGATAGAACTCGGAGCGCAGGAACCGCGGCAGCGCGAGTTCTAAAGTATGCCGCCAGAACTCTGCCCGCTCTACTCGGCCCAGCGTCAAAAAGCCCACCGCCCCACCCGCTTTCTTGCTGTCCTTGAGCCGGGCCACGTCGTCAATCACGTGGCCGAGTTCTTCGCCCAAGCGCACTCGAGCCGCCACTTCCGGCGGTAAAAGGATGCTCCCCCCTCGAGCAAACCCGCTTCTTCCATCCTCCCGCACCACATAAGCGATGTTGAACAGCCAGCCCCCGTACCCGTTGAACTCCACGCCGCCTTCTAAACCGACTCCCCAGGTCGCGCCCGGCTGCCGCAAAGCTGCTTCTGCCCGGTTCTTCGCCCCCAGCAGGGTCTCCTCGTAGCCCACCGGCTGCTCGGGCACACCGCTGGGCACGTCAATGCCGAGGGTCTCAAGGCCAAATACCTCGGCGAAAACTGCTCGAGCCGGGTTCAGCTTGGCTGGGTTGGTGCTTCCAACAATCACCATAAGGCGAGTTTACCCGGCCCGGTTAGGATAGCGGGCGTGGAAATCATCGCTATCGCCGCCATCTCCCTCGACGGCCTCATCACCCGCCACGCCCAAGAGGGTACAGGATTCGCCTCGCCGGAGGACGGGCAGTTTTTCCGTCAAGCCCTACAAACCTTCGACTGCTCTTTGATGGGCCGCCGCACCTACAAGGTCAGTCGGGAACGCATCCTGGCGAACCTTAGCCCCGAGCGCCTGCGAATCGTCCGCACCCACCACCCCGAAGTTTTCGCCGCCGATGCCCTGCAGGAGAGGCTCGAGTTCACCTCCGCTCCGCTATCCGAAATCCTGGACGACCTGCGAGCCAGGGGAAAGCGGCGCTGCGCCGTGCTGGGCGGCACGAGCATCTACAGCGAGTGCTTGCAAAATAATTGGATGGACGAGCTTTGGGTGACGCTCGAGCCCCTCGGCTTCGGCAGCGGGAAGCGGCTGCTCGAGGGAGAATTAAGCGTCCGCTTTAGCCTGAAGAGCCTCGAGCATTTATCGCCAGACACCTTGCTGCTGAAATACAAACTGCTCAGGGATGCAGTCCGGTGAACTCCAAGCCCGTGGTCTCCTCCCAACCCATGCGGATGTTAAGCGACTGAATCGCGTGTCCAGCCGTGCCTTTGACCAGGTTGTCAATCGCCGAGATGACCACCAGGCGGCCCGTGTCCTCCTCGAGTTCAAACCCGATGTCGCAGTAGTTGGTTCCCTCCACTACGTTCGGATCCGGGTAGCGGTGGATGCCCTTGCGCACCTTGACCATACGGATAAAAGGCTCACGCCCGAACACGTTGCGGTAAGCGGTGTGGATATCGCGCTCGCTCCAGCCGTCGTGCAGGAAGGTCTGGGCGGTCATCAGGATGCCGCGCACACGGTCGGTGGCGACGGCGGTCAGGTACAGCTCGGGCTTGCCGGGGAGGTTCTCCAGAATCTCCGCGGTGTGCCGGTGGCCGGTAGGCTTGTAGGCCCGAATCGAACCGGCCCGCTCGGGGTGGTGGCTCGCCAGACTGGGCTCGGCCCCGCCCGCGCTCGTCGAAATCATCACCGTGACGAAGATGGGTTTAGGAGCCAATACCCCCTCTTTGATAAGGGGATACAGCCCGAGCAGCGTTGCCGTCGCGTTGCAGCCGCAGCAGGCAATACGGTTCGCGGTTTTGAGTTCTTCCCGGTGAATCTCTGGGTTGCCGTAGACCCACTCGTTCAAGAGGTCGGGGCGCGGGTGGTTTTCGCCGTAGTATTTCCTATACAGCTCGAGGTTCTTCAGCCGGAAATCCGCCGACAAATCCAGGATGACTGGGGCCAAATCTTTGTACTTGTCAAACTCCTTGGCCGCGACCCCGTGGGGCATGGACAAAACCAGCACGTCGCAGGGCTCGAGCTGGGCCGGGTCTGTGAACTTGAGCTGGGTTCTGCCGCGCAGGTTGGGGTGAATCAGCGTCACCGGGTCGCCCATGTAGCGTCTGGAGGTGACTTGGCGCACCTCGAGGCCCGGATGACCCAGGGCCAGCCGCAAGAACTCGCCCCCGGCGTAGCCGGAGCCGCCAACAATCGAAACCGTCTTCTTTTCCATTTACCTTGTCCAATCTACAGTTTTTCGCGGCCTTTCCACCAATCGCGGAAGGCTCTTAGGCGGGGCAGGCTCTCGAGGTCTTTTCTTCGCCCCGAAGCCCGTTTGCTGGCGATGATATCGTCCAGACTGCACACCCTGAAGCCCTCAACTTGAATCTGCCGCTCCCAAGCCTCACCAAAGGTCTCGATACCGTCTGGCGCGAAGATTAGATCGAGGTCGAAAGGCCCGTTCTTGAGCTGAACGAAGTCCTTACCGGCCTCGATATCGGCGGACTGCTTTTCGCTCAGGTCAAAGCCTAGCTCGCGCAAAGCTGTCACCAGATTGCGCCCGTTTTGCGAACTCTTCTCCACGAACAAATCCACATCCTGGGTTGTGTCAGGAAAACCTAGCAAAACCGCCCCAGACTTGCCCATAAAAAGGTAGCGCACACCGTTGCGCTCGAAGGCATCGCGGACTTCCTGAGCCTGGCGGTACTCAAACACGCCCGAACCCCAACCAGTCGGGCAAATTGGCCTGGCACCACCTTCGATATTCCTCGAGGCTATCAAAGGCTCGGTAAGTTTCATCATCCAGCACGGGCTTATAGGTCTTGATGAAAGCGTAGCGCAGCCGGGTCTCGAGGCTTCGCCGGGAAGCCGCCTCGAACTCCTCGAGCCAGCCCTGCTTTTCGGAATCGGGAGCCGCCGTTTTCATGACTTCATACTAATTCTTTGCGGATGCTCCAGGCGTACTCTAAAATCTTGGCCGGAATATCCACGCCCGTCGTAGACACCGAATTCTTGAACTCCATGGTGTGATTCACCTCGTTGACCAGCAGACCGCGCCCGGACTCGAGCAAATCCACCGCGACCACTCCCCCACCGACGGCTTTCGCGGCGTTCACGGCAATTTCGGCCATCTCGGGCGTGACCGGGCAGTTGGAGGCTTTGCCGCCTCTGGCGGTGTTGGTAATCCAGTGCTCGCTGGCGCGGTAAATCGCCCCGATGCAGGTTTCGCCCACCACGAAGGCCCGGATGTCCCGGCCCGGCTTGTCCACCAGCTCCTGCACGTAATAAAGCTGGTGTTGATAGCCGCCCAGCACCTCCTTGTGCTCTAAGACCGTCTCGGCGGCATGGCGGTCACGGATCAGCGAGAGCAAACGGCCCCAGGAGCCCACCACCGGCTTCATCACCACTGGGTAGCCCATCTCCTCGATGAGCTTGAGGGCTTCCTCGGACTCGGTGGCCAGGGCGGTTTGCGGCTGGGGGACACCCTGGGCCTCGAGGGCACACGAAGTCGCCCATTTATCCCCACAAACCTCGATGACTTCGGGCCGGTTCACCACGGGAATCCCCAGCGAGGTCAGGTAACGCGAAACGGCTAAGCCTTTGCTCTGGGAAACCAGGCGCTCGAGGGCGCAGGAGATGCCCTCGAGTTCAGCCGGGCGAGTTCCCAGTCGCATAGGAAGCTGCTTGGCGTAGATTTTCTTGAAGGGAATGCCCAAGCCCTCGGCGGCTTTGAAGAGCATTTCCTCGTCGGGGCGGATGCGGTCGTATAGGATGGCAAGCATATTTGTCTTAATCCCCTCTCCCTCTGGGAGAGGGTTAGGGCGAGGGCGTGAGCCGCAGGCGAATACCCTTGACCCACCCAGCACTCACGAAGCCTACGGTTTCGACCCCCCTCCCAGCCTCCCCGGCAGGGGGGGAGGAGAAAATCTTACTCGCCCCAGTCCTCGGCTTCTTCGGGGGCGGCGGCCAGCTTGGGTGGCTCGAGGCTCACCACTTCAAACTCCGCACCGGTTTCGTCGTCTACTACCAGCTCACCTAGCTCGGGGTTCTCGAGTTCAATCGTCGCGCCGGTTTCCGGGTTTTCAAACGCTATCTTTGCCATTGTCAGTTCCTCCAAAGTTGCTTACGTGGTCGTCCACGAAAAAGCCCATCAAAGCAAGGTGAAAAGGGCAAAAGGGTGAAAAGTAGGGGCAGGCTGTTAACTTTTGACCTTTTTACCTTTTCCACTTTTTACCTTCAGTTCCTGTAATCCCGCCCCTCGTCTTCGCCAGTAACTTCCGACCAGTCCGGGGTGAAGGTATAGCCGCAGTTGTCGCAGGTGACCGCTTCGCCCTCGGCCTCGACTTCGATTTCGTTCTCGCAACGCGGGCACAGTACGTAGAAACCGTCCTCGCCGCCCTCCACCACCACCAGTTCGATGGGCTCGAGCGAGAGAATCTCCAGGTAGGCCCCGCAATGCTCGCACTCGAGCACGTCCCCCTCGAGCAGTTCGGCGTATTCCTCCACCGGTATCAGGATGGTCTCGGTGCAGACTGGGCAGGCCACTTGTTGGTCTTCCATAAGCTCCCTCAGGAAATAGTTTACGCAGATTCGCCGGGGAATTTCCCGTGGCGTTTGTAATACTCGAGAATCGAACCTTCGCGCAGGGCCTCGAGCAAGAACTCTGGCGGGGGCGCGAGTTGGAAAGTCTCGGAGCCCTTGTGCAGGACACCGTTCTCGAACTCTAAAGAAACCTCGTCCCCGTCGTGAAGTGCATCCACCACCTGGGGGGCTTCAAAGGGCATGATGCCCAGATTGACCAGGTTTCGGTAGAAGATGCGGGCGTAGCTTTTGGCGATAATGGCCCGCAGGCCCAGCTTACGCAGGGCTTCGGGGGCGTACTCGCGGGAGGAGCCTAGGCCGGTATTACGGCCCGCGACGAGGATGTCGCCGGGTTGGTAGTTAGGGGCGAACTCGGGGCGGAAGTGGGCGAAGGCGTAGGTGTGGAACTTGTCCTCTCCGACCATGAAAGGCGCGTACTTGCCCGGCAGGATGTCGTCGGTGTTGATGGAATCGCCGAATTTCCAGATTCTAGGCATAGTTCACTCCGGGGCCACCGCCACTGCCTCAGCTTCAAATAGAAGCTCTGGATGAGCCAAGGCTACTACTTGGACTAAAGTGCTGGCCGGTGGATTTTGCGTGTTGATGAATTCATCCCGGACGCGGCGCAGGGTAGCAAGTTGGGTGATATCGGTGATGTACATCCCCAACTTGACCACATGGCTGAAATCCAGGCCGACAGCCTCCAGCCCGCGCCCCAGATTGCGGAAGACCTCCCGTACCTGGGCCTCGAAATCGTTCAGTCCGACCACCTGACCTTGCTCGTCCATGGCCACTTGACCCGAGATGTACACGGTTCGTCCCCCGCGCACCTCAACAACCTGGGTGTAACCGAAGGGCTTGGGCATATTTTCTGGATTCAGAAATCGCACCTTGTCGCTCACGCTGTCACCTCCTCGAGCCTTTCGGGTGTGGTGATGAAACCGGCAATGGCGGTTGCCGCCGCCACCCTTGGAGAAGCCAGGTAGATTTCCGCGTCGGCTGCACCCATCCGCCCCCTGAAATTACGGTTGCTGGTGGAAACGCAAACCTCGCCCGGAGCCAGAACCCCCTGGTGGCGGCCCATGCACGGCCCACAGCCCGGCGTTCCCAGGGTCGCACCCGCTTGCAGCAGCGTCAGCAAAGTACCGTCGGCGGTCGCGGCTTCCAGGACTTGGCTCGAGGCCGGGATAATCAGCATCCGCACCCCCTGCGCCACCCGGCGACCTTTCAGCACTTCGGCGACTTCGTGCAGATCGTCCAGGCGACCATTGGTGCAGGTTCCGACGAAAACCTGGTCTACCTTTTTGCCCATCACCTTTTCGACTGGTTCCACGTTGTCCACGTAGAAGGGGACGGAGACGCGCGGGGTGAGGGTGGAAAGGTCTATCTCCACCCGATTGATATAAACCGCGTCGGGGTCGGGATAAAGCCACTCGGGAACCGGGTACTCGCTGAGGATTTCCCCGCTCGGTATCACCAGGCCGCACTTGGCCCCGGCCTCCACGGTGAGGTTGGCCAGGGTCATCCGCTCGCTTCTGGACAACCCTTCTGCGCCGTCCTCGAGGTGAATCTCCACGCTCATGTAGGTCGCACCGTCAGCGCTGAGAACGCGAACCATCTCGAGAGCCGCGTCCTTGGCTGTCGCACCCGCCGCCAGCTTGCCCTTGAATGTCACCTTGACCGACTCGGGAACCCGCAGCCAGGTGCGCCCGGAGGCCGCCGCCAGCGCGATGTCGGTGGCTCCCATGCCGGTGCCGAAGCAGGCTACCGCACCGTACGTGGTGGAGTGCGAGTCCGAGCCCAGCACGATGCCGCCGGGCAGGGCCAGCCGTTCTTCAATCAAGACCTGATGGCAAATCCCACGCCCCACGTCGAACACCGTGCAGCCATATTTCGCCCCCCACTCGCGGATATTCTTTTGGGCTGTGGCAACTTCCACATTGGCGGCGGGGGCCACGTGGTCTATCACGATGGCGACTTTTTCGGGGTGGCGCGGGGTGGCTTGGAGTTGCTCGAGCCGCTTGAAAAAGCTCCCGGCGATGGAGTCCACCACCATCACCTGGTCTACTTCGACCACCACCAGTTCGCCTGCCTGCACGGTTTTGCCCGCGCGTTGGGATAGGATTTTCTCGGCTAAAGTTAGGCCCATTTTGTCACCTCTAGCATTTCTACTTGCCCTCCCACACGTATATTCTTAGCTCTCGAGTTTTCCGATAGGTATCGCACGTATAGCCTCGAGGGCTTACCACTTGCGAAGCCCTGAATTGCCTCGAGGTGCCGCTCACCGTGCAGGTTTTGAACACCCGTTAGGCATCCACAAAGACTGGCCAGGGTATAACTTCCGGCATTGTCCTCATTCAAGTTTTTTGCGGGTGAGAACCAACGAAAATCCACTGCGGCTCTGGGAGAGTCAAGACACACCGCAATCACTCCATTGGCTTTATTCGACTTTTGGATTATCGAAAGCACCTCAAAGCTAGGCCCGATATTGTCCAGAACAACAACACTTTTCACACATACAACCAAGTTTATTTTGTGACCACCCGCAGCTTGAATTACCCCAACTACATCATCTTGACACAATCCCAAAACCTCGAGCAGTTGAGCCGAATCCAGCTCGAGGGCCTGAATCCCGGTCTGGCCTTGATGGCTCCACCATTTGTCTTCTTGGTAGAAAACCTCGAGCCCCTCCTCCCCCATCTGCACAGTCAACCGGTCTCCAATCGCTCCCTGAAGGCGCAAATGCTCACCGACCACCAAAGCCCCAGAGTCGCTCGAGCCCTTCTCCCGCACCTCGCCTTGGCGAGGCGACGAGAAGAACCGCACCTCAGCCTGACCCTCACCTGACCAGAGGACGAACCCGGTCAGCGGAGCACCGCTTTGGGCGGCGGTTCTCCCCATATCCACAGGGTTATCCACACCCTCCACGATGGCGACGTGCTTGCCCCCGCCGGGTGTGGCGGCGAAAACCGAGTAGTGGTGAATATTCACTTTGCACCTCGGCTATACTCGAGCCATGAAGCTGCGTTACCGAGTTGAAGTGTATGAAGACCCCGAAGAACCTGGGGTATGGCTGGCGAAAGTGCCCTCCGTTGACGGCGTGTATTCGGACGGGGATAGCCGCGAAGAAGCGCTGGCAAACGTTCAGGAAGCTTTGGAAGGGATGCTCGAGGCCATGCAGAAGTGGGGCGATCCGATTCCGCCCAGCGATTTTGAAATCGTAGAGGTCGAGCTTCCTGTAGGGAACAATGCCGCCTAAGCCCGACGAGGTGGTTCGCAAACTTAAGAAGATGGGTTTGGAGGAGGCGGAAGCCAAGGGCAGCCACCGGTTTTTCCGTCATCCCGACGGTAGAAAAACCGTCGTCGCCTTTCACCGTAAAGAGCTGAAAAAGGGAACCTGGAAAGCCATTCTCAAACAGATTGGCTTGACCGAGGAAGAGTATCAAAAGCTCTAACATACGCGCTAATCCAGGTTCTCTAGGCGGGCCGTGGGCACTTCTTCGGGCAGTTGGCTGCGGGGGATGTGGTGGGCCGAGGCCAGCTCGAGCAGCAGTTCCTCGGGCTTTTTGCTGCGCCCGATCTCGTGGGTACGGGCCTTGAATTCCTGTGCCAGCATCTTGGCCTGCTCCTTGCTGATAGCCAGATTCTCGACTTCCTTGAGGTAATAGTAAATCAGGTTCCAGCCCGAAAGCGGCCCCAGCAGCAGTTGGTTTTTGTCCACCCCGAAGTCGTGCAAACCATGCGCCTCGTAGACCCGTTTCTCGCCTAGCACAGCTTTCTGGTGAACCCCAGCGGTGTGGGTACGATTGGTGAGCGAGATCGGCTCGGTGTAGGGGACGAGCGTGCCCAGAATCGAGGCCATCAGCACGTTGAGCGGGTAGCACTGGCTGAGGTTGTACTGGGCGGCAATTTCCGGGTGGCGTTTGGAGAGGTTGAACAATACGCCCGTGACCGACGGGATGCCTGAACGCTCCGCCAAACCCCAGATGGAGGCATCCACATAGTTCACCCCGGCCCGCACTGCTGCGTTCACGTTGGCCAGGGCCAAGCCCCGGTCGTTGTGAAAGTGGCACTCCAGGCCCACCTCGGGATACCGCTGGCGCAGGGTGGATACCACTGCCTCCACGTCCTCCGGCTCGGCCAGGCCCACGGTGTCAGGCATCCCAAAGGTATTTACATAAGGGTAGACGGCATCGTAGAGGCAAAACATATCTTCTCTATGGGTTCTGAAGGCATCTTCGGCGCTAAAGCGGATATATAAACCCGGATGGGTTTCCCTGGTACGGCGGGCGACTTCGCTCACCAGCGCGACGGACTCCTCGAGGCTCTTCTGGGCGTTGAACTCCTGGGCCAGGGGGGAGATACCCAGATACAAGTTCAGCCCGTTGCAGCCCACCTCGAGAGCCTTTTGGATATCGGCAAAGTTGCAGCGGCAGTGGGCCAACAACAAAAGCTGTTTCGAGGTGAGGGTTTTGGCGTAGGCTATCAGCTCGCGCACGTCGTGTTCTTCGGCCTTGCCCACCACCGGTGAGAAGAACTCGATATGGGTCACGCCCAGCTCGATCAGCCCAGCCAGCAGCAGTTTTTTCTCCTCGAGGCTGAAGCGGTACTTTTCGGTATCAAACAAGAGCGGCGACTGCTGACCATCGCGGAAGGTGGTATCCACGATCTCGATGCGGCTGGGTTGAGCTTGGTATGGTTCCCGGTTTTCCATAACTCCCATCCTGGTCTAAATAATTCAAAAAAAAGCCTGCGTTTTCTTCGCAGGCCGGGGCACGCAGATGCGCGGACTAGTTCAGACTAGCTCCCCGGCGGTTGGTTTTTTTGCACTTAGGGTCATCTCGAGTGCTAAGCCTAACGGCGGTATACCAAACTGTCAAGGCTCACGTTCACCACCACTCCAGACCAAAGGTGCGAGGCCACCTCAATTCCCTGCCGAATCAAGGCGGTGCGGAATAGCTTTCACCACCACTCCAGCCTCTCCCCCATAAACTCCACCGGCTCCCCGGCGCGGTAGAGCGTCCTCGAGCGGTAGTTGCGTCCGATGGGTTCACGGTAGACCTCTAAAACATCCTCGTTCAAGTTCACGATCCAATACTCAGAGATTCCAGCCTCGGCGTAGGCAGGTAACTTCTCGTCACGGTCATAAGCCAGGGTCGAATCGCTGACTTCAATGATGAGTATTACGTCGTTCTCCTGTGGTAGACGGCTCTGGTACTGCTCTTCAGGCAGCTTGACCA
Source organism: Thermaceae bacterium (assembly GCA_015478585.1). Taxonomy (GTDB): domain Bacteria; phylum Deinococcota; class Deinococci; order Deinococcales; family Thermaceae; genus Meiothermus. The sequence goes on along the minus strand of JADMIM010000013.1, from coordinate 22,879 downwards.
GGGAAAAATCGGGCTGAGGCTCGGATTTGTCCAGCAGGCGAATCGAACCCTGAACCTGAACCCTGGCCCGCTCGCCGAACAGTTGGGAAAGCCGGTGGTTGAGCTGCATCACCCGGTAGTTGTGCTTCGGGCCGATTGGGCTCATATGGTAGATTTCCCCCTCGAGCAGCTCAATATTCTGCACGTCCTGGTACAGCCGCTCGAATTCCTCAATGCTGAAGCGGTGCCTGATTGCCATGCCTACAGTGTAGCAACTTGTTCGGTCTGTTCGCTGGGTGCGTATAGTCCTCTGAGCCCCACCCTCGCAGTGGAGGTCGGTATGAAAAAAGCACTTCTGGGAGGCGGGAAAGGGGAAGCGAACACAAAGCCTCCCGCCATCTCGTCCGGTAGACTTAGGGGCCAATGCAACCCACCGACCCCCGCCCCGAAATAGACCAACTCCACCACCAGGATTCGTGGCGCTTGTGGCGCATTGTTTCGGAAATTGTCGAGGGCTTCGAGGTGCTCTCGGAGCTGAGTGTGCCGCTGGTTTCGGTGTTTGGCTCGGCGCGGTTTGGCCTCGAGAATCCCCACTATGCCCAGGCCGAATACCTCGGGCGGCGGCTGGTGGAAGCCGGGTTCGGGGTAGTCACGGGCGGCGGGCCAGGGCTGATGGAAGCAGCCAACAAAGGGGCCTACCGTGCGGGAGGGGTTTCGGTGGGCCTCAATATCCGCCTTCCCCACGAGCAGGAAGCCAATCCCTACCAGACCCACGCCCTCAGCTATCGCTATTTCTTTACCCGCAAGCTGATGTTTGTGCGCTATGCCAGCGCCTTTGTGGTGCTGCCCGGAGGATTTGGTAGCCTGGATGAGCTGGCCGAGGTGCTGGTGCTGGTGCAGACTGGCAAGGTTCACAAGTTTCCCATTTTTGCCCTGCCTAAAGCGTACTGGTCGGGCCTGCTGGACTGGATGAAAGGGACGCTGTTGACCGAGGGCGCAATAGCCCCCGGAGACCTTGACCTGATTCGGCTCGTAGAAACCCCAGATGAGATTATCGAAGCCCTCACCGACCCCACCGGCGCAGACCCGTAGACGTTAAGACCACGCCCTCGAGTGCCCTCCCTACGGCGTAGGGAGGGTTGAGCGGGTCTGTTCCGAAGTCACCAACCTACAAAATCACCACTCTTGTCATTCTGAGCCTGGTGTTGGCGAAGAATCTGATGCGCTACTGTGGTCTGAATGCAGAGCAGGACAGCACATCAGATTCTTCGTCGCAAAGGGCGCTCCTCAGAATGACACTCGCTTTTTTAGCTGAATGGACGACCCCAGAATCTACTGCTCCCCACTTTCCCCAGTTAGCTGTTAACATAAAGACATGGAAATCTACCTGGGAACCGGCGGCTATACCAACGACGACTGGGTGGGCCAGCTCTACCCCCTCGAGGCCAAAAAGGACGAGTGGCTTTCGATATATGCCCAGCACTTCACTGCGGTGGAACTGAACTCCTCGTTCTATAACATCCCCGGCCTCAAGGCGTTTGGTGGAATGCTGAAAAAGAGCGGCGGGCACGTCCACTGGGCCATCAAGATTCACCAATCCATGACCCACGAGCTGAACGCCAGCGACGACGATTATCAGCGACTATTCGAGTCAGTAGCCCCGCTACGCGAGGCGGGAGTACTGGGGCCATTCCTGGCGCAGTTTCCACAGCGCTTCCACCGCACCCCGGAAAACCGCAAATACTTCACCGCATTAACCCAGCGTTTTGCCGATAAGGAACGGGCCCCGGGCGGGTTGGCGGTAGAGTTTCGCCACAACTCCTGGGACTCAGGTGAGGTGCGCGAGGCCTTCAAGCAGGCCGGGCTCATCTGGACGAGCACCGATTATCCGCCCTTGCCGGGGTTGCCCAAAAACCAGCTTCACGTCACCTGCGAGATTGCTTATATCCGTCTTTCCGGGCGCAATAAGGAGAAGTGGTACGAGGGCAAAGACCAATCCGAGCGGCACGATTATCTGTATAGCCCCGAGGAGCTAAAGGAGTGGGTACAGGCTTTAGCCCAAGCGCAGGAGCAGGAAACTCTGACGCAGGCCTGGTTCATTTTCAACAACACCACCAAAGGGCATGCGCTAAAAAACCTCGAGATGCTCAAAGGGCTACTCGAGGAAATAGGCTTATTAGGATAGTCTGCCGCCATACCGGATATTCGCGGGAAAATGCTGTGGGGGCGCTGGCAGATGTTCGGGTAAAGCTGGGGCCAAATCCAGCCCCAGCATCAATCAAGCCTAAAGATTCTGTGGGGGTCGTGTTGGAAGTGGTAGAGCTTGGCAACTTCGGCCTCGAGCTGAGGCAGGTTGTACAAAAGCCACAGGCCCAGCCCTAGGCCCAGCAGTGGCCCGGCCCAGTACAGCCAGTAGTCCGTCCAGACCCCGGCTACCAGGGCTGGCCCCAGGCTGCGGGCAGGGTTGGTGCTGGTTCCCGAGAGCGGAGCCTCGAGGCCCACCATCAAAGCGTAGAGAAAGGGGAACAACAGGGGGGTATAGCGGCGCAGGCAGGGCTGGCCCACAAAAAAGAAAAGCCCTACCACCAGCAAAAAAGTGGTTACGGTCTCCCCGATTAGAGCTACTCCAGGGCCAGCCGTTCCTGGCACGGTGGCAGCATACTGCACGCTTTGGCCCATAGTGCCCCATAGCAGCAGGGGCAACCCCCCCAGGGCTCCGCCCAGCAGTTGGGCCAACAAGTAGCCCGGCACGTAGCGCCCCTTCAGTTTGCCCAGCAGCCAAAAGGCCAGCGTGACTATGGGGTTGATATGGGCTCCACTCTCGCGGCCCACCCAGGATAGAGCAATCAGGGCTCCGATGGAGCCGAACAGAAAACCGGTCAGTACTCGCCTGGCCAAGGCATCCGGCAACAGTTTGGATACCGGGCTGCCGATGCCAAAGTCCAAGATGACCAGCGAGCAGCCCAGCGCTACTAGAACCAAGGTGCCCAGCAACTCGGCCCAAAAAACCGGCCAGGGCAACCAAAGGAGAGGGGTGCGGGACATGGGCTCAGAGGACGATCTGATAGTTCTGGCCTTCCCAGCTTTCCCCGAAGCGGCGGGTGAACTCCAGCGTGGCGTGTCCCTGCAAGGCTGCGGCCTCGAGGCGTACCCCGTAGAGGCCCAGCCCCAGGGGAGTGGCCTCGAGTTCGTGGACACCCTGCCAACCATCAAAGCCCAGGCGCAAAGTAAAAGGATGGGGGTCTTCAATCAGGAGCGTGCTCACTTTAGGGAGCTGTCCGACTGGCCCGTCGGTGCGCCAGTGCCAGACCTCTGAAGCCGTCGGCTGGCGGTAGCGGTTGGCCACGGCTTGCAGCCATTCGGTGGGCTGGTGGTTTTGCACCGCCAGGAGCAGCTTGAGAAACTCGGCATGGGCCCAGACTAAGGGCATCGCGCTACCACTGGGCTTTCCGGGGTAGAGCCCCTTTTCCGGGATAGGGTCACTGTCCCAGACCTGCTCGGGGATCAGGCCGCCGATGCTGGTGGCAATAGCCATGGCTCGCAGGTAGGGCAGGGGGTCTTCGCCAGCCAACAGCGCGTAGTGCCCCCGCTCCCCAGCCAGCAGGGGCCAGACCCGCCCGATACCCGAGCCGTCGAAGGGGCTACCATCGGCGTGTTCGCCGTAGCCGTCCTCGTTATAGCGGTGGTAGAAAGGGCCGCTGGGGGTTTCTACCCGCAGCAGCGCGTCCACTAGCTTGAGGGTGTCGCGGATGCGGGGGTCGTCGGCGGAGCGCAGCCCCAGGCGCACCAAGTAGAGGAACTCGAGGCCAATCAGCCTGCGGATGGGCAGTTCCTCACCCTGGCGGTTTTTCACCACCAGCTCCCCACGCAGCGCGGTCTGACCAGGTGGGGTGATGCGGACATAGTGCCCCTGGATGGCATACTGATGGTCGAGACCGGTATCGGTGACGTAAGTCCACTCCTCAATCTGGGCATTCCAGCTATCGGCCAGCGAAAGCGCGTAGTGTTTATCGCCCTCCTCCAGAAACCCCAGTTCGGCCCCGGCTACCAGAGCCGCGATGAGGGCCGCCAGTGTAAAGGGGTTGGCTCCGGCGTTCTCTTCCCAGCGATCCTGGGGGCTGCTGGGGCCGGTCTGGGCGATAAAGGCCAGGGCCTTGCGCACCATAGTGGTCGCGGGCAATTGCAGGTTGCCCAGGTGTCCGCCCTCCTCGAGCTTGCAAGCCAACAACACCGGAAAGGCGGCCTCGTCGAGCTGAACCCCCTGCCAGTAGGAGCTACCGTCAGGGAAAAAGTTCTGTGCCCACTGCCCATCCGGCTGCTGGGTAGCCACCAAGTAGGCCAGCATCCGCCTTGCATCCTCGGTCTGACCCGCTGCCAACAGGGCCAGCCCGGCCTCGGCTGCGTCGCGGGGCCAGACCAAATGATAGCCACCGGGGTCGTCGTGGGCGAAACCCCAGGGGGTAGAGAGGCTGGCTACCACTGCACCGGGATAGGTGGTGTCCTCGTGAACTTTGAGCACCATCGCCGAGATTTTGCCCTCTTTAGCCAGGGTAGGCTCAGGTGCGGAAATGCGGAGCCTACTGGCCCAATCTTTCCAATCGGCGATAAAGCGCTCGCGGATGGGGCCAAACCCCTCGGCCAGGCTCGAGGCCGCCAGGGTTCGGGCTCCCTTGGCAGATTCGGCAAAACCCAGGGCCAGCACCCCCTCTCCCCCCGGCAGCTCGCCCATCAGGGCCACGTTGCCCGCCTCGGCCCGCGCAAAGGCCCAGGTCATGGCCCCGTGCTGGTCGAAATCCTGCCAGCCATCCGAGGCCCCCACGTAGCCCGCACTGGCCCGCAGGAAGGAGACCTGCGAGGTAAGGGCCAGGGCAGCCCAGTCTTTTTGAGCATAGAGGCCATCCTGGCCTACCCAGGCCGCGTTGCCCAGACCCGAGCTGCCCAGGTGGGGGGCCAGCAGCGGATACAGCTTGAAGCCCTGGCCTTCCAGGCGGTAGCGAATCAGGATTACATCGCGGCTGGGGTCGGGCAAAAACTCCAGCTCGAGGGTGTAGCCTTGGCCCTGGTGGACGACCTGGGCCAAAGGAATCTCGGGCTGGGGAGTGGAAAGGGTATAGCGCTGCACCCGCTTGACCTCGAACCAGGCCCCCTCTTTCGCCACGATAAAGCCTAGGTCGCGAATTTGCGGCTCGCCGGTGCTGGGCCAGAACACTTCGTCGAGGATGCCATAGCCCAGGGTCAGCCAGGTTCGGCTCGAGCCGAGGGCGGTGCTGATTAAATCCTTGTCGCTGCTGGCCCAGGTGGGCTGAATGCCGGGTTTACCAAAGGCTTCCATCAATTCCTCCTGCACTGGACGCTGCTAAACTATTGCGCAGTCTGGCCCCAAACCCAGCCCTACTCCGCTTCGGGGATATTCAGGGGCCGCCACATCTGACCGGGCTCCATCAAGCCAGCCTGGGCAGCCGGGCCTTCGGAGTTGGCCTCGTAGTCTTCAGGTTTTCCCTCTTTCCAGGCTGAGAGCACCGGCTCCAGAATCCGCCAGGCCCACTCCACCTCGTCAAAGCGCAGGAAGTGGGCCCGGTCGCCTTGCAGCGCGTCCAAGAGAAGCTGCTCGTAGGCCGAATACTCGGGGTCGCCCTGGCGCTCGTAGGGGGCCGAGAGCACCACCTTGCGGGTCTCGAGGTTGAGCCCTGGGCGCTTGGCCCAGGCCACCATGTCGAGAGACTCCTGGGGCTTCATGCGAAAAACCAGCCAGTTGCTGAGGTGTCTCTCCCCATCGAAGAGCCGGGTGGGCACCTCGCGGAACTGCACTGCTACCTCGGCATAGTCGGCAGCCATGCGCTTGCCGCTGCGCAAGTAGAAAGGCACCCCTTTCCAGCGCCAGTTGTCGAGATAGAGCTTGAGCGCGGCGAAGGTCTCGGTGTGCGAGGTGGCAGGGATATTTTCCTCCTGCAAATAGCCCGGCACCGGCTGGCCTTTCATCAGTCCGGCGGTGTACTGCCCGCGCACGGCGAACTGGTCTACCTGCTCGGGCAAGATGGGCCGCACGCTGCGCAGGGCTTCCACCTTGTGCTCGCGCAGGATTTCGGCATCCCAAAAGGAGGGCGGCTCGAGGGCGGTGAGGGTCAAGAGCTGCATCAGGTGGTTTTGCAGCATATCCCGCAGGGCTCCGGCCTGGTCGTAGTAGCGCCAGCGCCCCTCCAGGCCTAGGGTTTCAGCAAACGTGACCTGTACCTGGGCCACGTGCTGGGCGTTCCATAAGGGCTCCATGAAGCGATTGGCAAAGCGAAATACCAGCAGGTTTTGGGTGGTTTCTTTGCCCAGGAAGTGGTCAATGCGGTAGACCTGCTCCTCGGCCCAAAAGCTGTGCATCTGGGTACGCAGAGCCTCGGCAGAGGCCAGGTCGTAGCCGAAAGGCTTCTCGACTACCAGGCGGCGGTAGCCCCCATTTTCCTGGTTCAGCCCGGCCTGCCCTAGCCCCTGTGCTGCCGTACCGAAGAGGCTGGGAGGCAGGGCCAGATAAAACAGCGCCGAAGGGGATAATCCCTCGTGCAGCACCCCCAGTTTTTCGGCGCTGAGGTCGCCTGAGCGATAACTGACCTGGCCTGCCAAGCGGGCCCAAGCGGTGGGGTCGAAGTCCTGGGCGAACTGCTGTAGGTTTTGCTCGAGGTGGGCCAGGAACTGCTCACGGCTCCAGTCCTCTACGGCGTAGCCCACGATGGAGAGCCCCTCGAGGTGGCCCATGGTATATAGCCGGTATAGCGCGGGCATCAGCAGGCGGCGGGTTAGGTCGCCGGTGGCTCCCAAAATCACCAGGGTAGCACTCATGAGAACCATCCTCCTCGAGGGTCGTGAAGATTGAGTGAAAGGCAGCCCTCGTCCAGGACATTCTATTTTCTCTTCACGAAATACCGTCTGGGACGCGCTATACTTGGGCGCATGGCTCGAGTGTTGCTAGTAGACGACGACCCAGCGATCCTCGAGGTGCTCCGGATTTATTTGAGCCGCGAAGGACACACCTTGCTCGAGGCCAGCGACGGGGAGCAGGCCCTGGCCCTGGCAGCCCAAGCCGACGTGCTGATTCTGGACTTAATGCTGCCCAAACGTTCGGGCTGGGAGGTCGCCCAGATACTGCGCTTGGAGCAGCCAGATTTGCCCATCCTGATGCTTACGGCTCGAGGCGAGGAGCAAGACCGGCTGCAAGGGCTCGACTTGGGGGCCGAAGATTACGTGGTCAAGCCCTTCAGCCCCCGTGAGGTGGTGGCGCGGGTGCGGGTCTTGCTGCGGCGCAGGGGATTGCGCGACCATCTGCGCTTTGGCGACCTCGAGCTGCGACCCAAGAAACGGCTGGCCTACTTGGGCGGCGAGCCCCTAAGTCTCTCCAAGCTCGAGTTCAATCTGCTTTTGACCCTGGCCCAGCACCCCGGCCTGGTGTGGAGCCGCGAGCGCCTGCTGGAGCGGGTCTGGGGCAGTGACTACCCTGGAATAGACCGAGTGGTGGACGTACACATGGTGGCGCTGCGAAAAAAACTCGGAGATGATGCAGAAAATCCACGCTACCTCGAGACCGTGCGTGGGGTGGGATATCGCTTCAAGGAGGAGGGCTAGATGTTCGCGCGGCTGTTCTTAACCCACCTGAGCGTGGTGCTGGTGGGGGTAGTCGCCCTGCTGGTGATCGCGGAGTTGTTCGCACCGCGCTTTTACCAGGATCACATCAACCGCATGATGGCAGCCATCGGGCCTTCGGGTGCGGCCCTACACACCGACCTCGAGACCGGTCTGCGCTCGACCCTCACCGCCGCGCTGCTTTCGGCCTTGCCCCTGGCGGTGCTGCTGGCGGCGGGAACCTCACTGCTGCTGTCGCGGCGGGTCAGCCGCAGCGTGGGATTGCTGGCCCAGGGTAGCCAGGAGATTGCCCAGGGCAACTACACCAAACGCCTGCCCCACACCGACAACGACGAGTTGGGCGCACTGGCCGAGCACTTTAACCAGATGGCTGCAGCCCTGGAAAACGTGGAGCGCAGTCGGGTCGAGCTGATTAGCACCGTGGCCCACGAGCTGCGCACCCCGCTGGCGGCCTTACAAGGCTACGCCGAAGCCCTCTCGGACGGAGTAATCCCCGCCGAAGATGCTGCCGCCCGCATCCGCCGCGAGGTACGGGCTATGAGCCGCCTGGTCGAAGATTTGTCGCTGGTCTCCAGAATCGAAGCCGGGGCAATGGAGTTGCACCTTCAGACTTTAGATGCCCGCCTGGCTCTGCAAGAGGCTGGCGAGCGCTTCGCCTTGGCCTTCGCTGACAAAAACGTGGGGTTCGAGTTCGAGCTTCCACCCAGCCTCGAGACCCACGCCGACCCCCTGCGCTTGCAGCAGGTACTTTCCAATCTGCTCAGCAATGCCCTCCGGCACACCCCCCCGCAGGGACGGGTGACGCTGGGGGCCAGGGCACTTCCCGAGGCGGTAAAGTTCTACGTGCGCGATACCGGTTCGGGTATAGACCCAAAGCATCAACAGCGCGTTTTCGAGCGCTTCTACCGGGTAGACTCCGCCCGCAGTAGAACCCAAGGGGGCAGCGGGGTGGGCCTCACCGTAGCCAAGGGGCTGGTCGAGGCGATGGGGGGAAAGATGGGTTTGGAAAGCATCCCTGGACAGGGCAGCACCTTCTGGTTCAGCTTGCCCACTTCTGGAGAACAGTAGCCTTCAGGCCAAAGTCGGGTTTTATGCCAAGTTCGGTTAGATCGTCACCGAACGTATGGCCTCTGGTTTACAGGGATTTAACACAGCCCTGTCACCCTCGTCTGCGGAGGGAATAGTATGCGTGTTTTGACTCTAATGGCGGTAGTCCTTGGTTTAGCCCTGGCCCAGACCAACCACTCCAGCATGAACCCGGGCGGCTCGAGCATGAAGGGCATGGTCGCGCTGGAATCACTCTCCGGCAGGGCCTTCGATGTGGCTTTTATGTCCCAGATGATCGCCCATCACCAGGGTGCGGTAGTCATGGCCCAGCGAGCCCTCGAGGTCTCCCAAGACCCGCGTATTCGTGGGGCTGCCCAGGCCATTGTGGACGTGCAACAAAAGGAGATTGCCCAGCTCAGAGGCTGGCTCAAGTCCTGGTACAACCTGGCCCCTGACAAAACCCAGATAGCCCTAATGCAGGCCGATATCAAGCCCATGATGGACAAGTCTATGGCAGGCATGACCCCCATGCAGGGGATGAGCATGAACGTGGATAGGGCTTTCCTCGAGGGCATGATTCCCCATCATCAAGACGCGGTTGCCATGTCCGAGCTGGCCCTGAAAAAAGCTGCCAAGCCCCAACTCAGGCAGTTCGCCCAGGGCGTGATAGCCGCCCAGCAGAAGGAAATTGCCCAATATCAGGAGTGGCTCAAGACCCTGTAGAACGGTCTTCTATAAGGTTTGAGCGAAACATCAATGAAAGCCGCGATAGGGTCGCGGCTCAAACGGTGCAAGGTTCATGAAAACCGCTCTATCTTGCGCAGTTGAACCAAAAAAGCGGTGTGCCCCACCTGTTGAAACTTGGGGTGGGCCACCGGTGGGCGGATATCCCATTCGCGGTGCAACACCTCGAGGGTGCGCTCGTGCAGGTAGGGCAGCCCGGTGGTCTGGAGGTGCTCGAGCAAGGTAGTCACTTGGGTGATATTGGGCAGATAGCTAACCACAAACCGATCCGGTTTGAGGGCCGGGGTAATAGCCTCCAACACCCCCCAGGGCTCCATCAAGTCCAGGGCAATGCCGTCCAGAGAATTATGGGGCTTATCCGCCGTGCCCAAGTCGGCTTCCACCCACACCACGTTGCCCCAGTCCTCGAAGGCGGTGAGGTTGCGCCTGGCCCGCTCGAGGTGTTTGGGACGGGCTTCATAGCTCCAAACCTGCCCACTGGGGCCGACTGCTCGAGCCAGATACAAAGTTAACCCCCCCGAACCCGAACCCGCCTCCAACACCCTGAAGCCAGGGGCCAAGTCGAGCAGAAAGCAGATGGTGGCCGCATCTTTGGGATAGGTCGGGGTGGCCTCGCGGGGCATATGCAGCAGATAGTCCTCGAGGGTGGGGCGGTGGAGGGTAAAGCGCTCGCCCTGCGGGGTGGTTACTGCCCTGCCCCAGCCTGCTTGCAGAATTTGTTGGTGCGATACCGAGCCCCGGTGCGAGTCGAAGGTGCCCCCTTCTTTGAGCCGAAAAAGATAGTTTCGGCCCCGCCGGTCTTGCAGTAAAACCCACTCGCCCAACTGCACAGTTCCCCCATACTATCGCGGTTCTCTGAATTTTGCCGCCGCCATGGGCGGCAAAATATCAGATGAGTACAGTCAATAGGCCCAGGCTACCCCAAGGTTCTTTGCGAAAACCGCTCTTGCTTTAAAGCGGTTTTCATCGGCAGTTAAGCTGAAAGACTCGAGGGCTAGTCACCAAAAACCAAAGCCCTTCACCAACTTAAGAGGCCCAACCCTTATCCTGCGACAATTTATGCGGAGGATTGTGTTTTTTTGTTTATTGGCTTGCGGGGTATTTGCTATGGCTAACCCCATTGGTCGCACCGGACTCAAGCCGGTATTGCTAGTACCCATATATGTCTACCCCCACAGTTGGGGAGTCAACGAATATAAGCGCCTGATTAATGTGCAGAAGCTTCATCCTAGCCTGCATATCATCGCTATCGTAAACGTGGATTTCGACAGTCCAGACTGGAGGGGCGACCCCCTATACCAGGGCAAAATTCAAGATATTGTCGGCAATCTCGATGCCTCGGGCATCGAGGTGATTGGGTACGTGAGTTCTGGCTATAGCCGTCGCCCTTTTCAGGGCAGTCCCAAAGGAAGTGGGTTCAAAAGCGATTTCAAAACCAATGTAGACCGCTGGCTGGCCTTTTTCCCCCGCATTCGCGGCATTTTCGTGGACGAGATGTGCTATACCCCCACCCTATACCAGAGCCTCGAGCACCCCTGCGCGCCCATGGCCGAAAGCCAGGCTCCGCTGGTGACGGGGGGATATCCCTACAAAGATATCCTGGCCTATTACCGCGCCCTATACCGCTATATTCGCCAGACCAAGGGGCTCGAGCTAGCAATTACCAATCCCGGCACCACTGTTAGTCCAGCTTTTTTCGATGGCAGCGTGGCCGATGCCATCATTGTCTATGAAGGGCCGGAAGCCTTTTTCGACCCCACCATATATCCCCTCAACACCAATCCCAACATGACCGGGCTGTTGCTGTACAACGACCCTGCCCCATTTGCTTTAGCCAAGCTCAAAGCCGTGCTGGGGAAGGTGGGGCTTTTTTACGTCACCGATACCATGTTGGTGAACAATGTGCTTAATCCCTGGGCAGCCTTACCCAAATATCTCGAGGAACTCGCCAACTACCTCGATAGCCCCCAACCCTGATCGTGTTTCTCACATTTACGCTGCACGCGGTGAAGCATAAATCACCCCAGACACATAAAAAGCAAGCGAGGGCTGTCTGGGGTGTTCGTGGAAACCGCTCTGAGAGGGAAAAGGAGCGACTCTCCTTGCCAAGTGCGTATCAGACTTTCTGGGCCGCAAACCACTGCTGATACCACTCAAAGGTCTGCCTTACCCCCTGCTCGAGCGAAACCTTGGGCTCGAAGCCGGTAAGGCCGCGCAGCTTGCCAATATCCGGGCAGCGACGATTTACTGCCCCCGAGGGCGCAGGCTGGCGGTCGAGGCTGGGATGAAAGTTAGCGACCTTCAACACCAGTTCGGTCAAGTCGCCGATATTGGTTTCTTCGGTGTCGTTGCCGATATGCACAATCTGGTTATCGGCCTCTGCATGGGCCATCAGCAAGCTCATGGCCTGGGTGGCATCGTCAATGTAGCAAAAGGCTCGAGACTGGTCAGTGCCATATACCCTGAAAGGGTTTTCCCGGCGCATGGCCCGCAGGCTAAGCTCGGGAATCACGTGGTCAGCACCCATGCGTGGCCCATACACGTTGTGAAAGCGCCCGACCACATAGCCAAAGCCTTTAGCCTTGGCTGCATGAATTACCGCTACCTCACCCAGCAATTTGCTGGCCCCATAGGTAAACCGGGGCGAGGTCACGTCCTGGATCACCAGGGGCACATCCTCGGCGGTGGGGATGTGGGCAATACCCGCCATAAAAGCCCCGGCATAGGCTTCGCTAGTAGAGGCAAAAAAGAGCTTGCAGCCTGGGGGTATCCAGTCCAACAGATGCATCACCGCCAGGGTATTAACCCGCACCACCCTAAAGGGGTCTTTCTCCACGTTGCGCACCCCCACTACCGCTGCCAACATATAAATCTGGTGGCAGTCGCGGGGAAACTGAGCATAGGAGTTGGGGTCGGTGAGATCGGCCTGAATCAGCGAAACCTGAGGGTGGGCAATCAGGGTTCTAAGCTCGGGGTCGGCCTGGCCCCTCGAGAAATCGTCTACCAAGACAACCTGGTGGCCTTCTGCAACCAGGCGCTTCGAGAGGTGGAAACCGATAAACCCAGCTCCACCTAAAACCAATATTTTTTGCACGATGCACTCCTGAGTTAAGAGACCAGTTCGGGCTCAATTTGAGGTTGATAACCCAGGCCAGCATAGCGCAGCCCTGCCGCCTGAACCGCTTTGCCATCGAGAATACGCCAGGAGTCAAAGACCAGGCCAGGGCGTTTGAGCTTGGGCAGCAGGCTGTGCAGCTCGAGCTTGGCGTACTCGGGATGGTTGGTGATTACCAGCACCGCGTCTGCGCCCGCAAAGGCTTCCTCCACGCTCATTGGAATGCCCCCATACTCCTGGATTACCCCCGCAGACACCAGGTAATCGTGGCCCCGCACTTGCAGGCCCGCAGCCCGGAAAATCGGCATCATGTCGGCGATGGGAGTGCCCCGCATATCGTCGGTGGGCGGCCAGCCCTTATAAGCCCAACCCAGCACGGCCAGAGTCGCACCTTCGGCACTTCCCCGCCCCTCACGAATCATCCGTACCACTTGTTCGGCCACATGCACCGGCAGGTGTTCGTTGAGGGCTCGAGCCTGGCTCACTAAAAACGGCTCGTAGCCCACCGAACGGGCCGCGCTGATGAGGATATAAGGGTCTTTGGAAAGACAGCCCCCGCCAACGTAACCGGGTTTGGCCAGGTCGGGGCGGGGATAGTTCAAGTTGGTGGCCCGGATGACCTCGAGCGGGTCTAGTTGCCAGCGTTCGGCTAGCATTGCGATTTCGTTGCCAAAGGAATAAATCAAGTCGGTGTGGCAGTTGTTGGCCAGCTTGACCAGCTCGGCAGTTTCCAGCTCTGAGACGGGCACCAGTTGTTTGGCAAGTTTGCCAAAAAAAGCCAGACCGGCCTCGAGACTCTCTTGGTTAAGCCCGCCCACCACCTGCGGAAGCTCCTCGAGTTCGCGCAAGGCTTGGCCTTGGATGGTGCGCTCGGGAGCCATCACCAGCCGGACATTACCCTCACCCCAGGCTGCTTCCAGCACCGGCAACACGATAGCCCGGCTGGCCCCTACGGGAACCGTGCTGCGTACCACCACCAGTGTGCCGGGGTCACAACGCTGGGCTACGTGCTGGGCGGCCTTACGCAGATTCTCGAGGTAAGGCGTATGGGTGTCCATCTGTACTGGGGTGGAGACACAAAGAATGGCCACGTCTACCCCATGCGCGGGCAGTTCAGCCCCAGCGAATAGGGTTTTCCCGGTCAGGCCTTGATACACCTCGTCAATCCCCGGCTCGAAGATATGGGGTTTGCCCGCCGCCAAAGACTCCAGTACTCTGGGCTGGGTGTCTACACCGTAAACGCTAAACCCCCGACGGGCTAGCGCCGCAGCTAGGGTTAGTCCTACATAACCCATCCCAATTATGCCGATTTTTCCAAATTCCGCCGAATATCTTGCTGCTGCCATTATTACCCCTTTCTTGAGCTAAAAACGCGCACGTCAACGGGCCGGTTCAATCTATGTGTCAAGACATTGTACAAGTATCGGCTCAATCCGGTCTATCCCCGACTTTATAGCACCAGCAATGCCAAAAACATCTTTCAGAACGGGCTTTATAGAAAAATTGCGACCTTCAAAACCTATAACCTAAAACGTTACAAACCCGTTGCATCCAAGCTATTCTTATTGCCATCATTGGTTTTTTGAGCGTTACATGAGATACATAGTTTGTAACGAATGAATAATGCATTAAAACATCTACAACTGTGCTAAATTAATGTGGTAAAGAATAAGTAAAAACGATTAACAGCAATGAGTTTAAGACCATCACAGACGCAGGGCACTACCTTTAGGCTCAACCCAATCTTTGCTTAATATTCAGGAGGGATACATGCACAAATCAGGCGGGAAGCGGCTGCTCGAGTGGGGATTGATAGTGGCTTTTTTGTTGATAATCGTAGGATGTAGTCAATCTCAAAAAAATCCTACTTCTAACCCTTCCAACAATCACAACACCGGACAGATCATTCCTGGCCTTCCGGCTCTACCCCAGCCCCAAGTTCCGGGGGCGCTGCCACAGAAAGAGGGGATTATCCCCTTGAATATTGGCGTTCAGCCTTTCGCCGTGACCGACAAAGTTCAGCTCAAGTTTCTGATTGTCGCCCTCAACGCCGATGACTTTGGCCTGCCCACCTGGAAAGCTGTTCTGGATCAAGTTGGTACACCCTATGACGTGCTCCTGGCTCAAAGTACCCCTCTGACCACAGCCAGCTTGATAGATACCGACGGTTCCGGAAAATACAGCGCCATCTTGCTCACCAACAACTCCCTGCTCTACCAGGATGCCTCTGGCAACTACCTCAGCGCCTTTGACGGGGTGGAATGGAATACCTTGTGGGACTATGAGCGCAACTATAAAGTGCGCCAGGTTTCGCTCTATACCTCTTATGGCACTTTCCCCGAGGATTACTGCTTGCGCCCGATCAGAGAAGGTGGGGTTAATGCGACCCCGCTGAATGCCAGCATGACCTCTGCGGGAGCCAAAGTCTTCAGTGAACTCAAGGCTACCGCCAGCATTCCCATTACCTATTCCTATGTCTACCAAGACAGCATCGCGGCGGGCTGCAATGCGACCTCTCTCCTGAGTTCAGGCGGCAGCATTCTAGGGGTACTCAGCCCCTCTACCGACGGACGTGAAAGGTTGGCCCTGACCTTTACCACCAACCAGTATCTACTGCAAGCCAACCTGCTGGCGTATAGCCTGATTCGCTGGGCCAGTAAAGGCGTGTTCTTAGGCGAGCGCAAGCATTACCTGCATGTAGACGTAGACGACTGGTTCAACTCTGCCGACGAGCGCAACCCCGATGGAACTTACGTGCCTGGTGGGTTCAGCATGTCTCCCACTGATGCCGTCAGTACCTATCAACTCCAGCGATCTATGATTACCAAATACGCATCGGTGCTGCCCTCGTTCATGCTCAATATCGCCTACAACGCGGGCGATGCCGACCTGACCGCACCCGCCAACGGAACCTCAGGGGCCACGGGTTGTAACGTCACCATGTCTAGCCCAGACCCCTTTACCAGCACCACCCGCTGCCTCAGGAGCGATTTCCGCTTTATCAACCACACCCTGACCCATCCCAAGATGCAAAACTATCCGGGAGACCCTACTTGTCCAGTAATTACCGCAGCTCAGATTAGAACCGAAATTCGGCAGAACATTACCGACGGTCAGGCTATGGGCCTCAACATCACCAACAGAACCGTGCTCAAAACCGGTGAGTATTCTGGCCTGGGGGTATACAACCCCAACTGCAACGATGACATTGACCCCCCCACCGATTACGGTCTGATGGCCTCCAACCCCGACCTTATTTCCGAAGCCGCCGCCTACGGCATCAAATACCTGCACGGCAATATGTCCTTTAAGAGCGAGCAGCCGAGCTGCTTTAACTGCGGCATTGTCCACCCCATGAACTCGAGCCTGCTGGTCGTGCCGGACTGGCCCACCAACATCGCCTACCTCGCCACCACCCCCGACGAGGAAGCCAGCATTTATAACTGCTTCTTTGGCCCCAGTGGTACCTGTGCTAATGGTGCACTGCGCTACTGGCCTCAAGACCTGACCTACCCGCAAGTTATTGATGCCGAGACCAACATCGCCCTCGGCCACCTGGCGACGGGCTCGCTATATTCCCACACCTTCCACATCGCCAACTTGCGACAGTATTCCACCAACCACAATCTGCTTTTCGACTGGATAGATGCTCTGATAGGCAAGTACAGTACCTACTTCAAGGCCAATCTAAAGAATCTGCCCTGGCAAAGCCTGGGAGCCGAGGCTGCCTACCGCACCAGCCACTTCAACACCCTGCAAGGTACCAAGGCCGTCTGGGATCGTGCCCTGAAGCAGGTTACGGTTAGTTCGTCGGTTGCCGGAACCCTCTTCCTGAGCGGAGCCTCAGTTACGGGTATTCCCGCCGAGAGCTACAACGGCAACACCATCTCACGCCTGAGCCTGGCTTCGGGACAGACCCTCACCCTGACCCCAGCAGCTTATGTGGCTACCCTCAGTGGCAATCTGGGCGATGTCAGCCTGCAAATGGTGCCCGATGCCCCAGATAGCCCGCCTTCCGACGAGCCCTAAACCTACGGTTGTTAGCAGATATTTTCTTGATCATCACGGTATAGGATATTTAGCGGTTAAAGAAAGAAAAAACCAGCTCCACCCAGGTCAAAAGTCTCTAGCCATAGACCTCGAGCCTCTTTTATCGCATTCCGACACAGGTAGACTCAGTGAAAATTGCCCTAGTTACCGAAGGAACTTATCCGTACTACACCGGGGGGGTGAGTGTGTGGTGTCACCAGCTCATCCAGGGTATGCCCGATCAAAGCTTTCACGTGGTGGCAGTGAGCGTGAACGGCCTGGAGAAGAGCACCTGGACTGCCCCCCCTAACCTGGTTCAGATAACCAACCTACCCCTGTGGGGATTTGAACCAACTCCCCGCAAAATTGGAGGTGAACTCACCCCGGATTGGTTTGAACAGGTCTATTTGACCTTCCTGAGAACCCTGATTCGGCCTACAGCGATGCTGAACCAGCAGCCCCTGGGGATTTATAACTCCTTCTTGAACTCGCTGCATGCCCTGTTTAGATATGCCCAGGAGGCCGACCTTTCGGCGGCTTTGCTGTCCAACCGTTCCCTCGAGCAGCTCATGGATTTATGGCACACCGCCGAGATGGACGAGGGCGTGGAGTCGCCCACAGCCAAACCCAAACCCATCCTGACCCTGGCGGACGCACTGATGGTATTGGATTTTCTCGAGCACCTGCTGCGCCCCCTGTCACACCCACCCTTGAAGGTAGATCTGGTTCATACCGCCATGAGCGGGCTCAGCACCCTGGTGGGCATGGCCTCCAAGTGGACTTATGGAACCCCTCTGGTGCTGTCTGAACACGGGATTTATCTGCGCGAGCGCTACCTCAGCTACCTACACGACCCGCTGTCCTACGCGGTCAAGATGTTGTTGCTCAACTTTTTCCGCTTGCTCAACAGCTCGGCCTACCAAGTGGCTGATATCATTGCCCCACATTCGCGCTACAACCGCCGCTGGGAGCTTCATAACGGGGCCAGGCTGGGCCAACTTCGTACCATGTACAACGGGGTAGACCCCAGTGAGTTCCTGCCTGCAGAAGAAGAAGTGGAAACACCCACTATCGTGTTCATGGGCCGCATAGACCCGCTCAAGGACATCCACACCCTAATCCGCTCTTTCGCCCTGGTGCAAAAACGAATCGAAGGAGCCAAGTTGCGCATTTTCGGGCCCGTTCCAGCGGGCAACGAAATGTATTACGAGAGCTGCCTGGCCCTGATTGGTCAACTCGGCCTCGAGGCCTCGGTGCGTTTTGAAGGGCGGGTGGCCCACCCTGCGCAAGCCTACCGAGCGGGGCACGTGGTGGTTTTGAGCAGTATTTCCGAAGGCTTTCCCTACACCGTGATCGAGGCCATGGCCTGTGGGCGGGCTACGGTATCTACCAACGTGGGCGGGGTAGCCGAAGGGGTCGGCGAAGCGGGCATCGTGGTGCCACCCCGAGACACCCAAGCCATTGCGGCGGCGTGTCTCGAACTGCTGAGCAATCCAGATTTGCGCCAGCGTCTGGGAGCAGAGGCTCGAGAGCGGGTTTTGCAAAAATTTACCCTCGAGCAATCTATCGAAGCCTATCGCCAAGTCTACGAGGAGGCCCTGACCGGCCCTACCTACCTCGATGAGGAAGCCTTGCTCGAGATGGGTGTATCCGCCTAGGAGAGCCTTGAATGAGCCAGCGCAACGAGTACCACCCTCCACCAGAAATGGCTGTAGTGACCTATATTGGCTCGGATCGCCGCTCCCAGACGGCGCTGTCGCAGTTGGCCCGGCAGTTCAACTATGTCTGCACCACGGCGGTGGATTCTCTGCAAGTTGCCGCAGCCCTGGAAAGCGGAGGCATCACCGACCGCATCGCCCGTGAGGAGTATGGCCTGCCGGATGTGTTTGCGGTCGCTGAGGAGCTATACCGCAGTGTCCCGCGTAGGCTCAAAGTCGCAGCCGATACGCCCTTTTCCAGTGGGCGCTGGCAAACCCTGCGCGAACTCTCGCATGGGGTGCTGTTTGTGTTGCCTGCCCTGGCCTACCCGGCGATTTCTCAGGCCATCGGTTCTAAAGGTCTGCTGATCGGGCTGGTGCTCAGCACGGCAGTGGGCTGGGCCTGGGGTCTGGGCATGAGCTGGCTGGTCTACCGGCTCATCGGGCGGGGTTTTCAGGAAGAAGCAGCCCGGCTCTTGCTGCGCTTATGCCTGATTGGGATTGGCATCGTGGAGGTGGGGGCAGTGTTGCTGAGCCACTGGTGGGGTCTGGGGCCGCAAACCGTTGCATTTGCTACAGCCCAGATGGCCTATCAGATGGTGGCCTCGGTTTTGATTATCTACCGGCTCGAGGGCTGGCTATTGGTGGTGTTGCTCCCCAGCATCCTGACCAATGTCTGGTATCTGGCAGCAGGCTCCCCTACCCCGGCCCAGGGAAGTGCGATAGGCGGTTCGCTAGCCACCCTGGCTCTGGGCCTGACTGCCGCTTGCTATGCCATCTGGACGACCCCCAAGGCCAAAGATTTCTCGCCCACCCTGGCCCCTAAGGATTACCTGGGTGGCTTGCCACTGCTGGTTTACGGCGCACTTTCTGCGGCCTTGGTTTTGCTGGGGAATACTCACTATATGTTCTCCAACCTCGATCTCAGCCTGAGCATCATGCCATTGGTGGTCAGCATGGGGGTTTTGGAATGGCAGGTTCGGCGTTTCCGCGAACGTTCGGTTTTGCTCCTGCGCGAAACCCAGAGAGTCCAGGAATTTGTGGTGGGGGAGCGACGGGTACTGCTCGAGACCTTGGGGGCGGCCCTCTTTGTAGTAGCCATAGTTTCCTTGGCCTGTGCTCTAATACTCAGCCAGCTCGAGCAGCTAAGTATCCAGGGAGCGATGATGTTCATGGCTCATCTGATGCTGGCGGGGGTTTTTTATATCAACTTTATCCTGCTCGCCAGGAGCCGTCTGTGGTGGGTATTGGGCAGCTTCGCGGGAGCGGCTTTGCTGTATTTGGGGTTGAGTTTGTTCTTAGACCCAGCCCTCAGCTACTGGATCACAACTTCACTACTGCTGGGGGTGGTCGCCTCAGTTCTGGGCGCTAGCCTCGGTCAGATAGCGCAATATCGCTGAAAAGGAGACCCCATGCACTTGGCCGATAGCTTCACCCTCAACTCATTTTGTCTACCACCCCAGGGTGTGGCTTTAGCAATTGGCAAATTACACCGTTCAGAAGGAGGTTCATTATGCATGCAGTCATTCTAGCGGGTGGCAAAGGAGTTCGCCTCAGGCCCTACACCACGGCATTCCCCAAACCCTTGGTGCCGATTGGCAACGAGTACGCGATTCTCGACATCGTTTTGCGTCAGTTGCGCCTACACGGTTTTCGTAGCATCACCCTGGCCATCGGTCATTTGGGTTCGCTGATTCGGGCCTTCGTGGGCGATGGCAGCAAGTGGGGTCTGGAAGTCACCTACTGTGAGGAAGACACCCCGCTGGGCACTATCGGCCCGCTGTTTGGCTTTCTTGAGTATTTGCCCGAACATTTCCTGGTGATGAACGGGGATGTGCTGACCGATCTTAACTACGGCGACTTCATGCGGGCGCATACCCGCAGTGGGGCCCCCCTCTCGGTGGCTACCTACCGGCGCGATGTCAAAATTGACTTTGGCGTGCTCGAGACCAGCGGCCAGCGCATCGTGAGCTTTACCGAAAAGCCCACCCTTTCCTACTCGGTGAGCATGGGCATCTATGCCCTGAGCCGTAAAACCCTCGAGCCCTACCCCATAGGCCAACCCTTCGGCTTCGACCAGTTGGTGCTGGATTTGTTGTCACAGCAAACCCTGCCCGCAGCCTACGAGTTTAATGGCTACTGGTTGGATATTGGTCGTCCCGACGACTACGACGAGGCCAACCGGGTGTTCGATCAGCTAAAACCCCGGTTGCTGCCCGACCAGTTGTTGCAGGTCGTGGGCGATTGAGCCAGGGTTTCGAGGAACAGGTGAGCTGTGGCTAGGGTGCTTTTGCTAGGTGCTTCGGGGTTTCTGGGTCGGCATATCCATCAGGCCCTGCGCCAGGAAGCCCAGGTAGCCAGCGTGGTCTGTCTGGGCCGCAAGAACCGCCCTGCCTCTGACCCTTGGGTACAGCACGACCTGAGCCAGGGTTCCCTCGAGGCGTTGGTCTCAATTATCCAACAGGCCCAGCCCGACGTGGTAATCAACGCCGTGGGAAGCCTGGTCGGCAGTGTGTTGGAGTTGGTCGAAGCCAATGTGCTGGTGGTAGCCAAGATTATCGAAGCGGTGGCTCGAGCCGCCCCCCAGGCCCGCCTGGTCAAGCTGGGCTCGGCAGGGGAATACGGCGTAGTGGAAACAGGAATCGCGGTAAATGAGGACTCCCCTACCCACCCGGTGAGCGTATACGGGATAACCCGTCTAGCCAGCGCCCAACTGGTGGCGCTAGCGAAGCTCGAGGGTCGCCTGGACGGGGTGGTGCTGCGGGTTTTCAACCCTATCGGAGCCGGGCTTCCCGCCGAGAACATGCTGGGCCGAGCCGCATCCCAGATGCGCCAGGCCCGTAAGCAGGGCCGTGACTATATCGAGATGGGGCCGTTGGGAGCCTACCGCGATTTCGTGGATGTTCGGGATGTGGCCAGGGCGGTGGTGAAGGCCGCACTGGCAGCTCCCCTCGAGGCCCCCATCCTCAATGTGGGCAGCGGTCAGGCAGTGTGTAACCGGGAGTTGGTGCAGCTCTTGGCTGCGACAGCCGGTTTCCAGGGTCAAATCCTCGAGGCCAACCCTGCTCCGGCACGCTCTGCCAGCGTCAACTGGATTCAGGCCGATATCAGCCGCATCCGCCAGACCTTGGGTTGGGAGCCGATCTACAGCCTGAAAGATTCGGTGGAATATCTCTGGCAAGCTGAGAGCTGAGGGCAGAGGGCTAAACGCCGAACTCACCAGCAAAATGCAAAGGGCTAAATACAGAGGCTTAAGAGCTACACCAGGACAGCATAATTGTCCTATTGATAAATACCGTCTGGGACGCAGTTAGTGTTTTTAGGTTGTTGGGCCTTCGACCTTTGACCTTCGACCTTGAGCGTTAGACGTTCGACGCTTGACAAGCCTAGCCTCCCGCTTTTCGGAGTTGACCATGCTACCTACCTCATCCTCCAAACCGATTGCCTTTTATTACGGCGCAGGCGAGTTGCCCAAACTCGCCCAGTACCAACGGGTGGTGCTGCAAAGTGAATCTTATTCTGCCGGTGAACTGGCCTGGCTCAAGGGGCATGGGGTTTTTCCACTGGCTTACCTGAGCCTTAGTGAAGATACCGGGCCACCCGCTCCCTGGCAGCGCGAACGTAGGAACCCCGACTGGGGTGGGGCTTATGTACAAGTCAGTCATCCCGGCTGGATAAACCAGGTGCTCAGCCAGGCTCGAGGGGCCTTGGATAAAGGCTTCCTGGGCCTATTCCTCGACACCTTGGATATCGCTGAGGTCTTTCCCGAGGAGGCTCCGCATGTCCTGATGTTGGTGGCATTGCTGCGCGAACAAACCCACCCCGCTTATTTGATGGCGAATCGAGGTTTCACCCTGCTGCCCCGTCTGGCGGAGTTCGTGGACGGCCATTTGTTTGAGTCCTTCTCGGTAGCCTGGACCAAAACCGGCACCTACGAGGCTTGGCCGCAGCTAATTCTCCAGGAGCACGAACGTCTGGCTGGGGAATTGCTCCAGACCGACCTGGAACTCTTTGCCCTGGACTACGCCGACACCCCGGCCCTCCGGGCTTTTGCCCACCACCGCGCCCACCAATTCGGCCTGGAACTCTTTATCAGCGACAAAGCCCTCTCGAGGGTTTGAGCGGCATTCCTGGCGTGGAATTCTCTCCCAACAACCCATTGGGCGGAGCGTGGAAAGCAAGCTTCATACCCCCTGTGCAAAAGCCCTCACCCTAACCCTCTCCCTTGTGGGAGAGGGGATTTAATCAAAACTCCTGGCCTTGGAGGAAGGGTCTCGAGCGTAACCTCCATAAGACTTTTGTCCTCGAGTCGGACGTAAACTGGGCGACGTGAGTCCGTTGGCTTTGCTCTTTCTGACGCTCTTCAACAGCATTCTCGGTCTTTCGATCCTGTTCCCCATCATCGGGCCGCTGGCTCGAGAGCTGCATTTTTCCGAGCTTCAGGCTGGGCTGTTCTCCACTGGTTACGCGCTGATGCAGTTTTTGTTGGCTCCCTACTGGGGCCGCCGCAGCGAGGTGGTGGGCCGCAAGCCGATCCTGCTAATGGGCATCGTGGGTTTCGCGGTGGGGTTTTTCCTGTTTGCGCTGTTTGGCTGGCTGGGGTTCAAGGGGGTTTTGAGCGGCCTACCGGTGTTCGGGCTAATGC
>JADMIM010000233.1 GCA_015478585.1 Thermaceae bacterium | reverse complement strand
GTTTTGAACTGACTTTTTGGGCGGTCGGCCTCTGCGCTTCGGTGGCCCAAAAGGCGGCGGTACGACCTTGTACTTTAATAATTCATCAATGCTCCAAATATGGTCGCTCAAGCCGCTCGCCATCGCTGGAGTGCGCTTTTGCCAACGACCTTGCTCCGGCCGGTCATAGTTCGCCACCCGCAATTCGCGGTGCGCCACACAAAAGTTGTAGACGCTCCCGACCAGATACATTCCCGTCTCTAAAGCTTCGACCCTGCGGGCAGCGTGACGACACTTGCGAGTTAAACTACCTAATCGCTCCCGCAAGGTGCCATTGAACCGCTCGATGTAACTGGTGTTTAAGTACAAACCGCCCTGAGAAGTGCTGATTAGTTCGGCCACTAACTCTCGGCTACCAGCCACTATTTCCCGGCGCACTTCCACCAGCTTATAGGCCCGCTTGTATTTTATGACTACTCCGATAGCGAGTTGGGGCCAGAGGGCTAAACGAGGCCGACCCCTTTTAGGCTGCCCTGAGCCTGGCCCGACTACTTTCTCGCGGAAAGCTCTTTTTATCGCTTTAGGATAAGCCGCCCAACCGTCCACACAGACCAGCACTTTACCAGTGGTTTTAGCACATCCCCGCACTATTTTTAGTAAACGGTCGGCCAACGCACGGTCACGGGTAACACTGACCACGCCCCCCAGCCATAAACGGGTCGGCACCATGATACCCATAGCTAACCAGATGACCTTACCGACCCCTTTGGCCCGGATTTCATCGAGTTGGACGTGTTGTAAGTCCAGATTTTGTTGGGCCACTAACCGGTCATGAACCCTTTCACAATGCTGCCCGGCCCGGTCTCGCCAATCCGCGATGGTGCGTTCATCCAGAGCGAAAGCGGCCACGATGGCCTGGATAGGACAGCCCCAGGCTAACAATGTGACCACCATAACGATTAAACCCTGGGGTTTACGCAAACCCTCGAACACGGTGCCGGTGCGTTCGCTAAAGGTTTTGGCACAGACTTTACAGCGGTAACGCTGGCGTTGGCGGTCGTGAAGGGTAATGTTACCTTGCTTTTTTAGTCCTCTTTTGGGAC
>JADMIM010000232.1 GCA_015478585.1 Thermaceae bacterium | reverse complement strand
CTCGAGTCGAAAGCCTCACTGGTGAAGGTGATTCCGAAGTCAGAGAGCCCTGCCGAAACCATTGCGGCTTACCAGCTGTTGCGAAAGTGGCTCGAGGACTTTCTCGGTGACGACTGGAAAAAACATGTCGCCGTCACCACCGAGCCCGCGCGGGGCATCCTGCGCCCCTATGCCCAGGCCGAAAATCTGGCCGCTTTCGATGTCCCCCCCGCCGTAGGTGGACGCTACAGCGTGACCTGTCCGGTAGGTACGCTGCCCCTGGCCTTCGCCGAGGTAGACCTGGAAAACCTGATGGCCGGGGCACGAAAAGCCAACCAGACCGCGCAACAACCTGCCGCCGGGAACCTGCCCGCCCAGACCGCGCTAATCCAAGACCTGCTGATGCGAAAAGGCATGAACATCTGGGTTTTCATGCCCTACTCGACCCGGCTGCGCTACCTGCCAGACTGGTTTGTCCAGCTCCACGACGAGAGCCTGGGCAAAACCAAGGACAAACAGGGCAACAAGGTGCGGGTCGGAACCACCGCGGTGCGAGCCGTCGGAACTACCGACCAACACGCTCAGGTGCAGCTCTTCCGCGAAGGGCCGCACGACAAACTGCTGACCATGATTCGCCTCGAGCACCCCGACCAAGACTTAGAGATTCCCGTCGTGAAGGGCTTGGAAAGCCTGGATTACCTCTTCGGACGCAATTTCTTCGACCTGCTCACCGCCGAGGCCAAGGCCACTGCTCACGCGCTCGCCAAGGCCGGGCAGCCCAACTACACCATCACCTTAGAGCGCCTGGATGCCCACAACCTGGGCTGGTTGCTGCAACATCTGATGTGGCAGACGGCCTTCCTGGGCGAACTGTGGAACATCAACGCTTTCGACCAGCCGGGGGTGGAGTTGGGCAAGGAGTACACCTACGCCCTGATGGGGCGGAAGGGCTACGAGAAGTTGGCGGCGGAACTGAAGGCTGAGGGCGTGGAGTAGGCAAGTTACAATAAGACTGTGGCAAGCCGGGAGCAGCTCGAGCGATTTCCGCTATACGATACGGTACTAGGCCGTGTTGACATATAGGAGAAAGCCCCTAACATTTATTCCCTGAAGA
>JADMIM010000231.1 GCA_015478585.1 Thermaceae bacterium | reverse complement strand
GTCTAAGAAAGCGTCTGGACTGTACACAGATTCACATTGACCCGGTGCTTAGTGGCCTGAAAGCGTTGCTGGATACCAGGCTGGATGATCGCAACTACATACTTCACGGTGACGATACGACCTATGGCACGCCCAGGCTTTCCACCCAACTTGTGCTGGTGCTGGCAGTGCTGGCGAACGAATTAGCTGGTATCGCGGAAACCCGCACCGGACACTGAGATGTAGTCAGAGCGCGTGTGAGAGCCTGGTATGTTGGGCTAAACTGGGAAGAAGGCAGGAGTTCCAATGCCGGAAATGTCGGGTGCAGTCACCGAGTGGTTAAAGCCGAACCAACCGCTGGCCCTGTGGTGGCAACAATATTACCCAGGGCTGCGCCAGGTATCGAGGGATCTTGCCGCGCGGATCAGTGCTGCTCGAACGACAGATCAGGATTCCAGCTCACACGCACTTACCTTACCCAGCACCCTCGGCATCCCGGTGGATGCTGCTGGCCTGCGCTATTATGACTATGGCCTGCTCGGCGGGGCCATCGACTATCGAATGCGCATGGAGTTCACCCGGCAGTGGGGTGGCGATCCCGAGCGAAGCGCCTTTACTCGTGCCTGGGCAGGCAAGAGGGGCTCGCTGGCCCATGCCGCTGCCGGACTGCTCGCTGACTGCGCTCCGGCGCTGGCCGAGGCCAACCCCCACAGAGCCCAGGCGGCGCACGGGGCACACCTCGTTGAGTCTCTCCCCGCACTCGTTGGCCTGCTGGAGGAGCAAGCCGCCCGCCTGGACGAACTGGCTCCCTGGGACTGGATGGGGTCTTACGCCACTTCACAGCGCGAAGAACCCTGGGTCCAAGACTACTGCATCGTGCTGGCCGAGCTGGACAACTTCTACCGCACCTTCGGGACCCACTTCGATTTCATGCCACTGCTAACCCGGTCCGGCTACCGCAGTGTTTTATATGCCTCCGGCCGGTCGTCCAGGTCCGATTTCTGGGGGCCAGGTCGTCCCAGGATCGAGGCTACAGATGGTGAGAATGCAGAGAATGTAGCTGAAGCGCGCCAACACGATGCGGCAGCCAGGGTAATCAGCGAATTGGAGCGCTCTT
>JADMIM010000012.1 GCA_015478585.1 Thermaceae bacterium | reverse complement strand
GGGTGGGTAGGTGGGTTTTGGAGGGGGGTGGGGGTGGGATTGGCACAGCCGCCACCAGCAGGGCCGGGTCTTCCTCGCGGATGGACTGGGTGAGCCGTTCCAAAGCCACCGTGGGCCGCAAATCTAGCTCTTCTAGCAGCCTGTCGCTAAAGCGACTATAGGCTTTGAGGGCCTGACCGCGCTGGCCTCCGCGAACCATCGTCAGCATATAAGCCTTGAGGGCTTCTTCGTCCAGCGCATCGTGCTGGAGGAGTTGTTCGAGCAACTGGCTGGCCTCCTGGGGTTTTCCGGCCTGCTCGAGGGTCTGGGCTTGCTTGAATAAGACTGTGCGCCAGTGGTTTTGCAGGTGCTCGCGTTCGGTCTGGAGCCAGGCCCAAAACTCCGAGGATTCATGGCCGGAAAAGTCCTCCAGCAGTAGACCCCCGTACAGCCCTAAAGCCTCTTCCCAGCGGGCTTCCTGGATAGCTTTTAGAAAAGCTCGTACATCGGTTGACACCGGCCAGCGCAGACGTTCGGCTTCGGCTTCCAGAGGGGACTCGAGCCACTCTAAACCCCGCACTCGTCCCAGGAGGTGGCGTAGGTTTTTGCGGGCACTGGGGGTTTCAACATCCGGCCAGAATAAATACGCCAACTGCTCTCGACCCACCCAGTCGCCCTTATGGGCCAAATAGGCCAAAAGTTGACCACGTTTGTCATCTACAAAAGGGAATACCTTCGAGCCCAGGCTCACTTGCGGAATGCCCATCAGTTTGACAGTCAAAGACATAACGTGATGGCATCTTACTCCAAAATGAGAATTATTAGTTGGTATGTTTTTGAGTAACCGCGACCGCACCCCAAGCCGCCCTCCGGCGGGTAAGCTGGGTCTATGAGGTGGAGTGGCGCGGTGCTGGCAGGAGGGCTTTCTAAGCGCTTTACCCAAGATAAGGCCCGCTATATCTTCCAGGGCCAGCCCTTGATGGCTTGGGTGCTGAGCGGACTAACCGGAGCCACTGAGCGCTTTATCATCGCTAACCGCCCCTACCCCGAGTTTGCCGTACCGGTGTATGGCGACTTGCACCCCGGCGGGGACGCCATGTCTGGGCTGCACTCGGCTTTGGCCCATGCCCAGCAGGAATGGGTGGCTATTGCTGGGTGTGACCAACCATTTCTCAGCGCAGATTACTGGTTATTTCTGTTGCAGCAGGCTCAACCGGGCCTCGAGGCCGTAGTGGCCTGCGGCCAGGGGTTTATTGAACCTTTGGGAGGGCTCTATAGCAAAACCCTCGAGCCCTTAGTTCTCGAGCATCTTCGTTCGGGCAACTTGCGGATGCAAGGACTCTTGGAGGAAGCCAGCATCCTCTGCCTGCCGATGGATGACCTGCGCCAGCGCTTTGGCCCAGACCTGTTTGTGAATGCCAACACCCCAGGTGAACTCCAGCCCCCTAGATAACCTCCTGCCACACCTCCGCACAAACCTTGCCAATCTTCTCGAGCCCAGGCTTGGCAAAGCGCTCTATCGCGGTTTTCACAAAGGGCCCAGGGTGAGAAATATCAGAAGGGATATTACATTCAGCCATCCCTCGCAAGACACAATAGCAATGTGGCCAAACCAGTGCTGATGACTATTGACGATGACCCCCAAGTGCTGGGGGCGATTGCTCAGGACTTGCGCCGAAAATATGGGGCCGAATATCGCATTCTGCGGGCAGCTTCGGGAATGGAGGCCCTGGACGCACTCCAGGAGCTAAAGGAGCGGGGTGACGCGGTAGCCCTGCTGCTCAGTGACCACCGCATGCCGCAGATGGACGGGGTGGAGTTTTTGGAGCGCTCCAAAGAGCTTTTCCCCCAGGCCAAACGGGCCTTGCTCACCGCCTACGCCGACACCGAAGCGGCTATCCGGGCCATCAACAAGGTGCGCATTGAGTATTACTTGATGAAGCCCTGGGATCCCCCTGAGCGCGAACTCTATCCGGTGCTGGACGATTTGCTGCAAGACTGGCAGGCGGGCTACCGCCCTCCCTTCGAGGGAATACGGGTGCTGGGCGGGCGCTGGTCGTCGGACACCCACAACCTCAAGGATTTCCTGGCCCGCAATCAGGTGCCCTACCAGTGGCTCAACATCGAAGAGAATCTGGAAGCCCAGACTATGCTCTCCAGCATGGGCGAGGTCAGCCTGCCGGTGGTTTTGCTGCCGGATGGGGCCAGACTCTCTAACCCCTCCCCGGCCCAACTGGCCCAACATATTGGCCTGCGCACTCAGGCCGAAAAGCCTTTCTACGACCTGGTGATTGTGGGGGGCGGGCCTGCTGGGCTGGCGGCGGCTGTCTACGGAGCCTCGGAAGGGCTAAAAGTGGTGATGATCGAGCGCGAGGCTCCGGGCGGACAAGCCGGAACTAGCAGCCGCATCGAGAACTACCTGGGTTTCCCGGCGGGCCTATCCGGCGGAGACCTGGCCCGGCGAGCGGTGGCTCAAGCCCGAAGGTTTGGCGCGGAAATCCTCACCCCGGCCCAGGTAACGAGCCTGCGCACCGACGGGCAGTACCGCATCGTGACCTTGGGCGAGGGCAGCGAAATCTCTTGTCACACCTTGCTGGTGGCCACCGGGGTCAACTACCGCAAGCTGGCGCTGCCCGGCCTCGACTCTCTCACCGGAGCGGGAGTGTACTATGGCGCGGCCATCACCGAGGCCCAAGCCTGCACCGATGAAGAGGTATATATCGTGGGCGGGGGCAACTCGGCGGGGCAGGCCGCGATGTACCTGGCCCAGTTTGCCAAGCGCGTGAGCATCCTGGTGCGGGGTTCGGGCCTCTCAGCTACCATGTCGCGGTATCTGATTGACCAGATCGAGTACACGCCCAACATCACCGTGCGGCCCTGCACGCAAGTCTCCGAGGTTCACGGTGAAGGCCACCTCGAGGCCCTCACCTTGAGCGACACCACTCTTGGGAGCATCGAGCGCGTCCCGGCAGGAGCCCTGTTTATTTTTATCGGGGCCATGCCCTACACCGACTGGCTGGGCCAGGGCGTGGTGCGCGACGAGCGAGGCTTCGTGCTGACCGGGCCAGACCTGCCGCAGGGTTTATGGAAAGAGCAGCGCGACCCCTTTTTGCTCGAGACCAACCTGCCCGGCGTGTTCGCGGCGGGTGACGTGCGCCAGACCTCGGTCAAGCGGGTAGCCAGCGCGGTGGGCGAGGGTTCGATTGCGGTGCAGTTTATCCATCAGTACCTCGAGACTCTGTAGCCCAACAGTCGCTCAATTCTCTCGTACAGAAGGGTATTTCTTGATGCTCGAGGAGTGGTGTGCAGGAGCGCGTATCAGATTCTTGGCCCGTGGTAGGGCATCACATTTGCCAGACCCCACCGGAGCACAATAGAACGGGAGACGGAGGGCACATGGGACTCGAGGTGTTTGAACGCATCCGGCAGATTCCGGCTTTTAGCTCGCTGGAACGTGAAGGCATGGAGCAGGTCGCCTCCGGTGGGCGCATCACCAAGCTGGCGGCGGGCGAGTATTGCTTCAAAGCCGGTCAGCCTGCCGACTGGCTCATGGTGCTGATTTATGGACAGATACAAATCACCCAGCAGGAACAGGGTCAGGAGCGGGTAATGGTGACGTATCAGGCTCCCGACTTTTTCGGGGACATTCCCATCCTGTTGGGCCAACCCAACTATTTTGCCAATGCCAGAGCCCTCACCGAGTGCAAGGTGTATCGGCTGCACGTGGACAGCTTCTGGCAAATCTTGGGACGCTACCCCGAGGCTACCCGCCAGTTCATGCAGGCCGCAGCCCAGCGCATGAACCGGCTGCAAGCCTTCTCCAGCGAGCGCCAACGCTTGAGCGCGGTCAGCACTCTGGCCGCTGGGCTGGCCCACGAGCTGAACAACCCGGCCTCGGCAGCCCTGCGGGCTTCGCAGCGCCTGGGAGAAGCGGTAGTAGAGGTTCAGCGCACCAGCGCCGAACTGGCCCGATATCTGCCCCCGGCGCAGTATCAAGAACTGCTGGAGTTGCTGGATTCCTGGCTATGGGAGGGCGAACTGACCGTGCTCACCCCCCTGCGGCGCTCCGACCTCGAGGAGGAGGTAGCCACCTGGCTCGAGCACAACCACCTGGCGGAAGCCTGGGAGATGGTCGAGGCCATCGTGGAAGCGGGCCTCGAGACTCCAGACCTCGAGGTCTGGAAAAGCAAGGTTCCGCCGGAGTGTTTTGTGGGTAGCTTGCGCTGGCTGGCGGCTTCGGTCAGGGCGGCCAGTGGGGTCTGCACCACCTCCCGCAGCGCCGCCCGCATCAGCGGCCTGGTGGATACCATGCGCGGCTACGCCTATTTAGACCAGGCTCCGGTGCAAGAAGTAAACCTTAACGAGGCTCTGGACAGCACCCTGCGGGTCTTGAACTACCAGACTGGCGGGCTGGAAATCGTGCGGGACTATGCTACCGACCTGCCCTCGGTTACGGGCTATGGCTCGGAGTTGGGCTCGGTCTGGACCACCCTCATCGAGAACGCCCTGCAAGCTCTGGGAGGGCAGGGGCGGCTCGAGCTGCGCACCCGCCAAGAACACCAGCAGGTACTGGTCGAAGTCACCGACAGCGGCCCTGGTATCGCCCTCGAAATTCAGCCGCGAATCTTCGACCCTTTCTTCACCACCCGGGAGGTCGGCGAGGGCCGGGGCCTGGGCTTGAGCCTGGCCTATCAGACTGTAGTCGAGCGACACCGGGGCGACATCCAGTTCACCTCCCGTCCCGGTGAGACCCGCTTCCAGGTGCGGCTGCCCATTCACCCCTCCACCCCTCTTCCCACTTTAGGGGAGGGCACCCCCCAAGGGGTTATATGAGCCTCAGCCCCAACGACCTCCGCCAGGTGCCAGTCTTCCAAGACTTGAGCCAGGGCGAGCTCGAGTGGCTCTTGGAGCACGGCCAGGAGCGATACGCCCAGCCTGGCGAAATTGTTGATGAGTACGGAGCGAAAGCCGAACGGATGATGATTATCCTCGAGGGTGAGGTAGAGGGTCGGTTGGGGAATTCGTTCGATAACCGCATATATATCGCCGCTCCTGCCGTTGGTGGTCTGCTGCCCTTCTCGCGCATGACCACCAACTCGGCCATGGTTGTCACCACCAAGCCCAGCACCCTGTTGCTGATTCACAAAGACCAGTTCATGCCCATGCTGAATGCCATTCCTACGTTGGGGCCACGCCTGGTGGGCCTCATGACGGATCGAGCGCGGGAGTTCACCCGGCTCGACTTACGCCAGGAAAAGCTGATGCTGCTGGGGAAGCTCTCGGCGGAGTTGGCCCACGAGTTCAACAACCCGGCCTCGGCAGCCAAGCGCTCGGCGGCGGGGCTGCTGGAAAGCTTTGGCGACCTCGAGCGGGCCGCCGCAAGGGTGGGAGAAAAACTCGGAGCAAGCGTGCTGGAAAACCTCCTGACCTACCTACAAACCTTGCAGCCCAAACCCTTGAGCGCGGTGGCGAGGGCCGACCTCGAGGATCAAATTGGCAACTGGCTCGAAGCTCGGGGCAATCCCCAAGCCTGGGACTGGGCAGCTACTTGGGTGGAGGCAGGAGCCAGCCTGGAGTGGCTCGAGGGGCTGCACCACCTCAAGGCCGGGATTGCCGAGGAAGCTATGCCGGAGGTGCTGGCTTGGCTCGAGACCAGCATCCGGGTGCGCAGTTTGGCGGGGGCCGTGCAGGAGAGCACCAAGCGAATTTCGGCCCTGGTCAAGGCTATCAAGAGCTACACCTATATGGATCAGGCTCCGCAGCAAGCCATTGACGTGCGAGCGGGTCTGGATAACACCCTGGCCATCTTCGGGCATAAGCTGAAAAAGGGCATCACCCTCGAGCGCGATTACGACCCCAACCTGCCCAAGCTCGAGGGTGATGGCGCAGAACTCAACCAGGTCTGGACGAACCTGATTGACAACGCCATAGACGCGATGAATGGTTCGGGAACCCTGCGCATACGCGCAGCTAAAGAAGGCGAGCAGATTGTAGTCGAAATTGGCGACACCGGCCCCGGAATCCCCGCCGAGATGAAGGCTAAAATCTTCGACCCCTTCTTTACTACCAAGGAAGCGGGCCAGGGCACTGGCCTGGGTCTGGACACGGTGCGGCGCATCGTGGAACAACACCGGGGCAATATCCACCTCGAGTCCAAACCCGGCGACACCCGCTTTCAGGTGCGGCTACCAATTGCTAAGACCCAGACCGCACGGCCCTGAGTTTTCTGGGGACATCCGTCCTAAACCATCTGGGCCATCCTCAGGTTAAAGGAGGTCAATATGGAAGGCTTGGAAGTCGGCAAATGTCCGGTTTGCGAGGCGTTGCTCGAGGTTTCGCGCCCCACAGTAGGTCAGCAGCTCGAGTGCCCGGAATGCGGCGAGGTGCTCCAAGTAGCGTCTACGTCACCACTCAAGCTCTACTATGCCCTCCCCCTGGATGAAGAACCCCTGATTGAAGAAGAGCACCGCAAACGGCTTTAGAGCGGTCTCGAGCTGAGGGTAGTTGGCTCTTCCTTTTGCTCCACCCCTTATACGCGTACCCTTCAGTTAAGTTCAAATTAAGTTGCCATTTGCCATACTCCTCCCACGGAGGTAAGGAATGGCTAGATCGATGAGTGCTGGCTTACTTTTGCTACTGGGTTTGCTGGTTTTTTCCGGCTGTGGCGGAAACGCTGTACCCGATGCGAATGCCCTACAAGACGTGACCGTACAGGTCTCGCTGCCTTCCGGTGTGAGCATGGGCGCGGCGACACTCTCGACCCCGTATGGCTCGAGCACCCTGAGCGGGATTTCGGGTAAGGCGACCCTGACCGGCGATGGTGTCACGCTCGCCAGCATCAGCAACACGAGTGGCACGCTCCTGATGGGCTTCGTCTCGAGCACCCGGACGACCCTGAGCTTCCGCACCACCGCCGAGGCGTTCGCATTCTACGCACTCCAGGGCCAATTCCTCGAACCCGCGATGCAAACAAGCTTGATTGATTTCCTCTCCAAGAGCGACGTGCTGAAGCCGGTGGAGAACGCGGTGAAAGGGGCATTCTTCACCAACCCATCACAGATCAGCCTGGACAACCCCACGATCAAGGCGGCGCTCGCAGCGATGCTGACTGTGCTTGCCCCACTGCGCGCGGGCGGCGCGAACGGGATTGGGCCGCTTAACGTGACCGTCTCCCCGGATTACCAGGCGAGCGGCCTGTTGGTGCGCGAAACCGCCCCACTTAACGACGCAATCAACGTCTACAACGCCTTCCGTCGCCCGGTGCAGGTCTATGTGGATCGCACCAGTCCAAGCCCAGGTACAGTTGTGAATTTCCCGCTCGAGGGTGCAGCGATCGAGCAACCCTCGACCGCGCAGACCTTTCAGGCGCTCACCGGCTTCGCGCAGGGTGATGTGCCGCGCAGCGCGATCAAGTCTCAAGATGTGGCCGTTCCCGGCGGCGACAACAACCAGACCGCGATCTACACCGTCACAGTCATCGGGGTGGGCGGGAATACGCTCTCCAGCTCGGTCAGCAGCGACAAGGCACAGATGGCGAAAGACCTGGCGATGAAGACCGCCATCGAGCGGTTCCTCGCGCCTACCATCAACAGCGCACTCGAGGCGGGTGCGAAGCAGCGCACCGCCGCCGACCTCAGCCCGATTTTACAGGGCCTCTCGAGCAACGCTGTGAGCGAGATTCAGACCGGCGATTTTGCGCAGGGCATCAATGATGCCTTCGCTGACCTGTTCAACTCCAAAGCATTGCCGACCACAGTGGATCGCGTGCTGGCTGTGTATTACCCTGGCATTCGCTCGCGGGATAGCCTGCAGAATATGCGTGAGCGCCTGACACGCAGCCTCTCGAGCCTCCTAGGCGCGACCGCCTCGAGCGTCAGCACCTACGGCAGCGGCATTATCGGCACGATCAAGCAGTCCAAGCGCATCGAGACGTTTACAGTTGTGACCAAGCCGATCACCCTCCGCCTCACGCCCGAGCAGTCCACCATCGGCAAGGGCGGCGAGGTGAACCTCACGGCGGCCATCAGGCTGCCGCAAAGCATGGATCCCAAGAGCGTCACCTACCGCTACTCACTCACGGGCATCGGGGCGGGCTACGCGACGGACTCCGGCACGGACAAGGCGTTCCCGTTCACCACGAACAGCACCAGCATCACCTACAAGCACCGCGACACAATCAACATCGCCTACGGCACGGACACCCTCACGGTCGAGGCCCTGCAAAACCAGAACGGTAACCAAACCACGATTGCCAAGGCCAGCGCCAGCGTCACGGTCAAGGAGAACACCATCCAGCTCTCGCCCAAAACGGTTGACCTTTCGCTTGGCGACCAACAGACGTTTACCGCCACGGTGAACCCCGCGCCGACCGCCAGCACGCTCAGCTACATCTTTGTCACCTTCGGTAAGAGCGCCTTCGCAGGCGGGGCGCAGACGAGTGTGGGCTCCAGCAACACGGTGGTGTTCCGGCAGGCGGACGATCAGGAGGGCGACACCCAGCCTGTGAGCGTCACGGTGGTGCTGACCGACCCGACCACCAACGTGCAGACCATCCTCGGGCAAGCAGAGGCAGTGGTGAACGTCAAGAAACAACCCAGTCTGCAAAACGGAGATTTCAGTCAGAACCTGAAGTTCTGGACACTCGGCGGGGTCGGCGCAACTGTGGGCAGTGGGAGCCGCTGCCTGACGGCGCAGAACGGCAACCCGTACATCTACATGGACGTGTACTCCGGGCGCGTGGGTAGCTTCAATCAGACCTTCAAAGTACCTGCGAGTGCCAAGACGCTGAGTTTCCGCACCTGGGGCAACCTCGACCCGGTGACGGTGATGGTCACGCTCGGCGGCACTGCGCTGGACACCTTCATCCCCCCGCCACTCGAGACGCTCAGCGATCCAAAGAACCCGTACAGCGCGGTGTGCAACGGCGCGGGCTATGCCACCAAGAGCTACGAAATCTCCGGCTTCGCCGGGAAGACGGTGACGCTCACCGTGTCAGGTTCGGCACCCGGCAACAATGGAACCTTCGCCAACTTCGACGACTTCCAGGTCAAGTGAGGGGGCTGGTGGCGATCCGAAGCTAACCACGGCGCATACGCATTCGTTCACGGCTCCGTTCTGGGCGGACATCGGTGAAGCTCGGGAACCGGGCATCAAACGCGGGCAAACCTCGAGGTCTGTCTGCACATCTCGGCCAGCGACTGTATATCGTCCTGGACTCTTTCGTTGGGCTGAAAGGTCTTAACTGTAGAAGTCAAAGATGAAATTCAAGGAGCCAAAAAGCTGCACCAGGACAGTCTAATTGCTCTATCAAGGAACACCGCCCAGGACGTAGTTTGTGTTTTTAGGTTTTTGACTTTAAGCCTTCGACCTTCGGCGTTTCGCCCTCTGCTCTCGGCGTTTAGCTCTGTGCTCTGGGCCCAAACGGGAGCGTAGAATCCTTTCTATGCTGAACTACATACTGCTCATTTTCGTTCCTATTGCCTTTGGGCTCGAGCTGTTGCACGCTCCTGGAGTCTGGATTTTCTTGGTTTCCGCGCTGGCGCTGCTGCCCTTAGCCGGTTGGATGGGCCGGGCCACCGAGGAACTGGCGGCGCGGGCTGGGAGCACGGTGGGCGGGCTGCTAAACGCCACTTTTGGCAACGCAGCAGAGCTGATTATCGCGGGGATTGCTCTCTCGGCGGGCAAAATCGAGGTGGTCAAGGCTTCGATTACGGGCTCGATTCTCTCCAACTTGCTGCTGGTGCTGGGGCTTTCGATATTCCTGGGTGGGTTGCGCTTCACCACGCAAAAGTTCAATATTCAGTCGGCTAATATCATGACTTCGCTGCTTACGCTGTCGCTCCTGGCTCTGTTGCTGCCTGCTCTGTTCGACCTAGCCGAGCGCAGCTACTTCAAGGTAGACCCGCGTCTGCCCGACCTCTCTTTTAGCCACGCCGCAGCCATGGTGCTGATTCTGGTCTATCTCGCCAACATCTATTTCTCGCTGCGCACCCACCGCGACCTGGTGGGCTCGGGCGGTGAGGAGCACCACCACGAGGCCAACTGGAGCATTGCCGTCTCGGTGGGGGTGCTGGCGATGGCGACGGTGGGCGTAGCGGTGATGGCGGAGTTTCTGGTGAGCAGCCTCGAGGCCGCTACGGCAACCTTGGGCCTATCGGAGTTCTTCGTGGGGATCATTCTAATTCCGCTGGTGGGCAACGCCGCCGAGCACTTTGCGGCGGTGAGCTTCGCGCTCAAAAACAAGATGGAACTGAGCGTGCAGATTGCCATTGGCTCGTCGCTGCAAATTGCCTTGCTGGTGGCTCCGCTGCTGGTGCTGCTGGGCTGGACTACCGGCAAGCCGCTGGATTTGGTGCTGCAAAACCCTTTAGAGCTGGGCGCACTCTTTGCCAGCATCATCGCTACCAACGCGGTGGTGCGCGACGGCGAGACCAACTGGCTCGAGGGCTTTCTACTGCTGGGAGTGTATGCCCTGCTGGCCTTGGCCTTCTTCTTCACCCCACGGTAATTTTATCTTCCTGGAGCAGTTTTCATAAATCTCGCACGGTATGAGATGCGACCTGTGCAGTGCAATTGACTTCTGGTCAGCTTTGTTCTCAACAGAACTTCATATTCTGGCATAAACTTTTCAGTAATCTTCCTGACAAAGCCTCTACCGCAGAGTGCTATGGTTCAAGAGTTAGACCTAGGAAGGAGAGACATGAAAAGTGTATTTGCACTCCTGATCGCGCTGGGCATGGGTTTGGCCCTGGCCCAGAAAGGCCCCATTACCATCGGCTCCAAGATTGATACCGAGGGCTCGGTATTGTGCGAGATGGTACGAACCGTGCTCGAGGGCAATGGCTTCAAGGTCAATGACCGCTGTAGCTTTGGCACCACCAACGTAGTGCGCAAAGCCCTAACCTCGGGCGAGATTGACCTCTACCCCGAATACACCGGAACCGCCGCCTATTTCCCCGAGTACAAGGATGTAAAGTTTGAGACCACCGACCCGGCCAAGCTCTACGCCAAGGTGCGTGAGGTCGAACTCAAAAATAATATTGTCTGGCTACAACCGGCCCCCGCCAACAACACCTGGGCTATCGCTGTGCCCAAAGCCCTGGCCGATAAGGAAGGGCTCAAGACCATCGCCGACCTTTCTAAGTATGTAAATGCAGGCAAACCCATCAAGCTCGCGGGCAGCCAGGAATTCTTTGACCGCGAGGATGCCTTCAAGGCTTTTTCCAAGGTCTACGGCTTTAATTTAAAGCCCGACCAGATGGTCGTTCTACCCGGCGGGAATACTACCCAGACCGAGCAAGCTGCGGCCAAGGGCACCAATGGGGTCAACGCGGCTATGGCTTACGGTACCGACGGCGGTATCGCGGCACTGGGCTTGGTGGCCCTCACCGACTCCAAGGGTGCGGTGGCGGTGTATCAACCGGCCATCACCGTGCGCAAAGCCGTATTCGATAAGTATCCCGAGCTAGCGAGTCTGATTGACCCAGTATTCAAGACCCTCAACGAGGCTACCCTTTCCAGCCTCAACGCCCAGGTTGCTGTAGATGGTAAAAACCCCAAGGATGTAGCCCAGGCCTATCTGAAATCCAAGGGTTTGCTCAAGTAGGGGAATATGGCCCCTACCCTCAACCCTCCCCCGCGCCAGGGGGAGGGCCACCGGTTTAGATGGAGACTCCAGCCCATCGCTTTACTGGCTGCTGGGTTGGGCCTGGTGGCCCTGCTGCTGCCCTGGCTCGAGGTCAAGTCCAGCCGCATCGCTGGAGGAACTTTCCAGGGCGTGTGGGGCTGGGGCTCGGTCTGGCCCTTGGGGTTGGCTCTTTTGTGGCTGTTGGTGGCCATTACAAAAGGCCGTTTGCAAGGGCTCTTGCTAGGCTTCAGCGTGCTGGCCTGGGGACTGCTGGCTGGACAGGAAGCCGCGCATTTCCTGCAAGGGCAGTCAGAAAGCGCCAGAGCCTCGCTAGCGGTGGGCTTCTGGCTTTCATTGTTGGCTTTCTACGTGGGCTTTTTCGCGGCCTATCGGCAGGGCGGGCTGGTCTCGCTGGTCTCGCTGCCCGTGGCCCTGGCAGTTCTAATTGTTCTTGGAGCATTTAATCAGCTCGGGCCAATCATGGAGCTTGCCTCCTGGCGTGACCAGTTTGTCGCGGAGTTGTGGCGACACTTGGCGCTGGCCCTGACAGCGGTAATTTTATCGGTTGTGGTGGGTCTGCCCCTGGGTGTGCTGGCGACTCGAGGAGCCGCTTTTGCTTGGATACTTCCAGTGACAGGGTTTTTGCAGACCATTCCCTCGCTGGCCCTCTTCGGGCTGCTGCTGCCGGTGCTGGCCACCCTCTCCCAAGGGGTACGGCTCGAGGTGGCCCTGGCGGTTCTGGGAGTCGGCTTGCTGGCAACGCGCCTGCTGTGGGCCGCCCAGGGCGGCCTGGCCCTGTTGGTAGCCCTGTCCCTGGGGCTGCTGGCCCTGATTTTGGGGGGAGTCTGGCTCTATGGCTTGCTCGGCCCCGACGGGTTGCACATCGCCCTCAATGCGCCCCTTTCGGAATCTGGGGTGCGGGGTATCGGGGCTGCCCCGGCGCTGCTGGCCCTCACCCTGTATGCCCTGCTGCCGGTGGTGCTCAACGTCTACACCGGGCTGCGGGGGGTTCCCGAGGCAGCTAAGGATGCCGGGCGGGGCATGGGGATGAGCCCCCGCCAGCTCTTCTGGCGGGTGGAGTTTCCCCTGGCTCTACCGCTGATACTCGAGGGTCTGCGGGGAGCTGCCTCCCTCACTATCGGCATCACCACCGTGGCTGCCCTGATCGGTGCGGGTGGGCTAGGCTTTTTCGTACTGCGCGGGGTGGAAAGTGGGGCTAACGACATGGTGCTGCTGGGAGCTATTCCGGTAATCGGGCTGGCCCTGGTCGTAGACACGGGGCTACGGCTGGCGGGCTTGGGCCTGCGCCGCAGACTGGGGATTGTATGACCGGACGACTGGAGCAAGCCCCCAGCGAGGTGGCCGAGCCTGGCGGGCAGTTCACTGCCATCCGCTTCGAGAATGTGGTCAAGCGCTATACCGACTTCGAGGCCCTGCGGGGGGTTAACCTGGAGGTCTCGAGGGGACAACTGGTCACGCTTTTAGGCCCTTCAGGCTGTGGCAAAACCACCCTCTTGCGCACCGTCAACCGCCTGATCGAACCCAGCCAGGGCACGGTGTACCTGAACGGGCAGGATGTGGAAAAGCTCGACCAGGTAGGGCTGCGCCGGGGCATCGGCTACGTGATTCAGAGCATCGGGCTGTTCCCCCACATGACGGTGCTGGAAAACACCCTGGTAGTGCCGCGTCTGCTGGGCTGGGACAGGGCCAAGCGCGGGGCCAGGGCTAGGGAAATGCTCGCGTTGGTGGGCCTCGAGCCCGCTACCTATGCCAGCCGCTACCCGCGCGAGCTTTCCGGTGGACAGGCCCAGCGCGTCGGGCTGGCTCGAGCTTTGTGCGCCGACCCACCGGTGCTGCTGATGGACGAGCCCTTCGGAGCAGTAGACCCGCCCACCCGCGAGCGCCTGCAAGACGAGTTCTTGCGGCTGCAAGGCGAGCTCAAGAAAACGGTGCTCTTCGTGACCCACGACTTAGAAGAAGCGGTCAAAATCTCCGACCGTATCTGTTTGATGAACATCGGTCAGGTCGAGCAGTACGATACCCCTGCGGAGTTGCTGGGCCGCCCCAAAACCGAGTTCGTGCGGAGCTTTTTGGGGCCTTCGCGGACACTGCTGCGACTCTCCAGAGTTCCCCTGGACGGGCTGGTGGAGCCGCTGGGGGTCAGGGTTCCTCCCTTCTCGGTGGCGCAAACTGCCATGGCCAGGGATGCCTTCTCGAGCCTCCTGGCGCATGGCGGGCGGGTGGTAGGGGTGCGCGACGAGCGCGGAAAGGTGGTGGGAATGGTGCGGCTGGAGAGCCTGCTACAAGCCGCTTCGGAGGACGAGTGACCAGGCCGCTAAAGGCAGGAGGTAAAATGCAAAGCGCTTGGGGGAAGCTGTGGCTTGTGGGGTTGTTGTGGGCGGGGTTGTTCGGACTGTTCGCCCAACAAGCTCTGTGGGGCCATATCCTGAGCGCACTTTTTCCCAGTGCTCAGACTCCCCTCTTCGACCGCGAAACCCTGCTCAGTCTGTCCCTGCAACACCTGGGCATCACGGTTGCGGCGGGCCTGCTGGTGATTTTGATTGGCCTACCCCTGGCGATTTTTGCTACCCGCCCCCTGGGGGCCGCGTTCAGGCCGCTGTTAGAGAGCAGTGTCGCCATCGGGCAGACCTTCCCACCGGTGGCCGTGCTGGTGCTGGCTCTGCCAATCTTCGGGTTTGGCTCTACGGGGGCGGTGCTGGCCTTGTTTTTGTACGGCCTGCTGCCGGTGGTGCGGGGGGGCCTGGAGGCTTTTTCCGCGCTGCCCGCCGACGTGCTGGAGGCGGCCAGCGGCATGGGCTACTCGCCGACTCAACGGCTGTGGCGGGTGGAGTTTCCCCTGGCCCTGCCGGTGCTGTTGGCTGGGATTCGGGCCAGCCTGGTGTTGATTCTGGCAACGGCCACGGTGGCTCCGCTGGTGGGCGGGGGTGGGTTGGGCACCCCGATTGTGGCAGGTCTGGCGGTAAGCAACCTGGGCTTCGTGACCGAGGGCGCGGTCTCGGTAGCTCTGCTGGCCCTGCTCACCGACTGGACGCTGACCCGGCTCGAGGCTGTGCTCACCCCCTGGCGAAGCTGAAACGCAGGGGCGGGGTGTCGGGAAACACAAGTGGAAGGCGTTATCCAGCGTATTTTAGGAAGATGAAGGCTTTCCAAAACCGTCAGGACGCAGGCAGGGTGCTGGCGGAAGCCCTAAAAAGCTACGCCGGGCAGAAGAATTTGTACGTACTCGGGCTGCCCAGGGGCGGGGTTCCGGTGGCGAAAGAGGTCGCCAGGGCTCTCCAAGCCCCCCTGGACGTGTTGGTGGTGCGCAAGCTGGGTGTGCCCGGCCACCTCGAGCTGGCGATGGGGGCGATTGCTTCGGGTGGCGGGCGGGTGCTGAACCAAGAGCTACTCCGCCGCTTGAGACTTTCTCCCAGCGATATCGAGCCTGTCGAGGAGCGCGAATGTCAGGAACTTTCGCGCCGCGAGCAGGTTTATCGGGGCCACCGCCCTTTCCCCGACCTGAAGGGCAAAACCGTAATTGTGGTGGACGACGGCCTGGCAACCGGGGCAACCATGAAAGCTGCTCTGGCGGCGGTGGAAAAGGGAAACCCGGCTCGAGTGGTGGTGGCCGTCCCGGTCGCACCGCCCGAGACCCTCGAGGAGATCAAATCCCTGGTAAACCAAGTGGTTTGTCCGCTGGTTCCCACCGATTTTGGGGCGGTGGGCGAGTGGTATCAGGACTTTCCGCAAACCTCCGACGAGGAGGTTTTGGCCGCCCTGGCCCAGTCAGACCACGGGCAGCAGCCTTAGCTCCGCTCCCCCCGCCCGCTGGCGCAGCTTTTCCACTTCCCTCTTGGCTCGGGGTGGGCCGAGCCAGGGAGTCCAGTAGGCCCGCATGGTCTGGAGCACCCGCTCAGTAGGAATGGTCTGGGCGGGCTGGTGCGGACAGTACAGCAAATCCAGGTTGGTCACGGGGCCGCCCATCGGATTAAG
Source organism: Thermaceae bacterium (assembly GCA_015478585.1). Classification (GTDB taxonomy): domain Bacteria; phylum Deinococcota; class Deinococci; order Deinococcales; family Thermaceae; genus Meiothermus. Next base: position 41,436 of record JADMIM010000012.1, on the reverse strand, counting down.
AGCATCAACCCCGGCCCTCGCCCCTTCGGGTGGGGGTGGCCCCCCCACCGGCTGTTCGTAGCGGATATCCACCTGGCGAAAGCCCAGGGCCGCAAAGGCCTGTCTACGGTGAAGGGGGTCGGAGCCGACGCGATGCTCGGCCTCGAGTTCTTCCTTGGTGAGCCGCTCGGGGGCCACCACGTCAATGAAGATTCCTTCCACCCTGCCCCCAGCAGCCTCGTCCAGCACGGCGAATCGAGCCTGGTGTAATTTGCGTGCTAGACCTTGTCCGCGAGCCGCCGGGGCGATGCCCATGAAGCTCGAGAACCCGGTATTGGGCTTTTTCATGTAGTGAAAGAAGGTTCCTCCCACCACCTCACGGCCTTGTTCGGCCACCACCAGGAAGTTGCTGCGCCCGCTCATGGGAAGGCCCAGCATGGCCCGGATTATGGTGGGCGGGATGAGCATATCCGACTCGAAATAAACCTGCCGTTGCAGCTTGCCAAAGGCCCCGATAGCAGGATCTAGGGGGTTGGTAACTTGGCGAACTTGGGTCATTTGAGGATGTGCTTTTGACAAAAAACCCTCCACCAGGCTCTAGCATTTGAACGTCTCCCGGCTCTCCGCCCCATCCTCGAGGTCTTGGAGTTGCAAGTTGAGCGCGTCCACCGACTGCTGAATCTCCAGGGTCGAGAGCACCAGCGAGACCATCATCAGCACCAGGCTGGCCACGAAAATCCAGGTTCCCAAAGCCGTCCAGCCCTCGAAAAGGGTCAGGATAGAGGCCACACAAAACAGAAAGCTCAGCACCCCGTAGAGTTGCATGTTCTTGATCAGGTTGATGCGGCGGCGCAGACTAGCAATCTGCCCCAGCAGTCCGGTATCTGGGCGGGTTTTGTACTGGTCGTAAAGGCTACGCACCCGGCTGGCCAGCGAAAGGTAGCGGTTGGTATAGGCCAGCATCAACAAAGAAATCGCTGGAAACAGCACGGCGGGGGTGGTCAGGTTGAGTTCCATAAAGGCGGTCTCAGGTCGCAAGTCCCAGGTCAAAACAATGCCCTTGACCTGGGACTTGCGACAGGTTTCTCTCACGGCTGAAACACCACCTTAGCTCCCTTTTTGCTCGAGGCCGCCCGCAGGGCCTCGGGCCAGGCTTCCAGGGAGAATTTTTGCGCCACCAGGGCCTCTAAGCCCTCGGCTTCAGGCAACATTTTGACGGTCTGGGCGAAGTTGTCCCAGCTATAGCAGTAGCTGCCAAAGAGCTGCACCTCGCGGAACCAGTAGGGCGAGAAGTCGTGCAGAGCCACCCCAGGGGCTCCCAGCAGCAGCACCCGCCCGCCTTCGCGCACAGCCCAACTGGCCTCCTGCAAACCCGTTGGCGAGCCGGAAGCCTCGACCACGGCCTCGAAACCCCCACGCCAGGCCGTGGCTCCCAAAATGCCCCGATAGCGCCGGGCTCCCGAGGCTTGCTGGGCCGCCTGGGTGGAGGGGTGGATGCGGTCTGCACCCAGCATTCTGGCCAGGTCAGCCTGTTTGGTGCGGCGGGCTACTACGTGCAGCACCCCGTCATAGCCCATCACCCGCAGTGCCTTCACCGTTACCAGGCCGATGGTTCCAGCCCCAATCACCAAAAGCTCCTTGGGCCAGTCTTTAGCTAAAGAGGTCTGGAGGCCATGCACCGCCACTGCCATCGGTTCGGTAAGCACCGCCCGCTCGTCGGGAACGCTTTCGGGAACCGGGAAGATGCGCTCGCGGTGGGCCACCACGCGCTGCGACCAGCCACCGGGAAAGTCGGCGCAGAAGCCAATCAGACCGGCAGCGAAATTCCCTTCGGCCACGTTTTGGCACAGATGGTCGTCACCCCTGGCACAAGCCGGACAATCCGGCAGGCCCCGCTCGAGACAGGCCAGTACCGGGTTGACCACCACCCGCACCCCGCTCAGCTCGGCCAATATTTCGTGGCCCAGCACCGCTGGAAAAGAAAACATGGGCGAGAGCGCGGGCGAGTTTTTGCCATACAGCAAAGCCAAATCCGAGCCGCAGATGCCGCTCAGCCGCACCTTGAGCCGCTCGAAGCCGCTCAGCCGCTCGGGCTCGAGCAGATTTACCAGGCGCAGCGGCAAGGCCCTGGCCGGATAGCGCTTACCCAGTAGCTTGGCCGCAACATAGCGGGGGATCGAAGGACGAAACTGCAGGGCCCGCATGAGGGTTTGGGTGCCCCAGGAAGACTGAGCCAGGGCCGGAGCTGGGGCAGCGACGGTACGAAACATCTGCTCTATTTTGAGGGCAAATGGGGTTTGGGAAAAGATGAGGATAGCCCAATTGAGGCCAAAAGCTGCCCAAAAGTGCGTGGGAGACGCTCAAGAAGCCAGACCCGGGGCAATCGCAGTAAACTCAGGAGCAGTGGACGACTGGCAAAGCTACCGCATCGGCGAGCCCTTACGCCTGGAGTTCTGGAAATATCCAGAGCAGCGGCTGCACTACTGGTGGGAGGCCCAAGTAACCGAGGTTCGGGATTCTGCCGTGCTGGTACACATGCCGCTGGGATTTGAGTTTCACCACGAAAGCAAGGGCAAAGTAGTCCGGGTCGAGCATCAGGCCCAGGTGGCTTTTTTCGCCGGGCGCTGGTACTCCGGTGGCCCCGACCTGGATGCCCAGGGCAAGGTGCTGGAGTATTACTGGAACATCCAAACCCCAGCGCACTTCGAGCCGGAGCGCATCTGGCAGTACGACCTCGAGCTAGACGTGCGCTGCAAGGCCGACCACATATGTCAGGTAATAGACCAGGAGGAGTTCGCGGTGAAAGTGGGGCTATATCCACCGCAGTGGGTGCAAGCCGCCACTCGAGCGGTGGAGGAGGTTCAGCTTCACATGAAGGAAGGGCGCTGGCCGGTATTGCCCAAAGGCGAAGAGGGGGCATGGCTCGAGCGGATTTGATTACCCCAGACGCAGCCGCTGGCATTTCCAATCTCGAGCGGTTTTGACGATTCTTCAAATGTACCCTCCACCCTTTAGCTCTGGATACAGATTGAGGAGCGTGAAAATGAGCATACGAGCGGTTGTGTTTGATATCGGTGGGGTACTGGAAATGAACCCCCGAACCGGCTGGGCCCAAAAGTGGGAACAGCAACTCGGCCTGCCACCCAGCGAACTCAGTCAGCGGCTGGAAAGCGTGTGGAGGGGCGGCAGCATCGGCTGCATTTCCGAAGAAGAGGTACATCTGCACATCGAGAATCTGATGGGGGTGAGCCCAGCGACAGTACAAGCCCTGATGGATGACCTCTGGATCGAGTACCTGGGAAGGCCCAACCTCGAGCTGATGGAATACTTTCGCAGCCTGCGCCCGCCTTACCAGACCGCCATCCTCAGCAACAGTTTTGTGGGGGCACGGGAAAGAGAACAGGCCCTGTATGGCTTTGAGGATATGTGCGATTTTATCGTGTATTCGCACGAAGTAGGCCTGTCCAAGCCCGACCCCGGCATCTATGCCCTGACCTGCCAATGGCTGGACTCAAAGCCGGCTGAGGTGGTTTTTCTGGATGATTTACAAACCAACATAGATGCTGCTCGAGCCTTTGGCCTCGAGGGAATCCTTTTCCAGGACAATGCCCAGGCCATAGCGGCGCTCGAAGCCTGCCTGGGCGTAGGATAGAGAGGATTTCACCCATGAGCCGAGCTTTTGTCAAAGACGATGCCACCACCGAGCAGGTGCTGGTTCCCCCCAGAGCACACCTTCCCCCAGGTATCCCCAACTACGTGACCCCACGCGGGCTGGCCCTGCTGGGGGCCGAACTTGCCGAGCTGAAGCACACCCTGAGCCAACTCGAGACCGACCCCGCCGCCACCTCCAAGCTGGCCTCGCTCAGTGAGCAAATTGCCGACCTCGATTACCGTATCGCCAACGCTAAGCTCATCACCCTCGCCCATATATCCCCCGACCAAGTGGGGTTTGGAGCTACGGTAACGGTGGAAACACTTGGCAAATCCGCAGCCCAACGCCGGTTTAGCCTCGTGGGGGTAGATGAAGCCTCGGCGGCAGAGGGCCGCGTAGCCTTCACCGCACCCATTGCCCAAGCCCTGATGGGGCACAAAGTCGGCCAAACGGTGCAGCTACAAGTTGGGGCCACCCAGACCCTGAAAATTATCTCCATTGACTACGAAACCTAATCCAGTCTTGGCGAAACACCCCGCGGCAGCAGATTTTAATGCCCCTGAGAGGCGAAATTGTTCAGTTTTCGGCTGAGAATGCCAGGGCTTGTTCTACCATTCAGGGTAGGGAGAAGCTGTGAATCCAAAAATTACTGTATTCACCCCCAGTTACAACCGAGCCAAGCTGCTACCACGCACCTACGAGAGCCTGTGCCGTCAGACCCTCCAGGACTTCGAGTGGCTGATCGTAGATGACGGCTCGAGCGACGACACCAAAACCGTAGTGGAGAGCTGGAAAGAGGCTCCCTTCCCCATTCGCTATATCTACAAAAGCAACGGCGGCAAGCACACTGCTATCAACCGGGGGGTGCAAGAAGCCAGGGGCGAATACTTTGTCATTCTCGACAGCGACGACTGGCTAACAGACTCCACCTTGGAGCGCATGATGGCAGTCTGGGAGGGCATCTCCGACCAGGCTCGCTTTTCCGAGGTGGTGGGCCTATTCGCCTACCAGAACGGCGATATTGTGGGCAACCGCTTCCCCAAAGATATGCTGGATTCCGACCCTGCCGAAATACAAGCGGTATACAAGGTTTGGGGCGATAAGTTTGGCTGTCATCGCACGGCAGTGCTGCGGGAGTTTCCCTTCCCCGAAGACCTGGGCAAGTTTGTCACCGAGAATCTGGTCTGGTATCGCATCGCTCGGCGCTACAGCACCCGTTTTGTCAACGAGGTCTGGGCCTACAAGGAATATCAGCCCGGCGGCCTCACCGCCAACTTTCTCAAGATTCGCCTCAACTCCTCCCCGGCTACGTTGGCCTATTACAGCGAGGCCGTGGCCCTGTCGCTGGAAAAGGGCTACCCACTAGGGCCAGTACTGCGCAACAGCATCAACTACGTGCGCTTCGCCTTGCACGCCAAAAAACCCTTCAGTGAGCAAATGCAGCAGTTTACCGCCAGGGCTTTCTGGTGGCTGGGACTGCTCCCGGGTGCGGCCTTGTACCTCAACGACCTGGGCAAAACCGACCAGGGTAAAGTGCCCAAGAAAGTTACCTGATATGCCAGGAATTTTTACCATCTCGCTCGACTTCGAGCTGTACTGGGGGGTGCGCGACAAGCTGAGCCTGGGGGAATACGGTGCGAACGTGCTGGGCGCACACCAGGCGGTGCCGGAGTTATTGCGGCTGTTCGGCGAACAGGGGGTACACGCCACCTGGGCCACGGTAGGGTTTTTGTTCTTCGAGAATAAAGAATCCTTGCTCCAAGCCCTACCCGGCCCAAAACCAGGCTATGCCAATCCCAAGCTGTCGCCCTACTCGGTGCTGCCGAGCCTCCTCGAGGGCGACCCCCACTTCTTCGCACCAGGGCTGGTAGAGCAGATTCTAGTCGCCCCAGGTCAGGAGCTGGCCAGCCATACCTTTTGCCACTATTACGCCCTCGAGGCCGGTCAGACCGCCGGGCAGTTTCAGGCCGACTTGCAGGCCGCCCAGGCTGTGTCGCAAAAGCGCTTTGGCAAGCCATTAAAAAGCCTGGTATTCCCACGCAACCAGGCCAACCACCTCCAAGTCGTCTGTGAGACCGGCTTCACGGCCTATCGGGGCAACGAGCAGGGCTGGTTTTACGGAGCCTATACCGAGGAACAGCAAACTCCACTGCGGCGAGCCTTGCGGCTAGCAGACAACTATCTCAACCTCTCCGGCCACCACACCTACCCCAGGCCGGGTATCCAAGACGGATTGGTCAACATCCCCTCGAGCCGCTTCCTGCGGCCTTATAGCCCGCGTCTGGCCCCCTTGGAGCCCCTGCGCCTGGCCCGCATCGTCCGCTCGATGGAACACGCCGCTAGGGCCAACGAGGTCTATCACCTGTGGTGGCATCCCGAAAACTTCGGGGTGAATATTCAGCAGAATCTGGACTTTTTGCGGCGGGTGCTCGAGCACTTCAAAAGCCTGCAAGCCCAGCAGGGAATGCAGAGCCTGAACATGGGCGAAATTGCTGCGCTGGCCCAGGAATAAACCACGGACACGCGAAAGGGCGGGGCTCAAGGCAAATAGCCCGCATTCTGCCAACCCCACTCAAAATAGGCTTCAAAGCTGCGATGCCAGGGCACTTGCAGACCGGTCAGCTCGAGCTTTCCCAAACCTAAAACCGGGGTGGGTTCTTCTTGCAGGCGCTTTAGTACGTAGCGGGCCGCTTCGTTGGTGAGGGGTTCGGGGAAGCGCGCACGCACCCAGGGACGGCCAATCTCGCCCCACAAGTATTCAAACCAGGCTCTGGCCAGCACTTCGGTACGCCGGATAGGATCGCCCAAGAACAAGCCCCCTTGGGCCAACGCGGTTCCGATGTTGTTGGAGGGCGTGCCCCAGGCCGAATAGGAAGCCAGTTGGGAAAATTGCTTGGTCCCCAGCAGATATTTCATCAGGGGTGTATCGCCCCGGTTGACTCGAGCGATATCGGCAATAGCCACACGCCCCTCGCGCAAACCCCGCAGAATCGTCAACAGGCCCTGGCGCGGGTCGGGGCCGGTGTAGGCCACCAATACCAAGTCGGGCTTGCTCTCGACTTGCTGGGCTGCGGCGGATTTCAGGATGCGGGCGATACTCTCTTGCAAGGGTATTCCGTCGTAGCGCACCACCTGCCGGGCCGCCTGGGGGTTGTCGTAGAGCACCTTGACCCGCAGCCCCGGATGCAGGGCCCGCAGCAGCAAGACTTGTCCAACCTCGTCGGCTCCAGGCCGGGTGAATACGCTCAGGGTAGCGGCCTCGGCAATGGCTGGAGAGCCCGGCAACGCGTCGTCCCAGGCAACTTCCACGTAGTCGAAGCCGCTATCCGGCGTGAGCGAGCGCAGCACCTCGAGGTTTCGGGCACGGTTTTTGGAATCGGGGGCTCTGGGGATTACCCCAAAAGCCAATACGCGGCCTCCAGTGCGGGCTTTCCAGGCCAGGGCTGGAGCCATACGGCCCTGTGCCTCCGCTACTGAAATATCGGAGTTGCGGCTTTGCACCAATCCGCCATATATCAGTGCATCCAGGCTTACCACCAGGGTGCTGCCGGAGTTTTGCGAGAGCCACTCGGCCAGTTGGCTGGGGTCGGCCCCGCTCTGACCCTTATAAAGCTCAGCAGGTGGGCAGATTACCAGGTTCCAGGTGCAGGGGAGCCAGTTGGGTGGGCGGTTATCGAGGGGAATATACAGTGTCAGGCCGCTTTGGGCTGTGGTCAGGCCACATAAGGCCACTGCCAGAACGAGAAGCGTGCGCATCTGTTTCGCAGTCTAGGCAAGGCTTTGATGAGAAAATGTTAGCCAAACCCAGGGAAGACTGCCCGCCGATTTTCCCTCGCACACATCTTTTTCTAACAACGAAATTGTGTCGTTCCAGACAAGATTTCTCCTACTTGAAACGCTGCTATGTGGAGGGGCTGGGCTCTGCTCAATGCCCATTTCACACATTTGTACCCATGTTAACAAGCTACACTCCAGGGGTGGAGTTGGATCGCCAAGCTCAGTTCGAGGCCGAGGCCTTATCACGTCGGGTGTTGCTGCACGATTTATTGCGCCGCCTGCGGGGGGAGCCCAATGCCCTGCTGCCTTTTGCCGCAGTCAACGAGCTTCGCCCCAAGGGAGAGCATTACAAGGGGCTAAAAACCATTGAGGTGGACAAGATTGTGGGCTCAGTAGACCGTTACGACGACTTCGATGCGGGCTTTTTACCCAAGGAGCCCTACACCATCGAGCGCTGGACACGGCTACGCTCAGCCCAACTCGAGGGCACCGAGTTTCCTCCCATCGAGGTCTACCAAGTGGGGGATGTCTACTTCGTCAAAGACGGCAACCACCGTGTAGCCCTGGCAAAAGTTCAGGGGCAACACTACATCGAAGCCTACGTCATCGAGCTGAACGTGCCCGTAGACCTAGACCCCGGTGACACCCTCAAGGACGTGATTTTGAAGGGTGAGTACGTGCGCTTCCTGGAGCAAACCCACCTCGACCAACTGCGTCCCGACCACGCCCCAATCCTGTTTTCCAAGGCCGGGCGCTACGACGTGCTGCTCGAGCATATCCGTACCCACCAATACTTCATGGGCCTCAACGAAAAGCGCCACGTGACCTGGGAAGAGGCCGCTGCCGACTGGTACAACCACCTCTACGCCCCCACCATGAGCGAAATCCGCGAAAACGGCATTCTCAACGATTTCCCTGGCCGCACCGAGGCCGACTTGTACCTGTGGATTTCCGACCACCGCTATTACCTCTCGCAAGCCATCGGACACGACGTAGGGCCAGAAGAAGCCACCATATCCATCCAGCGCACCGTTCACAAGGGGCCAATGCTGCGCACCCTCGAGTGGGTCAGCAGGTTTTTCCAGCGCCGCAGCCCCCAAATGGGCTGAAGCCAAAGCGCACGCGGCCATGCCGCGCCTGGAAAGCCACCAGTCAATGAACACTATTCCTAAGCTGCCATCTGGTCAAACTCTATGAAGACCGCGATAGAGCTTTGGGATGAGGATATCGCAGTCTTCATTGACGTTGGCTCCCCTCCGGAAGCCACCTGTTCAATCCAGAACATGGTTTTTCAAATGCCCATCGGTCAAAATATTATGAAGACCGCTCTAAATCCTACTGGTCTTGCGAAGCTTCTAGCCTCACTCGGCTAAAGGGAAAACGCCCCTGTTCGGTGAAAGCCGGGCCACCCGCGCTACGGATGAAGACTACGCTCAGATAGGCCACCACCGCCCCCATTACGAAGCGGTAGGCATCGCTGTCGTGTAAACCAGCTCCTGCCAGTACCCCGGCAAACGCCAGCATGAAGGCACAGCAAGCCCAAAACAGTCCACGCCGCACCTCCGGTACAAAGCGCCGCCCAGCCTCGTGCAGCTTGCCCAGGTACAAAGAGAGCCCCATCAGGGCGAGCCCCCACGCCAACACCGCCAAAAACACTGTCTCCATGCTTTCACCTGTACAGGAACCCATCCTGAGCTGAAAATAATGTTATCTGCCTAACATGAGCCAAGCCTGGAAAAATAACCATGAGAGACCAACATTAAGGCTTTCCTAAGATATAGAAAAAGGTAAGCGCCAAAACAGCGATTCTTAGCGAGGAAACCGCCTTTTGACCCCCCTTTTGCAGGGGCCAAAACCCCAGAAAGCGCGATAGACTGGGCTCATGCCCACCGTGAGCCTCGAGAACACCCATCTGCGCCTGGAAATCAACCCCGAGGTAGGAGCCAGCCCCTTGGCCTTTGAGGCTAACCTGGGCAGAAGCTGGGTTCCCATTATGCGGCCCACCCTCAGGCCACTCCCAGAAAAATCCAGCCCCTACAGCAGTTACACCCTAGCCCCTTACTCCAACCGTATCCGCCAAGCCAAGTTCGTGTTTGAGGGCCAAGAATACTCGCTGCAACCGCATAAACCCGAGGGCAACGTAGTCGCGGGCATCACCATTCACGGAGATGTCCGTAACCGCCCCTGGCGGGTGGAAAAAACCGACGAGCGGCTGATTGGCTACTTCGACTCGAGGGACTTTGCCGATATCAACTGGCCCTGGCCCTTCAAGATGCGCCAAATCTACCGCCTGGAAGGGGCAGCTTTGCTGATGGGGCTCGAGCTGACCAACACCTCCGATAACGAAATGCCCGCCGGGTTCGGTATCCACCCCTACTTCATGCGCACACTGCCAGGCTCCAGCGACGGGATGCTGCAATTCGCTGCCAAAGGCTACTACCTCCCCGACGAAACCCTGATTCCCACCGAGGGCATGAAGCCCATTCCTGCCGAGCTGGATTTCAGCCGCCCGCGCTCGCCGGGCAGCCAGCACATTGACACGGTTTTCGGCGGCTGGGAAGGCAAAGCTACGCTCTCTTGGCCGGGTTCCAACCTGCAAATGATCCTCGAGGCCGACCCGGTATTCTCGCATTTCGTGGTGTTCACCGCCCCGGACGGAACCCTGGCTTTGGAGCCCGTTTCCAACGCCACCGACGGCTTCAACCTGATGGCCAAGGGTATTCGGGGAACCGGGGTGCGAATTCTCGAGCCCGGCGGAAGCCTGAGGGGAACCATCCGAATTGCTATCGAAAGCGTTTGATACCCGAGGGCGGAGTCGCGCACAGCGCGATACGGGCTCTGCCGCTAACCTGGCCTGCCGCCGTCACCTCACCCTCGGACTCTTAGCGTTTACCTTCCTCGATCAACTCAAATCCGCCCACAGAACCACCCCCTATAAACTTCGACGGCACCTCATCTCCGGCAAGCTCGTTCTCAATCCTGCTGACCTGGAGCACTTCCTTACCGCTGCGTAACTTCAGTATTTTAGAAACTACGTCCTGGATTGAACCGTTGGCGCTGCTTGGAGCGCCAACGTCAATGAAGACGGCGATAACAAAAACCCCTCCCGCATCGGGAGGGGTTGGGCCTCGAGGGCAACCCTACTTTTAGGGCTTGGTCGGGGTGCTGCCTCCTGCCGGAGCGGTTTGGTTCTGGGCAGGCGTGGTGCTCGAGCCGGAGGGGGCCGGAGTAGTGGGGGTGGTCGTCCCAGAGCCTGGTTTGGCTGGGGTGCTATTCGGCGTTTGTGGGGTGGCGGGCTTGGGTGGGGTCAGGGTTTTGAGCACCTGGGTGAGGTTGTTTTCCACCTTGGCATTCTTACGCAGGTCGGCTACCCATTTCTTGGCGGCATCACTGCGCTTCTGGGCCAGGGCCTGCTGCACCACCTGGTCTTTGACCGTATCAAAAGGCTTGAGCACCTCGGCTACCCGGTTGTTGACGATGAGCACCTGATAACTGCCGTCATCGAGCTTCACCACGTCGCTAACCTCGCCCAGTGGGCCTTTGGGGAAAGAAGCCTTGGTGAGGAAAACCAAGCGATTGGGAATCGGCGGCATGGAGCCAGGGTTAACCGTGCCAAAGTCTTGTACTGTGCCGCCATTGGCCTTGGCCAGCGCGTCGAGGCTACCTCCCTTGAGGGCTGCGGCCTGGAAGGCATCGGCCTTGGCCTTATCTTCCTTCTTGAAGTTCACGGCCTGCACCTTGGCCGAAGCCGGGATAGTGAAGGCGGTGGGGTTTTTATCGTAGAACTGTTTGGCCTCGCTGTCCGAAACGATGATGTCCTTGGTCTGCCAGAGCTGGGCCTGGTTGGCAATATCGGATTTGCTGCCAAAGAAGGGCTGACCCATCTTTTGCGCGGCATCCACCACCACCTGACGGGTGACGAGCTGCTCTACTGTCTGGGGCATGAAGAACTGCACGGCCAGGTCGCCCAGACCCTGCTGCAAGAGTTGTGGAACCTGCTGGTTGGAAAAGACCTGCTGGGTGACCTCGGAGAGATAAATCGGGCTGTCGCCGACCTTGGCGATTACCGGGTCAGTAAACTTGTAGGTCGAGTCGGGGCTGAACTTGACCTGGGTATTTTTGCGCAAATCGTTGATATAGGCCTCGAGCGCCCCCTGGCCTTTAATCTTCTGGGCATCGCTCTTGACGCGGTCTTTGACATCCTCGAACTTAGTGTCGCTGGCAGGCAACACCTTTTCCACCTTCACGATGTAGTAGCGCCCACCAGCTTCGATGGGCGGGGTAATTTCACCGGCTTTGAGCTTGAATACCGCATCGGCTACAGCATTGGGGAACACGATACGGGTGACGGGGCCGGGGTCGGTCTTGCCCACCAAAGCCCCCAGTGCCCCGCCCTGGTCGGCGTTCAGTTTGGAATTCTTTTTAGCCAGGTCGGCGAAATCGGCTCCACCTTTGGCTTGATTGTAAAGATCAGTTGCCAGTTTTTTATCATCCAAAACGATCTGGCGAGCCTGCACCCGGTCTTCGGTTTTGTATTGGCTTTTGTAAAGCTGGAAGTAGAGCTGCTGCTCGGCATCGGTGGGTTGAGTCTTGCTCTGGATGTCCTGAATGCGTTTGTTCAGGCGAATCTGGTTACGCAGTTCGTCGCGCAGTTGGCTGTCGGTATAGCCCACTTGGGTCAGAAACTGATCGTATTTTTTGGTGTCGGTGAGGCCAAACTGGGTTTTGATAGCATCGAGTTGCTTGTTCAGCTCGCCACCCGAAACCCCCATGCTCGAGGCATCTTGCAAGGCCGCGGTCGAAAGCACCACGTTCTCCCCGAAGTTGACCAAGGCCAGGTTTCTGAGCAGACCGCTGGGGTTGGTGCTCAATATGGGGTCGCGCTGCTCCCGGCGGGCCAGGTCTAGCTCATAAACTGGGCGACCATTGACGGTGAACTCGGTCTTGCCCTGGGTTTGCGACTGGCCTCGAGGCGTAAAGAGCAGAACCGAGCCAACAACAAAGGCCAGCGCGAGAATTCCAAAAACGATGGTGATGACTCTTCTGTTGATGCCAAACACTTGACTGCCTCCTATGGTGGTGCTACCCTCGTCTGTGTTTTATTCCCACGCGCCCGTAGCTCAGTGGATAGAGCGTTCGCCTCCGGAGCGAAAGGCCACAGGTTCGAGTCCTGTCGGGCGCGCCATCTTCAGCTAAAGTTGCACTCACACCGGTATGGGATTGTAGCATACCGGGCTCTTTTTATTTAGCAAGATATATGAGAGGGCAGGGCTGCTCATCAACGACCTCGAGCCTGCACCAACAGTGCGTCCAAGACAATATTTGGGAACCAATCTCGTCTCCCATTTTTACATCGCGCCAAGTCAAGTGGACAGCGCTCTTATCGCGGCCTTTATTGACATTGGCACTCCATGGCGGTTTCCGCTATTTTTGTCGCCAGAGTAGTGGCAAAAAGTAGCTGGGTACGGTCTTTCTATCGCGGTTCTCGGATTTTTACCACCCTGAGCCGCCCATATAAGCCTCATCCACACAAAAACCTTGAGAGGGATGAACGCTTATTCAGGAAACTTTTTCTAGAGGTAAAACACCCCGGTGATGTTGGATTTTTGCTCGAGTTCGACCACCAAGGGCTTGTGAACTTCTATTTCCAAGCCCGCACGGGCCAGTGGAGCACTCATCTCGAGTTCGGCAGCCAACACCAAATAGTCAAGCTGGCTCAGACTCCAAGTCAGAACCCTGCGCTCTTTGGCAAGCTCCAAGGCTTCGCGGGTGTATTGACCGGTGGCCGAAACCACCACCCCCCGCTGACCAGGAACCAAAGCCTCGAGTAAATCTTCGATAGTTGGTTTATCCACAGCTTCCTCGAGCTGGATATAAAAAGCATAGACTGCGCCGGAAGGCGAGCGGGCCAGCACCTGAACCTCGGCAAGGGTTTCGTGCAAAGAAGCCAACCAACCCGGACAGCGGTTGAAAAGTGCGGCGATATAGCGAGCCAAGCTGCGCTTTTGTGGGGTTATAGGTTTCACAGTAAAACTCCGGTACGTTCATACTATGCCATTGCTCCCCCATTAAGCCACCCACAGTTAACCCATTCCTCAGACCGCCCTCAAGCTTTAAGGCTTGGCAGACCACCTAAACCCTGTTGGGCACATTGTAGTGTTGATTTTCACAGGGCTGTGGATAACTCTGTGCATAAGTCACCCCCATCTGTGGATAACTCTGTGGATAAACTCGGGCTGAAATACTAACATCCCTTGGAGGTGGGGCTTTGAACCCCCAAGATGTGAAACCTCTAAGGCCATGAAACCCTGCACCTGCGCTGAGGGCTGGATCCGGTCAAACGGTGTTGTGGCACGTTTGCTCGAGAGGGATTGCCATACAATCGCGCTCATGATTCTTCGAGACCGTCCTCTTGTGGAGGCTTTGCTGCTGGACAGCCGCTCCCCCACCGAATATGCCTCGGGCCACCTCGAGGGAGCGCTCAACGTAGACCTCTCCGGGTATCGAGGCCGCTTGCGCAGTGCTGAGGAACTGGACCTGCTCGAGCAAGCCCTGGCCGATCTCAACGGCAGAATCGGGGCCAGTCCAGATCGCGCGGTGGTGGTTTACGATAGCGGTCTGAGCACCCGGCTGAGCAAAACCGCTTTCATGCTGGCGCTGGGGGGCCTCGAGGTTCATCTGTGGCCCCAGGGCTGGGAGCCTCAAGCCACCCTGCAAACCCCCACCCAGCCCGTCCCCACCCAGCCTTGGGCCAAGCTGAACCGAGATATTTTGCTCACTGCCGACGAGGTATTGACACAAAACATCCTCCTCGACGTGCGGGAGCCCCATGAATACATCTCGGGACATATCCCAGGGGCCAAAAACATCCCCCTGGGGGCACTGGGTAACGGCAACGCCCCACAACTGGGCCTGGAGCCGGGTCAGGAAGTGGGGATACACTGCCGCAGCGGAGCCCGCAGCGCTACTGCTTTCTGGTTGCTGCGCGAGCAGGGTATCAAGGCCCGCAACTATCTGGGCAGTATGCTCGAGTGGGAGACCGAGGGCGACCTACCTATCGAGCGCTAAATTTGATAGTCCGGCTGGATATTCTTTGCTGGGGGTTGATTAAAAAGGGTCTGTATCTCGTCGAGTTTTCTGATCAGCATTTCCAAACGTTGTTTCCGAGCGGAATCGAGCAAGGAACCCATCCTTGAGAGAGTTTTTTCTTCAGCCACCCACTGTCTGAAGGTCTCGAGCAGGCTTGTTTCGTCCTCCACGTTCAAACCTCCACCCTCACCCTAGGCGTGGGCTGCCCCGTCACCAGCCAGACGCTGGCGAGAATTATCCCAAACCCCAGTAGCGAACCCAAGGTGAGCGGTTCTGCCAGCAAGAACACTCCCCACAGAATGCCAAAAGCTGGGGAGAGATACGTCACGGTGGTGGCTTTGGTAGGGCCAGCACTAACGATCAGGTAGAAATAAAGCAGGTACGCCAACGCTGTCGAGAACAGCGCCAAACCCAAAACACACAGCACCACCAACCCGCTCGGAGGCGTGGTGGGCAGGGCGAACGGCACTACTGGAGCGATTAAAGTTGCGGCGAATAGCTGGCTGTATAGGGCCAGAGCCAGCGGCGGAACACCTTTCGCCGCAACCTTGGTGTAAACCGCCGCGAAGCCGTAAGAAACCGTCGCCAACAGTGATGCACCGATGGATAGAAGAACAACCGGGGTTAGGGGAACTGGCCCCAGGCCGACTAAAACAGCCACCCCGACCAATCCCAGCAGCAAGCCCAAAGCCTTGCGCGGGGTGATGGTCTCCCCGAGCCAGAAAGCCGCTACCAGCGCACCAAACAGCGGGGTCGCGGCATTGAGGGTCGCTGCCAATGAAGCCGTGAGATGCAGTTCGGCGGTAGAGATAAGGAAAAAGGGAACCGCCGAGTTGAACAGGCCGATGACCAGAAAGGTTTTCCAACGCGAACGTAGTTCCGGCAAATGGCGCGACAGGGACGCATAAATCAAGAGGGCGATTCCCGCGATCAGGACGCGCAGTTCGACCAGCATTACCGGCCCCAGCGCGGGTGCAGCAACCCGGATGAAGAGAAACGAGCCACCCCAGAGAGCCGAGAGAACCAGCAAAGCGGTGAATTGTTTAGATGTCATGGGCAAACCTCCAAGACCTCGGTCATTGATTCATGGTGCCGGGTTGGGTATCAAATGTAGCTGTGTTTAAACCGCTGGTTCCACTGGATGCCCGGCTTCCTGCTCGAGCAGGCGCTTTTTGCGCTCTACACCCCAGCGATAACCGGTCAGCTTTCCACTGCTGCCGACCACCCGGTGACAGGGCACCACCAGCGAGACCGGGTTGGCTCCGCAGGCCCGTGCTACCGCACGAACCGCCTTGGGCTCGCCCAGGGCCAGGGCTACTTCACCGTAGGTACGGGTCTGGCCCGGCGGAATTCGCCGCAGCACCTCCCATACCCGCAGTTGAAAAGCCGTACCGCGCAGGTCGAGCGGGAGGTCGGGTTGCCAGGATAGCCCAGAAAACCCCTCGAGTACTGGCTTCACATACTCGGCCAAGGCTCCTCGTTCTAGCTCGGCCTGGGCGAACTCCTCGCGCAGCAGAGCCGTGAGCCCGGCCTCGCTATCGCCAACCAAAATCGAGCAAATACCCCGCTCGGTCACGCCAATCAGTAGCTTTCCCACCAGGCTATCGGCAAAGGCATAGCGAATCTTCATGCCTCTACCTCCTCGGCGGTAGGCCGCCGGACTCATCCCCAGCCGGGCAGCGGCATTGCTATATAGGGTCGAACTCGAGCCATAACCCGCGTCATAGATTGCCTGGGTGACACCCCTGCCCTCCCGCAGGCCGCTCTTGAGGCGCTCGAGGCGCTGGGCCGCAACATATTGTTTGGGGCTCAGGCCGGTTTCTCGCTTGAACAGGCGTTGCAGATGATACCGGCTCATCCCGATGGCTTGCGAAAGCTCACTCAAGGACGGGGCGGGTTCACGGGTCTCGAGCAGTTCCCGCACCTTAGCGACCACTTTCTGCTGGGTGGGGAGTTCCCTCGGCTGGCAGCGCTTACAGGCCCGAAACCCGGCGGCTTCGGCAGCCTCTGGGGTGTCGAAAAAGCGGATGTTCTCGCGTTTGGGGCTTCTGGCTGGGCAACCCACTCGGCAATAAATCCCGGTGCTACGCACCCCAACATAGAAGGTTCCAATGGCGCTCAGGTCACGCTCTTGCCAGGCTTGGAAACGCTCGGCCTCGGTGCTGAAAGGTGTGGTCTTCATGGCTCAAAGGTAGCTCATATCGGGAGCAATGGCTATGCAATTCTTGCGCTCAAAACCCCTCCTGAATCGCTGTAGATTGCCGATTTCTCATCCGGTTTATCCAAAGCCGCAGCCAAAAATGAGTCGGGTGTGATTTGAAATACATTACATGATATGTCTAAGTGTATCATCAGACAAAATAAATTTGCAGGATAAAACGCAAGGTTTTAGTTTAGAGCAATTCCGTGTAAGTCTAGGGATATGTCTAAATACGTTATCCAGGCTGCATACAAGACCCTTCAAATCCTGTTGGTTTTTGGAGAACCCCCCCACCGTTTCACCCTCTCACAGATCGCTACTTGTGCTCGCATGGAAAAAGGCCAAGCCTATCGTTCGCTAAAAACCCTCGAGGAAGCTGGTTTCGTGCGCCTCGAGGAAGATCAGCGCTACGTGTTGACCCCGGTTATCCATACCTTGGGGCTGACAGCCTATAACAGCTCAGATTCCTCGCTGGTCAAACTGGCGGATGCCCCGCTCAGTAGTCTGGCCACCACCATCCGCGAGACAGTGGCCTTGTTTGCTCTAGCAGGCGATTACGCCGTTTGCCTGGATATCCGTGAGAGCAACAAAGCCGTGCGCTGGTCTTCAATGGTTGGTCGGGCTATTTCGCTGCACGCGGGTGCCGCACCTAAGGCCATCCTGGCTTTTTTGCCCGAGGAAGAGCAGGCCCGCATTTTGGATGAGCTACCGCTTCTGCCGCACTATACCCCGCACACCGTCACCCAGCGAGAGAGCCTCGAGGCCGAGCTAACCGCTACCAGAGAGCGTGGATACGCGGTGGGCAACGAAGACTTCGACCCCGAGACTCGAGCCGTGGCAGCCCCCATCTTTGACCAGGGGGGTAAGGTCGTGGCAGCTATCAGCATCGGAGCCCCTTCGTTTCGCTTTCCCAGAAGTCTGTATCCCAGTTACAGCGCACAGGTTATCGCCGCAGCACTGGTGGTCTCGAGGCAACTGGGTTACGTGGGGGGATACCCCAAATAATGGCACACGCAAGGGCTTTTGCCTTTTGTGGGGAAAGGAGATGAACAGTAAACACCTTAGACCATCGGCTTTTTCTCGAGATGTCCCCGTGGAGGTTTGAAGACCAATGATAAAGCGAACATCAAAGTGGACGTGGAGGTCTATCGCCATAGGAACCCTCTTTTTGGGCATAACCGCTTTAGGGGTGGGGGTTCTAGCCCAGACTCAGCTCTCTTATACCCAGGCTCAAGTGGATTTGGGCAAAACCACTTATAGCGCCCAGTGCGTAATGTGTCACGGCGCACAGCTTCAAGGGGTGAGCGGGCCAGCCTTGGCTGGAGACAAGTTTCTCAAGAAATGGGGGCGAAACACCCTGGATGACTTTTATTACATCATGTCAACCAGTATGCCTCAGACCAATCCAGGTAGTCTTTCCAAAGATCAGTATCTGGCGATAGAGGCTTACGTCCTCGATACGAACGGGTTTAAGGCTGTTGGCGATAAGTCCTTGGCTCAAGAAGACTTGAAAAGTTTCAAGTTCACAAAGTAAAAGGGGGACTATGAAATTGAAGTGGGCAGTCGCAATTTTGGGGTTGTCGCTGATAGCCTCAATGGCAGGGGCACAAGTGTCTGGCCCTACTCAAGCGGAGTTAAATAACTCGGCTATGGCTCGAGATTCCTGGCTGATGTACAACAAAAGCTATACCGGAACCCGCTACGCCACCTTGACGCAAATCAATACCACCAACGTAGGCCAACTCCAGCGGGTCTGTACCTTTGCTACCAACGATTTAGGGGCCTTTCAGGACACCCCTATCGTATACAAAGGGGTAGCCTACATCACCCAAGAAGATAAGACCTACGCCATAGATGCCACCAACTGTAACAAGCTATGGGAATACGATTACCAGCCTAGCGGCCCTGAAGTCCTATCGACCAACCGCGATGTAGCCATCTACAATGGGATGCTTTTCCGAGGTACTGGAGATGCCCACCTGCTCGCACTGGATGCGGCTACTGGCAAACTGCTATGGAACGTACAAGTGCAGGACTCGAGCAACGGCTACTTCACCAGCTCTGCACCCATCGTTTGGAACAACATGATTTTTATGGGGGATGCCGGAGCAGACTGGGGCATCAAAGGGCAGATGCACGCCTTTAATGTCAGCGACGGCTCTAAGGTCTGGGATTTCAATGTCATTCCTACCGGTAGTGAAGCCGGAGCGGACACTTGGGGTAGTGCCGACTCCACTGCTACGGGCGGCGGCTCCATGTGGACAAGCTATACCCTGAATGTCGCTACTGGGAAGCTCTATATCAGCATTGGCAACCCGGCTCCCGACTTTGCCTCGGCCTACCGTCCTGGGGCCAACCTCTACACCGACTCGGTAATCGTGCTGGATGCCAAGACCGGCAAACTCGACCACTACTACCAACAGATTAGCGGAGACAACAAAGACTTCGATACCTCCGCGGCACCGATCATCTATACCCTAAATGGCAACCTGATGATGAGCGTTGCTACCAAACAGGGGTACCTATTCACCTACGACGACAGCACCAAGCAGCAACTCTACAAGGTAGAAACCACTTCTCACCTGAACATGGATAAACCCCCCACCACCGAAGGCACCCGCATCTGCCCCAACTACACCGGTGGCTCACAGTGGTCCGGCCCGGCTTACTCCCCCACTACTCAGATGCTCTACGTCAACTCGATTGACTACTGTGGCGTGGTAAAGCTGGGTGAAGTGCGCCTGGTCAAAGGGCAGCTATTTTTTGGTGGCTCGATGGAACTCGACGATGTGTCCAAGGCTAAGGGATATACCACCGCCTACGACGCGGCTACTGGCAAACAGATATGGCGCTTTGAGCCAGGTGCGCGTTCTCCAGGTGGGGTCACGGTAACCGCAGGCGGGCTGGTTTTGACCTCCGACACTGCTGGCAATATGTACGCCCTGAACGCCAAAACTGGAGCGGTCTTGTTCAAAACCAATATTGACAATGCGCCCAGTGGTGGGGGCATCTCCACCTACGAGGTAAACGGTAAGCAATATATGGCTATCGCTGTCGGGAACTCCTCCAAAGGGGCTACAGGTGTGGGCGCAGTTGCTGCGCGGTTGGCTATTTTTGCGCTACCCTAAAGGGAGGTTGCTCAAATGCGTTTTGGCATTTTAGAGCGGTTTTCAGAAAGAATAGAACCGTCCACCCCGTTAGAAAGACCGTACCAAGCTCATTTTTTGCCGCTAGGAGTCGCAGCAAAAATAGCGCAAACCGCGATGGGGTTTGGGATCGGCTTCTTTACCCTGGCGCTGGCCTTCCAGCCTGTGCTGTCGGATCAGGACGTGCAAAAAGCAGCCCAGGAAGGAATCCAGATGGTAACGCCTAGAAACGGGTACATTCTGGGCAACTACTTATTCAAGCAGTTCCACGATGGGATTCGCCTACAAAAAGGGGAGCAAGAAGTAGATGACATTGTGGTTTCTACTCCCTATGAGCGGGTTCGTTACAACGGCTTTATTTACGCTTTCCAGCAAAAGCCTTTCCCGCTGGATACTGCCAAGAAGATTGCCTCAGAGCTAAAAAATAAAATTACCTTCTCAATTTATACCCACAGCACCTACAGCGTAGACGAGGAACTAGCCGATTACCTCAAGGTGTACCAAGATAAAGCCAAAGCCCAGGGCAGCGATGCCAATACAGACCCCAACAAACAGCCCAGCTACCTAATCGCCTATAGCCTTGCCACCCTCGAGGTCGGAGGTAAGGTCTACCCGGCGCAAAAAACCTACGACGGGCCATTCCGTGACCAGTTCACCATCGAGGGTGGCAAGGCCGAGATTCACTTCCTTGGCGTAGTTCACTACACTTTTGACCTCAGGGATCTGGTAAATAACGGCAAAATAGAGGGGCAGGGTGTATTGCGCTTTAGCGATAGTCAAGGCAAGGAATACAGCGAAACCGTAGATTTGGGCAGCTATTACTAAAGCGGGTTGCAACAGAAAAGCCGCCTGTTCATTTGCGTCTTGTAGGTGATAGTAGGAAACACGGCCATAACGAGGCTCTGCGGCGGCAGAGCCTCGTTATATACGGCCTCGAGATAACTGTTTCGCAAAGCGTTCCAGAGATGCGTTATCCTGACCAGCGTGTATTCGCTGGTCAAGCCCCTGCTCTTCGGCCAAGACCCCGAGGCTGTTCACGACTGGGTGATGGCAGCATTAGCCTTCGTGGGCCATCATCGGCCTTTGCTTCAACTGATTGGAACCTTTTGCCAAATCCGCGACCCCCGCTTAGAAACCGAGGTTTTTGGTCTGAAGTTTCCCAATCCCATCGGGCTTGCCGCCGGTCTGGACAAAAATGCTATAGCCCTACCCACCTGGTCTGCGCTGGGGTTTGGCTTCGTGGAGATAGGCAGCGTGACCGCTTTTGCCCAGTCGGGCAACCCCAAACCCCGGCTGTTCCGGCTACCCCAAGATGAGGCCCTCATCAACCGCATGGGCTTCAACAACCAAGGAGCGACGGAGATTGCCGAGCGGCTGCGGGCCTGGCGGGAGCAAGGCGGGCTGGCAGTTCCGCTGGGCATCAACCTAGGAAAATCTAAAGTTACGCCCCTAGAGGAAGCCCCGCGCGACTATTTGCAAAGCCTCGAGCAGTTGTGGGAATATGGCGATTACTTCGTGCTCAACGTAAGCTCGCCCAACACACCGGGTCTGCGGCAGCTTCAGGACAAGGAAAAGCTCGAGGAGCTTGTGGTTGGCGTGAGGGGTTTCGCCCAGGCTCAGCCTCACGACAAGCCCCTCCTGCTCAAAATCGCTCCCGACCTGAGCTGGCAACAAATAGACGAAATCCTCGAGCTGGTCGAGCGATATTCGATAAGGGGAATCATCGCCACCAACACCACTGTGGGGCGCGAGGGTCTAAAGACCAGAGTTAATGAAAGCGGTGGGCTTTCGGGGAAGCCGCTGCGAGAGCGTTCGCTCGAGGTGCTGCGCTACCTCACCCAACATACCCCTTTGCCCATCGTCTCGGTGGGGGGCATTTTTAGTGTGGAGGATGTGCTCGAGCGTCTGAAGGCTGGGGCCGTGTTGGTACAGCTTTACACTGGTTTTATCTACGAAGGGCCAGCCCTGCTGCTGCGGCTGAACCGTGGGCTGCTGCGACACCTCGAGCAATACCAAACCCGCACCCTGCAAGACTTCATCCAGGGGCCAGGTTAATCCGGCCACATCTCATCCGAAAGGCCGCAGCCCCGAGAAGGTCGGGTCTGTGGGCCTGGTCGACTGCACCGATACGAGTCCTTCAAGCCTCGATACCGATTTGGACGCAACTAGCGCTCTCTAGGCTTCCTGCGAAAGTCATCTTGTCCCTTTTCGAGGGGATATTCGACAGCTTTGAGTATGTTGTGTACAATGTGCAAAAGACTCATATTGGAGCTGCCATGTTCAAACTCGCTGCCAACGGCATTCCTGCGCTTTACGAACTGCTTTATACCGAGGATTTACCCCTGGACTATATCAAGTGCCCCTTGAGCCCCGCCTCGAGGCTCGAGGTGGCCCAGGCCAGGCATTATCTGCCGGTGCTGCTGCACGGTTGGGGGCCGCCGGGATACTCCGTCACCATGCGGGAAATTCCCCAGCCAGGGTTACTGCAAGAACTGGCCCATTTGAGCGGAACCCCTTTTATCTCAGCTCATCTCGAGTATGACCCCCAGCGCGACGGGGAACTAAGCCGGGCCGAGTTATTAGGGCGCATCGGGCAAAACGTCCAGCAGCTAAGGGAGCTGACCGGCCTGGAAGTGCTGCTGGAGAATGTCCCCTGGCTTCCCTGGAAAGCCCGCCCGCGCTACACCACCGACCCCGAGTTTTTCACCGAAGCCCTCGAGGTTAGCCCGGCCTACTTGCTTTTAGATCTTTCTCATGCCAGGGTCGCGGCCTGGCATCGCCAGGAAGCCGATTGGGATTACCTGCGGCGTTTTCCTCTGGATAAAGTGCTGGAAACCCACGTCTCCGGGCCACGTCTGGGGCAGAGGGGTTTGCAGGACTGGCATCTGTCACTTTTAGAGGAAGACTATGCCTTGCTCGAGCAGACCCTCTTGCACCTGCCCAGTTTGCAGATTCTGACGCTGGAATACATGGTTCACCCCGAGCGGCTCCCCGCCAACGAGCCTCGAGGAGCCCAGGTGCTGCTCCAACAGCTCAACCGGCTCGAGGCCCTGCGCCGCCGTTTTTCCCTGGTTCCCGAGGTCGAAACCGGCACCCTGCGGCTGCCCCTTCGCCGTTCCTGAGGCCGCTCGAGCCCATCTCCCGGTTCTCTGCTCAGAGCGGTTCCCACGAATGCTATCTCCGGGACGACCTCTCGAGATAGCTAAGGCTGGCTCAAAGCCTGGCCCAGCTTGCGCCGGGTAGCCTCGAGTTCGGTCGGGTCGTGGTTCCAGTTGCTAAAGTCGGGGGCTAAGCGTTGCACCATCCAGGCCAGCTTGCTGTATTTACCGCTTTTTTTCAGTAGCTCGATGTATTCGTAATCTTGCACCCCGTCCCTGAGCCACTTCAGACGCATAGAGGGAACTACCGTGCCTGGCAGCCCTACCTTGTCACCAGGATAAGTCCAGGAGCCATCCCCCTGGAACACCGTCTTGTTCTCGAAGTAGCGTGGGTCTTGCCAGGGGTCTTGCCCGCGGGAGCGGTCTACATAGTCGGCGGCCCAGTAGAGAATTCCATTAAACCCTAGGCTTTGGGCCAGAAACCCGCTCGAGATGCGAAAGTTCATGGGGGAATAATCCAGCAGCCACTGCGGGGCATCGGGGATTTCGGCGCGGTAGAGTGCGGTGTAAAACCAAATGCTGGCCCCTTTGGCCTTAGCGGCCTCGATCATCCCGTTGGCCTTGGATTTTTCGTACATCTGTGGAGTCAGCACGAATACATCTACCGCGGGTTTGCCGGTTCCATCGTCGAGCAGCTCGGGAGTGGGGCTCACGGTAGCCAGGTTCAACACTCCCGCTTGGTGCATACTGCGCCCCCAGTCGCGCAGGGCTTGGCCCAGATTGCATTCGTCTACCTCATCAAAAGCAAAGTCGTAAACCGGCAGGTCGGTTTTGCGGGCGGCTTTAGCGGCTTTGAATACCTCCGGTGAAGGGGCCGGACTGGCTTTACAGGTGTGATAGTTGGCCCCACTGCCGATGCCCAGTTCGATATTGTTGAGGCCGTACTCGCTTAAGCGCCTGACATCGGCAGGAGCTACGCGCCCTGGCATCAGCCGGTTGCGCAGGAGTTCAATTTTGGCCGCGGCGGTATAGGTAAACCAAAACGGTACGAAGGATTGCAGGCTGGGCTCGAGGGGTAACTCGAAGTTCCAAACCGTCAGACGAAACTCCCCCTCTACAGTTCTGCCGTTGCCACTAACGCTATATTTCCCTTTATAAAGCCCGGCTTTAGCCTTGCGGGGCACCAGGACATCCACCCAGAAGGGCTGATCGTGGCCGGGGGCTATGTCAATGGGAACCGAGCCGTACACTGCTTGGCCGGTGATGGGCTTGTCGGTAGCCGGGTTGAGGAAAGGAATGAGGGCATCGGGATAATACCCCAGACCCTGAGGGCGGTTGGATCCTCCCTTATAGGGGCTATTTACCTCGACGGGGACGTAGTGTTCGCGGTAGAGGGTAATGTTGTTTTTGCCGATAGTGGCTCCGTCTGGCCCGCTCAAATCGGAAACCTGCAAGTTCAGACCGCGCACCCCCTTGGAACCAAAAGCTACGATTTGAAAAGACTGGTATTCGCCCCTGGCCGCGAATAGTTCGATGGGCCGGTTGGCCTGAGCAGGCGCGTCGGCCCACACGCGCTCGAGCGAAGACACCGCCCAGACCTGAAGGGAACCGGTGGGGTCAATTTGGGCCAATGGCGACATGGCAGGGCAACCGGTCAGTACGGGAAGGAGCACAAAAAAAAACATCGGGCGCGAACACCAAGACCGATTCATGGATTTAGTGTAAGAAACAATTACATGAAAAACCGTAGGCAATAACCTGGCAAATGTTTCGCCCAGCATTATCCGCCAATACCCACCATGACCCGTTCGCGCAGCTTGGGCAGAGTGTTGCCAAAAGCAGGCTTGCGGTCTGTGGCCAGCAAAATTGCGTCCACCAGGGCTTCCACCGGCTTTTCGGCAGCGAAGGCCCCGCTGATATCGAGCTCGAGGTCGGTCAGCAGGCAGGGCCGGATTTTTTTGTCAGAGGTCAGGCGCAAGCGCGAGCAGCTCGAGCAAAATGCCTCGCTAACGGGGTTGATAAAGCCAATCGTGCCCAGGCTACCAGGAATCTTGTAAACCCTGGCTGGTGCGCTGGGGTCGGTCTCGAGCTTTTCCAGGGGCCCAAACTCGCGCTCGAGGTGGGCCTTGGTCTCGGCCCCGGCGATGAAGCGCTGCTGGTAGACCTCGGGGTTGGAGTTGTCGAGGTGCATATACTCGAGAAAGCGCACCTGCAAGGGCTTGTCCAGCGACAGCTTGGCCAGGGGAATCACCTCACCCTGGTTCATGCCACGAATCATCACGGCATTGATTTTGACTGGCTCAAGCCCCAGTTCCCAGGCGGTCTCGATGGCCTCCCAGACGCGCCGAACCTCACCACCCCTGGTCATGGTTCTGAACACTTCGGGGGTTACTGAGTCCATCGAGAGATTAATCCGCTGCAATCCGGCAGCCACCAGGTCTTTGGCCTTGCGCTTGAAGAGCATTCCGTTGGTGGTAATGGCGATATCGGGAACGCCGACCTCGCGGGCCGCCTCGATCATCTGGGCCAACTCTTTGCGCACTAGGGGCTCGCCACCTGTAAAACGCACCGCTTCCAAGCCCAGCATCCGCATCGCTGTGAGGAAATTGCGCACCTCTTCCACCGAGATCGTGCCGGGCGGCTCACTCTGTTCCCAGTCCAGGGGCTGGCAGTACAAACAGTGCAAATTGCAGCGCGGCGTGACCGAAAGTCGCAAATCCTTGATGAGCCGACCATAGTTGTCGAGTAGTTTCATCGTGACGTTTCCGTGTTGCATATTATAGCAACACGCCCCTGGGCTCAGGCAAGCTGGGTTACAAAAGCCGCTGTTTATCGGGCTTCGATGATGTACACCACCCCGCCCGAGTGGGCAATCCAGGCTTTTTCTAGTGCGGCCCTGGGATAAACCGTGCGCACCCCAGCATCTTCCGGCGCGGCGGGGTCGTTGATAACCGGGTCGCCTTCCTTGGTAAAGCCCCGTAACACCACCAGATGCCCGTTCGACTCGGGGATATACGCCCCTGGCAACCCACCCACCCCCCAGGCAATAGAGAGCACCAGAGGAATGCCCCTGACGATATAGCCCTCGGCCTCGGCGAGCCCGGAGAGGCGGCTGACATAGGCCCGTAGACCTTTGCTGGCAGCATAGGCGGTGTTGAAGGGCCAGTTGCCCGCGCCGTCATATACGCTGTCCCAGGTGGCCTGGGCGGCGATAGGAACTGAGTCAGCCAGGGTGTGGCCCAGGCCAGCGCTCCAGTAGCCCAAAATCATCGTCACACTGGTAGGCGAGCACCACACTTCACCACCCTCTGGGTAAATCATCTGGGAATGAACCGGAACTTCCAACTCGAGGCCCCAAGCTTTTTTGTCCGATGTCTCGAGGCCCGTCTGACCGTGGGTTTTAGAGTCGCTTGTTACTGCCGTCAAGCCTGAAAGTAGGGGACTAATACCAGGTCTCGAGCTGTGCAGCACCACGCGGATTTGCAAAGCACTGGCAGGCTTTTTCAGCTCCAGGGTATCGGTCTGAATCCCTCCCTCTGCATCGCCTTTATCCGTGAAAGAGTATCGTTGCTGGGGGTCGGAAGACCACACCGCCAGTGGATAATACCGCGTCCAGCTTGGGCCAAGCTTGGCCCGCAGGGAAAGCTCGAGCCAAGTCCCCGACGGAGTTTCGGCGTTCCAAGAAACGATAGCAGTGTCGAAAGCCTGAGCTGGGATAGGAGCAGTTTCGAGCGTTCCCGAGGCCGCATTTGCCCTCAAAGTGACCTTTAGGGCACTACCGGAGTCCATTTGTAGCCCCTCGAGGCTCGAGCCGGGGAGTGCAGCAGCATCGAAGCCAAGCCACAACGAAGCCGCCTGTGCGCCGCCCAGAATCATAAAAAGGAGCGCCAACGTCCGCATGGATTGACCCCGAGCCGTGGATTCATAGCCCGAAGTCTACCGTTTTTCGGCTTACGGTGCGGTTTCTCAGGCGGGGTTATCTTGAAAACGTGGATAAGACGGTGGTGCTCTTCGACGGGGTGTGCAACCTCTGCAATAGCACCGTTCAATTTATCATCCAGCATGACCCCCACGGACAATTTCAGTTTGCTTCACAGCAGTCGGAGGCTGGGCAAAAACTACTTGCTCAACACGGGATTCCCGCTTGCAATGCGCTTGCAGACAGTGTTGTGGTAATTGAAGGCAGTAGAGTTTGGCTCGAGTCCGACGCGGCTTTGCACATCCTGTACCGTCTGGGTGGCATCTGGAGCTTTGCTTATAGATTTCGCTGGCTGCCCAAGTTCTTCAGGGATAGCATATATCGCTGGGTAGCCCGCAACCGTTACCGCATTTTTGGCAGGCGCGAAGTTTGTATGGTTCCGACCCCCGAACTTCGGGGCCGCTTTTTGTAGAGCGATCCTCATGAATAAGCATCAATTATCCCTAAAGGTTTTTGTGGGGGTGACACTTATCGCACTCTTCATTGACAGTCGGCTCTGGGTGCAGAGCCAACTGTCAATCACGGACGCAATTCTTGGGGTTGCATGTCGGCTAAATCAATATGAAGAGGGCTCTATTTTCGTTTGTTTTCCATAGGGTAGCTTCGCTGCCGTGATTGGTGGGTCGTTTGGGAAATACCCCTACCAGGGTGTGGGCCCTTTGCGAAAACCGCGGCTATGGTTTTCCGCGTATCTATTTCTTTTTATCTGTATGGGCACGGGAAAGTTGAAACAAAGTGTTTCTTCCTCGCACTGATCGGTATCTTCCGGTTTTTCCTGAGATTTTTCGGTGCTACTGGTGCTACTTGATATATTCGCCACTATATTAGTGGTGCTAGTGTTACCGAATAGCAGCAGGAGTAGTTCTACGTTTAGGTAAACTTTTCTGTCTTGACTTATCAAAGCTCGTTGCTTACTGCTTAATGCTTCTGCCCCTTGAGCTCGCCATTCTGTTTTGCGCCTGCAGGGCTAGTACTTGCTTACTCAGACCAGACCGTGCAGTTATCCGCCTATGGCGGATTTTGGCCTGAGCGAAACCCTGGATCTGCTGGATTCGGTGCTAAAGTATGTGCGGGAATGCATCCTGCGACCATATTCCACAGCCGCCTATTCGCCGAGCAACTCACCCAGCGCTTTGCCTCAGACGATCTGGCGAAGCTAGCCAGTACCTTGGTAGATGCCCAGGTTGACCTGAACCCCCACCAAGTAGACGCGGCCCTGTTTGCCTTCCGCTCACCGCTGTCCAAAGGGGCCATTTTGGCGGATGAGGTGGGTCTGGGCAAGACCATCGAGGCTGGACTGGTCATAGCCCAGAAGTGGGCCGAGCGCAAGCGGCAAATCCTGATCGTCACCCCCGCCAACCTGCGGAAGCAGTGGTTCCAGGAGCTTTCCGAGAAGTTCTTCCTGCCCTGCGAGATTCTCGAGAGCAAGTTCTATAACGCCGCGAACCGGAAGGGCAACTTCGAGCCCTTTGCCTCGAGTAAAATTGTCATCTGCTCTTACCAGTTCGCCAGGGCCAAGGCGGGCGATATACGGCGCATAAACTGGAATTTGGTGGTGATGGACGAAGCCCACCGCCTACGGAACGTCTACAAGCCCGCAAACGTGATCGCCCAGACGCTGAAGCAGGCCCTGGATCACGCCCCCAAGATTCTGCTGACCGCCACTCCGCTGCAAAACAACCTGCAAGAGCTGTATGGGCTGGTCAGCATCATTGATGACCATACTTTTGGTGATTTGGGTAGCTTCAAGGCTCAGTTTTCCAACCTCGAGGATGCCCAAACCTTCCATGCCCTGCGTGAGCGGCTGCGCCCGATTTGTCACCGTACCTTGCGTCGACAAGTACAACCGTATATCAAATACACCCGGCGCGAACCCCTGACCCAAGACTTTACTCCGAGCGCGGCTGAAACCGAGTTGTACGAGTTAGTCAGTGAATACCTTCAGCGCCAGAATCTACACGGCTTGCCCAACTCCCAGCGCAACCTGATTACCTTGGTAATGCGTAAGCTACTAGCTTCCTCGAGCTTCGCAGTAGCAGGAGCCTTGAAGAACATCGCCAAGCGGCTCAGGAAGCAGGTGAATGGGGACTTGGGCAACACCCTGGCCGAGGATTACGAGTCCCTCGAGGAGACCGCTGACGAGTGGGAGGACGAGGAGAGACCTCTCAGCGAGGAAGACAAGGCCACCATCGCCCAAGAGGTGGCCGACCTCGAGCGCTACTTTGGGCTGGCCTCGAGCATTACCGACAATGCCAAGGGGCAAGCCCTGTTGACCGCGCTAGAGCGGGCTTTCGCGGCCGCCGAGGGGCTAGGGGCCGAGCGCAAGGCCATCATCTTCACCGAGTCGCGCCGCACCCAAGCCTACTTGCAGCAACTGCTCGAGCCGCTCTACGGGGGCAAGATGGTTTTGTTCAACGGCAGCAACTCCGACCCCGCCTCCAAGCGCATCCTCAAGGCGTGGAAGCAGCGGCACAAGGGAACCGACCAGGTTACGGACTCCCCGGCCGACATGCGGAGCGCTCTGGTGGACGAGTTCCGAGAGCGGGCCGAGATCATGATCGCCACGGAGGCGGGGTCGGAGGGTATCAACCTGCAATTCTGCTCCTTGGTCATCAACTACGACCTACCCTGGAACCCCCAACGCATCGAGCAGCGGATTGGGCGCTGCCACCGCTATGGCCAGAAGCACGATGTGGTGGTGGTGAACTTCGTCAACCGTGCCAACCAGGCCGATCAGAGGGTGTTCGAATTGCTCGAGCACAAGTTCAAACTCTTCGATGGGGTTTTCGGCTCGTCGGATGATGTGCTTGGGGCCATCGAATCGGGCGTGGATTTTGAGCGGCGCATCGCTGACATCTACCAACGCTGCCGCACCCCTGACCAGATTCAGGCCGCCTTTGATGCACTCCAGCAGGAACTGAGCCTAGAAATACAGGACTCCATGAGCCTGACTCGCAAGAAGTTGCTGGAGAACTTTGACGAGGAGGTGAACCAGCGTCTCAAGGACAGCGAGGCGCAGAGCCGGGACATCCTGAACCGCTTCGAGCGCCTGTTGCTGGACTTCACCAAGGCCGAGTTGGGGGCAGCAGCCCACTTCGACGAGCGGGGGTTCGACCTATTCATCAACCCGACCCCCCTCGAGGTTCCGCTGGGGCGCTATGAACTGCCCCGCCACAACCCCGAGACCCACTATTACCGACTGTCCGACGACTTAGCCCAGTACCTTATTCGACAGGCTAAGGAGCGCCCCCTAGGCGTGGCCGAGCTGGAGTTTGACTATGCCGCTTACGGCTCCAAAATCACTGTCTTGGAGAATCTGCGGGGCCAGTCGGGCTGGCTGCGTTTGAGCAAATTCAGCGTGACCGCCCTGCATCAGACCGAGGACTACTTGCTGGCTGTTGGGGTGTGTGACAGCGGGGAGGTCATGCTCGAGGGTACCCCTCAAGACCTGTTCAAGCTACCTGCCAGGGTGGCAGGGGATGCTGCGGGGCCTGTGCCACAGACGATTGAGACGATTACCCAGGCCCGCCGTGAGGTGGTGCAGACAGACATCAATCAACGGAATGCAGATTTTTTTGAGCGCGAGGCCAATCGGCTGGACTCCTGGGCCGACGACATGAAGGTGGGCCTCGAGCGCGAGATCAAAGAGATTGATCGGCAAATCAAAGAAGCCCGCCGCGCTGCCAGCCTCGCCAATAGTTTGCAAGAGAAACTCGAGGGCCAGAAGCAGATCAAGGCCCTCGAGGCCACCCGCAATACCAAGCGCCGCAGTTTGTTTGATGCCCAGGATGAAATCGACCAAATGCGTGGAAACCTAATCGAAGAACTCGAGGGGCAGTTACAGCAACAGCAAAGCCTCGAGGGGATTTTCACGATTCGTTGGAAAGTTATTTGATGGGGAGGAAAGGTGGAACCCGAAAACGTACAGATTATTCCTCGGGGTAAGTCAAAACTTGGCAGGTATCGCAGTTTGCCTGTTCCATCTGAATGGTTCGATTATTTGCGTCCATGCCAAGTTTTTAGCGGCCCCTTAAAAGCACCCCTAGCACCCGACCTGTGGGGGCCACTAAACTTGTATTTGAGCGACTTAAACGAGCGCTTGGTGGAGGTATTCAAACTTCGATCGGGTCTTTATGACGGTAGGGTTCGGACTCTTGAGGAAGTGGGTCAAAAGCTCGGGGTAACGCGGGAACGGATACGACAAATCGAGAAAAAGATAAATCAAGATAAACTCGGGCGAGAGCTTCGCAAGGCCGCTTGGGACGACTTTCGAGAGGTTGCAGAGCGTAGTGTATGGGTCTTTCGGTTGGCAGGGGGTGGCAAGACAAGCTGGCCGTACTCGTTTGTCGCCAGAACCTACGGCTGTGAATTAGTGGAGCTCAAAACAGGTTGTTGGGCTATTTTGAGACCCCACTTGAAGACCAATACGCTAACTATCCAGATTCGGGAACAGCCCCGGTTCTACACTTTGGAGGAAGCTGAACCCTTAACAACACTTAACGCCTACGAACTGATTCACACGTGTTCGGCGATGGATGGACTATTTGTTACTCGGGGGGGCTTGGTCGGCAGCTACAAATGGACTCTTCTGGAGTGGATGCAAGCAATAGCAATTGAGCTTGCCAAAAGTGGAGTTTATGAGTGGCACTTCAGCCAGATGGCGAAGCTACTAGGCTGGCTTAACCCCGAGGAGTACAGCAAAATGACCGACCGGAACATTGCGGCCGCACTGGCTCGAGATGAGTCGCAGTTCCAGAATGCAGGGCTGAACGGAGTCTGGCGGCTCGATAGCCTCGGGGACGGCTTTGCTGACACCAAGGAGGCGGTGCTGGATATCCTCTCGAGGGCCAGAAAGCCCCTGCACCACCGCGAGGTTTACGAGCGGCTAGCACGACCCGTGCGGCCCGAAACCCTAATCGCGCTACTGGGTCGGGAGCCGGAATTCCTCGGGTTGGGTGAGGGTTTTTATGGCCTCAGCGATCAGCACTACCTCATGCCGCCCGCGCCCAGGTTCTCGAGCAGAGCGGTTGCACCCCTCAACAGCCTCCCCATCCCCCGTGTGAGCGTGACGTCCATACGCCCCACCCTCGAGCTTCCCGCCACACTCGACCTGTCTGTGCTGACCTTTGAGCCTGAGACGGAGGAGTTTTACATCGGCTCCATCAAAGCGGTAGCGCGAACTGCGTGCTTGCAAGACCCTCGGCTCGAGAATCATTTGTTGTACTGGCTGATTGAACTCGAGGGGATAGACCCCGAGCTACATCATGACAGCCTTGGAAGGCTATGTACGCAAGCCGTCCAGACTCTGAGCCAAACAATCCCCCAACCACTACTTCAATCAACCGTGGAGCGCTTTGGTCACGATTTGGCCCACTTCATCTATGACCAAATACTCGAGTACAACGGAGTCAAGTTGCATTTCGAGGTAAAGGCTGCGGATGGCGCGGAACCCCTGCGGTCTGGCCTGCGGCGAACAGGCGGTTCTCCCATCGAATTTCATGCCCACTCTTCGGGCGAAGCAGATGTGTGGCTCGAGTTTGGCGGTTTCGAGCGGTGCCTCTACCCGGTTCAGGTGCTGGGCGGGAGCGACCTCGAGGTGGTGCGGTCACTTGAGCTGGGGGCAATCGGCTGGTTTCGGCCTGTGCGGGGACAGTTTGCCATCTATCCTTCGGAAACATCTGAAGAGCAGCATCAGCCCGACTTTGTAGCTGAGTTTGCCGAAGCCATCTATTTGATTGACCTTATGTCCCGGCCCGAAATCAGACCAAACACACTCCGTCAAGCTGCGATTCGTGAATGGTGTCATCACGCCACTGTGCAAATGGGTAAGTCTTGGCGGTATGTTGTCGTGGTCTTGGGTGATCTCGAGAAAAGTTTGCAACAGCTGCGCTGAACAACTGGACAACCTTCCTAGACCTCTGGTAAAATTGACCAGTGGTAAACACCCACTTTAAACTCGAGCCCCTCCTGCGCCAGCACCGCACCAACCCCCTGGCGTTGGCCGAGGCCAGTGGTCTATCCAAAACCACCGTGTACAACATCGTGAACAACAAGACCAAGGCCATCGAGCTACAGACCCTCGACAAACTGATGGCGGGCCTAGAAAAGCTGCTGGGCCGACCCGTGACCTACAACGAGGTCTTCGAGCGGCCCCAGTCCAGCAAACAAGAGCGCCTCGAGCAATTGCTCAAAGGTGCCAAGCCCTTTAGCTCCAAGGAGTGGCGCAAGGAGTGGCCCGCCTGGACTCCCGAGGAGCAGGCTGAGAACGAGGCATTCCTACAAGTCCTGGCGGAAGCCCGTAAGGCCGACATGGAACTAAGCGCCGAGCGGGATAGGCGACTGCTCGAGCTGTTCGACGGGCCCGAAAGCCCCAAGACTGCTGTCTCAGTCCCCAAAACCACACGTCGGAAGTTGGTATGAGTTCGCTGTTGCTCGACACCAATATTCTCAGCTACAAACACAACGACCACACCTTTTGGGCGCTATACGAGCCGCGCCTCGAGGGCCAGGTGCTGTGCATCGCCGCCCAAACCGTGGCCGAGATGCGCTTCGGGGCGCTCAGGTCGGGCTGGGGCCAGGAGCGCCGCGCCCGCCTCGAGCGTCTACTGTCGAGTCATGCAGTTTTGTTCCCCGACGACTCGATATGTACAGCTTGGGCCGAGTTGCGGATAGAGTGCGAGCGCAAGGGCCGCCCCATGCAGCCCGCCGATCTTTGGATTGCTGCCACCGCCAAAGCCTTGGACATCCCCTTGGTGACCCACAACCGCCGCGACTTCGATTTCCTCGAGGGCCTGAGCTTGGTCTCGGAGGAGACTTGAGGCCAGACGGTATGATTTAGACCGAATATATTGCAAGTGGTGCTTGCAAAATTGGGGTGTATTTGAAGACCTACTGGGTATACATCATGACTGGCGGTGGGCGCAGTCTCTACGTAGGCATGACCAACAATTTGCAGCGCCGCGTCTACGAGCACCGCGAGAAGCTGCTCGAGGGCTTTACCAGGCGCTACAACCTGACCCAGTTGGTTTACTACGAATCCACCAATGATGTGACGGCGGCCATCGAGCGCGAAAAGCGGATCAAAGGCTGGACGAGGGCCAAGAAGTGGGCTTTGGTGAGCAGTTTCAATCCCACCTGGAAGGACTTGGGTGAGGAGATTCTAGCTGGATAGACCGCGCTTGATGGAAAAAAGCGTTGTCATGCTGAACGTAGCGCAGCGCAGTGAAGCATCCCCTCACAGCAGGCGGCCCCAGCCCTTCATGCGGGTCAGGTGACCGTGGGATTGCCCGCATGGCTTGGCGACCTGATGCAGTGAGGGGGTTCTTCGTCGCCAAACGGCGGCTCCTCAGAATGACAGACCGTTGTCATGCTGAACGTAGCGCAGCGCAGTGAAGCATCCCCTCACAGCAGGCGGCCCCAGCCCTTCATGCGGGTAAGGTGATCGTGGGATTGCCCGCATGGCTTGGCGACCTGGTGCAGTGAGGAGATTCTTCGTCGCCAAACGGCGGCTCCTCAGAATGACAGCGGTTTTTCGCGTTGGCCTATGGGCTTGGTATGATTTAGCCGATGACGGAGATAGAGGTATGAGCAAACAAAAACTCGAGCTAACCTGGGTTGGCAAGGATGTGCGCCCCCGCCTCGAGCCGCGCATTTTGCTCGAAGACCCCGAGCAAAGCTACCTAGCCCCCCACCGCGTAAGCGAGGGCGACCTCTTCGACAACCGACTGATTTTTGGCGACAATCTATTGGCCCTAAAGGCATTAGAGCAAGAGCTTGCAGGCAAGGTCAAGTGCATTTTCATAGACCCGCCCTACAACACCGGGAGTGCTTTTGAGCACTACGACGACGGGCTAGAGCATTCGCTGTGGCTAAGCATGATGCGGGACAGGCTCGAGATATTGCGAACGATGCTTTCGGAAGACGGGAGTATTTGGATAACCCTTGATGACAATGAAGTGCATTATCTGAAAGTTTTGATGGATGAGGTTTTCGGTAGGCCCAATTTCGTCGTGAACGCCATTTGGCAAAAGAAATTCTCCCCAGCAAACGATTCAAAGTGGCTTAGTGACAATCATGATCACATTCTTATTTATGCTAAGGATAAGGCCATATGGCGCCCGAACCTGTTAAGTAGAAGCAAAAAACAAGACAAGAACTTTAAGAATCCAGATAATGATCCCCGAGGTGCGTGGATTTCAGCAGATTATTCCTCAAATAAAAGCGCTTCTGAAAGACCCAGTCTATACTATGCGATTATTCAGCCCAATACGGGTGAGGAAATTTGGCCCAGCCGAGCTAGAGTTTGGTCTTACTCAAAAGAACGCCATGAACAAAACGTTCGAGAGAACTTGGTTTGGTGGGGTAAAGATGGAACAAATCCAGTTCCAAGGTTAAAGAAATTCGTTGGGGAGCTGCGACCAGGAACTGTGCCTGTCACCGTGTGGCTTCATGAGGAGGTCGGAAACACTCAGGAAGCTAAGAAAGAAGTTACCATCTTTAATCCAGATAATCCTTTCGCTACACCAAAGCCAGAACGCCTACTCGAGCGCATCATCCACATCGCAACCAACCCCGGCGACCTTGTGCTCGATTCTTTCGCGGGTTCTGGCACTACTGGGGCGGTGGCGCACAAGATGGGGCGGCGGTGGGTGATGGTGGAGTTGCAGCAGACCGCCTATACCCATATTGTCCCGCGTTTGCGCAAGGTGATTGATGGCTCCGACCAAGGGGGTATCTCCGAGGGGGTGGGGTGGAAGGGCGGAGGT
This sequence comes from Thermaceae bacterium, assembly GCA_015478585.1. GTDB lineage: Bacteria > Deinococcota > Deinococci > Deinococcales > Thermaceae > Meiothermus. Next base: position 5,751 of record JADMIM010000012.1, on the reverse strand, counting down.
GGGTTCAGATTTTATAAGCTGGCCCCAAGCCTGCTGGCGCGGGATAAGTGGGAGAACTGGGTTATCAACCCGGCCTACAACGCGGCCATGCTTTCCGAGGCGCTATGCAAGCTCGAGGGTTTCACCTACTCGCCCTCCGATACCGAGTATTGGATGCAGGGCTACTCCACCGAGCGCGACTTTTTTTATGCCACTACCCAGCACCTTACGCTCGAGCAACTCCAGTCCGTCTCCGACGAAGTGGGGGCCGAGCGCAGCCTGCTGATTATATGCAGCGCTTACTCCGCCGACCCCGCCATGTTCCCCAACCTGACCATCAAAAAGATTCCCCAGGCCGTGCTCAACAAGTGCGAGTGGGGCAAGGATGACTATAGCCTCAAGGTTGAAAACCTGCCCAAAGCCCCTAGCCCCGCCGAGCAGGCTGCACTGGTGCTATCCGCCAAGCCGCCAAAGCCCCCAAAAGACCGGGGCATGGATAGCCTGTTTGACCTCGAGGGCAGCGGATGAACGCGCCCCAAAGCCCCCAAAAGCCAAAAAACTATAGCGTTGTCATCCTGAGTGGAGCGCAGCGGAGTCGAAGGATCTCCTCACAGCGCCAGGGTCGCCCACTCCGTGTTGCAACCAGCCCGAACCTCGGCACAAACAGACCGTCACCCTACCCGCATAGCCGGGCGGGGGCCACGGGGTCAGGGGATGTCTCGCTCCACTCCGTTGCGCTCGACATGACAACGGTTTTGTTCGGTGAATTGCGGAGGGCAGATTCGCGGAAAGAGGGCGGTTCTTGATGCACCGCGAAGTCAACGAAATTGCCAACCGCCTCAGCCTGCGCAAGCCCCAGCGCGATTCGCTCGAGGCCCTACACGGGGTGCTGAACTTAATCGGCTTCGAGAACTTTGTGGCCGCCAAGGGCAGCCGCCGGGTGGCAGATTCGCTCGGGGTCATTCGGGCCGCCTTCCCCACCGTGCAAGACTTCGAGCGGGAGTTTGTCTCGCTGTGCTTTGCCCTCGCCACCGGGGTGGGCAAAACTCGCCTGATGGGGGCTTTCATCGCCTACTTGCACAAGGTTTACGGGGTGAACAACTTCTTTGTGCTGGCCCCCAACCTCACCATTTACAACAAGCTGATGGGCGACTTCACACCGGGCAAGCCTAAGTATGTGTTCAAAGGTATGGGGGAGTTTGTGCAATACCCGCCGATGCTTATCAACGGCGAAAACTACGCCCAAACCGACTGGGCCAGCCCTGGGCTGTTCGGGCGGATTCGCATCAACATCTTCAACATCTCCAAGATCAACTCCGAGGTGCGCGGCGGCAAGGAGCCCCGCATCAAGCGCTTCCAAGAAGTGCTGGGCGACGGCTACTTCCAGTACCTCTCCACCCTGCCCGATCTGGTGCTGCTGATGGACGAGTCCCACCGCTACCGCGCCAGCGCGGGGGTGCGGGCCATCAACGAACTGCGCCCCGCCCTTGGTTTGGAACTCACCGCCACGCCTTTTGTCGAGACCGCACGCGGCGCGACTGCCTTCCAAAACGTCCTGGTGGACTACCCGCTGGGCCGGGCCATCGCTGACGGCTTCGTGAAGGAGCCCGCCGTGGTGACGCGGCGCAACTTCAACCCCAGTTTGCTGAACGCCGACGAAATCGAGCGGATGAAGCTCGAGGACGGCATCTACCTGCACCAGACGGTCAAAGCCGAACTGCAAACCTACGCCCAAAACACCGAGCAGCCTATGGTCAAGCCCTTTGTGCTGGTGATTGCCCGCGACACCACCCATGCCTCGGCCCTGCGTGAGTGCATCGCCTCCACCGAGTTTTTCGAGGGCCGCTATGCCGACAAGGTAATTCAGGTGGACTCCTCCCAATCCGAGGAATTGATGATCGAGCGGTTGCTCAAGGTCGAAGACCCCGCCGAACCCACCGAAATCGTGATTCATGTCAACATGCTCAAAGAGGGCTGGGACGTGACCAACCTCTACACCATCATCCCCCTGCGGGCCGCCAGCGCCCGCATCCTCATTGAGCAGAGCATCGGGCGTGGGCTGCGACTACCCTACGGTAAGCGGACGGGTGTAACCGCCGTAGACCGCCTCAACATCGTGGCCCACGACAAGTTCCAGGAGATTGTGGACGAGGCCAACCGCCCCGACAGCCTGATTCGGCTGCAAACAGTTATCCTCGAGGACGAAAACACCCCCGACTCCCTCCGTACCGTTCAGGCCCAGCCCGACATCACCGCCCTTTTGGGCATTACCCAACCTGTCGCACAACCAGCTGAGGACGGCAACCAGACTGCCCCCACCGCCCCAATCTTCATGGGCGACCTCGAGCAGCGCATCGCCCGCGAGACCTACCGTGTCATGCAGAGTATCGGCAAGCAGTCGGGTGACAAGGCTGTGACCACCCAGCAGTTGCTCGAGCCAGAAACCCAAAAGCGCATCGTCGAAGAAGTCCAGCGCCGCATTGCGCCCGCCCAGACCCCGCTCGAGTTCCCCCAAGCCCCCTCTAGCTCCGAAGCCAGCACCGTAGCCGCCGTAGTCGCCAAAACTGCCGAGATCATGGTGGCTCGCACCATCAGTATCCCCCGCATTATGACCCTGCCGGTGGGCGAGGTGAAGCGCGGCTTTACCCCCTTCGTGCTTAGCTTGGCTGGGTTGGAGAATCATTGGGCGAAGCCCACCGCCGAATTACTTTCGCAGAGCCTGAGCAGCAACGAGCAGACCATCATCGGCTTCCAACTGGCGGGCATCCCTGAAAAGCGCCTCGAGGATCACTTGGTCTTCTCGCTGATGGACGAGCCCGAGGTGGATTACTTTACCCAAGCTGACCTGCTCTACGACCTGGCAAGTCAGATGGTGCGGCACTTCTCCGACAGCTTGGGCAAATCGGAGAAGGAGATCGAGCAGATTTTTCAGGTCTATCGGAGTAAGCTCGCCGCCTTCATCTACGTTCAAATGCAGCGCCACCGCTACCAAGAACCCACCGAGTATGAGACCAGGGTCAGTCATGGCTTTGTCGAGCTTAGGCCAAGCGCCTACACTGCTCCTACCAGCAGCACTATCCTAAACGTCCACGTTCCCCCACCTGGCGGGGCCGATATCGGGCGCTATGTTTATGGGCATTTTAGGCGCTGCCTCTACCCCATCACCAAGTTTCAGTCCAACCAAGAGCGCATTCTGGCAGGCATCCTCGAGCAAGGCTCCGAGAAGTGGTTTCGACCAGCCCGTGGTCAGCTCCAGATGGAGTACCGCATAGGCCAGGAACCCCAGGAATACCAACCCGATTTTGTGGCCGAACTGGCTGACCGGATCGTGATGCTCGAGGTCAAGGCCGCCGACGAGCGAGACAGCCCAGAGGTGCTCGAGAAGGCGAGGGTGGCACGGCAGTGGTGCGAACACGCCTCGAGGCACGCCCAGGCGCATGGTGGCAAACCTTGGAGCTACCATCTACTCACACACGACCGTATCCAAAGCAATATGAGCCTGTCGGCGCTACTCATCGAATAGGGATTGCCCTCGAGCCGCTGCGGCAAGAGTGCCTGCGGAGCCATCCGACCTCCACGATGTTCAATATGATTCGCCTGATTGGTTCACTCGACCAGTCCGCTGCCTGAAGTTCCGGCTTTGCTGTCCAATTGCTGTCAATCCGCTTCACAGTAAAAATGGCCCCTCCTTGGAGGGGCCATTTTTACGTCTGAGACCTTGCTTTCTTGGCGGGCGCGGCAGGATTCGAACCCACGGCCTACTGATCCGTAGTCAGTCGCTCTATCCAACTGAGCTACGCGCCCATCAGGTTTTACCTGTGTTTGCCACAGGCGTTCTGTAGGGTAGCACAGGGTTCTGGGGCTGTCAACGTGCGCCCTGAAGGCCCAGGCTCGTATACTAGACAACAAATGCGTACCCAGAGCAGCCCCTGGTACTTGGTGCTTTCCTCCTACTGGTTCGCCAGCAGCTTCAAGTGGTTTCTGGTGCTGCTGGTATTGCTCCCTACCAAGCTAGCCCAACTCAGCCCAGAGCCAGAGCGGGCCTCGAGGTTGGGCTTTCTCTTGGTGATGAGCGCATTTATTGCCGTTATAGGCCCACCGCTATTTGGCTTCTGGTCAGACAGGGTGGGTCGCCGAATGCCTTTTGTGGCTTTTGGTGCGGTCTTAACTGCGCTTTCGCTGGTATGGATGGCTTTTGCCCCGAGCTATGGGCAACTGGTAATTGCCTACCTTGTTTTACAGTTTTCTGACGATGCAGTTACGGGGCCTTATTCCTCGCTGGTGCCCGATTTGGTGGCCCGGCGCAGGCGTGGGGTGGCTTCGGGATGGCTAGGAACGCTACAGGTTGCGGGGTCGGTGATCGCTGGAGCGGTGGTCTTGCTGCCGCTGAGCCTCGAGGGTCAGTTTTTATTGGTAGCTCTGGTCAATCTGCTGGCGGCTTTCTTGATCGTGGCCTTTATCCGTGAGGTTCCCGGACTCAAACCCCGTCCACACGGGCCGTTGTCAAGCCTGATTGCTCCCTGGCGCAATGCCGATTTTCGCTGGGTATGGTTCACACGGTTTCTGGTGATGCTCGGGCAGTACGTGGTGCTGGCCTATTTGCTGTATTACTTGAGCGACGTGGTCAAAAACTTTAGCTTTTTTGGCAGTGTCTACACCAACGAGCCTGCTCAGGCCACAACCCTGCTGGGCTTGCTGATTGCCCTGGGCACGGTGGTCGCGGCAGTTCCGGCAGGGCACTTATCCGACCATCGGGGCCGTAAGCCCCTAATCTATGTGGCCGGGGGCGGATTGGCTGTTTTGATGCTGCTGTTCTTGATTCCCAACTTTACCTGGCTGACGCTACTCGCGCTTTTGTTCGGGGGACTATTTGGCAGCTATTTGTCGGTGGACTGGGCGCTCATTTCCGACGTGTTGCCCGACCCACAGGGCCATGCCACCGACATGGGAATCTGGCAGACCTCGAGCATCCTCCCACAAGTGCTGGCGGGGGGCTTAGGAGCCTGGCTGGGCGGTTTAGGCGAGCGAAGCGGCGGGTCGGGCTACACTTTAATTTTTTTGGCGGCGGCAGTGTGCTTCGCCCTCGGAGCAATTCTGGTGCGGCAGGTGCGTGGAGCGCGGTAAAGCCTACAGGGGTTTGCCCTTGACCTCCGGCCCTCAGCCAATTGGGGCTGCTTGACAATCGCAAAGCCCCACCCCATAGTGATAAATCGCCCCACGCGGAGGGATGGCCGAGTGGTTTAAGGCGGCGGTCTTGAAAACCGTTGTAGACGTGAGCCTACCGGGGGTTCGAATCCCTCTCCCTCCGCCAAAGTATTTGGCACAACTTTATGAAGGCGGTAAAAATACAGAAAATCGTGATAGATCAAGAAACTGCATGACCTGAATCCAGCTCGAGGCTGTTCGGTACGGGATTTGACGTGGGCAGTTCACAAGTTGCCTTTGCCTCAACCCTTCTCGAGCCATACCCCAACATCCTTTCTAAAGCCACTCTAGAGCGGTTTTCAGAAAGAAAACGGCCGTCTACTCCGCTAGAAAGACCGTACTCGGCTCATTTTTGGCCGCCATGAGTAGCGGCCAAAATAGCGGAAACCGCGATAAAATCCCCCATCCAGCACCGACCCGGCTTCGGATCATAACCTTGGCGAGGTTTTTTAACCCCCCTTGGGGGTAGGGGGATTGAAGCTCTAAGTCGCTCCATGATGAGGTTGCCGGGAAGGATATTTTGCCACCCTCATCCAGGTTACGGGCAGAGCCCGTATGGCCTACGGC
>JADMIM010000230.1 GCA_015478585.1 Thermaceae bacterium | reverse complement strand
GGGCCCGTCTGTGCAGTCTGTTGCCAATTGGTGATGATGCTGGTCACGTCAACGGTCTGTGTGGCCACCTGTAGATTGCGTGTGATGTCATGGATTGCGACTGTGGCCTGCACGGACCCTGTGATGCTTTCTGGGATCGTAGAGCTCACCTGAATGACCGTCTTTATTCCATCGAGTACCGTCTCGATTGAGTTCTGGTTGGTGAAAATGAAGGTCATCACAGGGGTTGCCTGTGCGCTGCTCGTCGACGCAGATGTACTCGGCATAGTCTGTGTGGTGTTCAGCTGGAGAAACACCGCTGGGTCTGTGTAGTTGTTCACCAACGTGGCCAGCTGCGCGGCTTGGCTGCTTGTGAGGGGCTGGGACGCGACGACATCCAACTCGTTCCCACTGGCGTTAAGGCTGGTCGGCACGGGAAAGGACGTGTCGAGAAGTGCCTGCAGCGCGTACAACTTCTCAACGGTCTTTGCGAAGCTGTAAGTTGTGGACATCCGTGTATATAACAGTATTCACATATATGTTATTACCCCTAACGCCCTAATTTGGCAACTTAGGTCGGCTTTGCCGACCAAGTTGGTTTTGGCTCTGCCACCCCAAAGCATCCGGCTTGGGCAACCAGGCAAAGCCTGGTGCCCAAGTTTTCAGGGCGCCTAGAGGGTGCCTTCGCCCCCTGTGCTCGGGCTGAGGAGGGAGCTGAGCAAGCGGTGCACGGTGCGGCTGGTCGACGAATTCCGCACCAGCAAGCTGTGTCAGTGGTGCCATGGGTGCACCCGGAACATGAGGCGCAGCCCCTCATCAGGCCCAGCTTGGGCAGCCACGTACGTGGCGCCCAAGTTTGTTGCAGAGCAACAAACCAATACTTGTGTGCGTACGCACCCAAGTATTGGCTCATCGAGACGGGCGGGCGGCCAGCAGGATTTCAGAGGTAGAACAGAGTTCTGTGCAGCACATGTTTTAGGTTGCTGCACAGAGGCAGCTGGAGGCAGCTGCGATGCACCCTTATGTTATTTGTGGGTGAAACCTACAGGGCGCCAGAGGGTGGCTTCGCCACCCTCGCGCCATCGAGCTCAGGCTCGCCTCTGCACTATCACCTCGTTCAGTAACAT
>JADMIM010000158.1 GCA_015478585.1 Thermaceae bacterium | reverse complement strand
CTCAAGGGCAAGGAGCCTCGTACTCCCAAGAGCAAGGACAAGAAGGCTGCTACGCCCGTTGCTGGGGGCCTTATCGTCTGCAACCTCGACGATCCGCGCCAGGCCCTTCTTCACCACGCTGAAACCCTTGCTGAGTTGGATCAGACCAAGACCAAGGCTCTCAAGGCTGCCGCTGCAGCGTTCCACGCCGCTACTGATGCGGCTCTAGACGCCTACTAGGTTGGCCTCGACGCCCACGTCGCCGCCTTGAAGTTTGTCGTAGGTTTGTGATTCCCATCCCTCCTGGACGTTTTGCTGACCATCTGAGTAGCTCGAGTGAGGCCTGTCCTGCCCTCTGCGCCCTTGTCTGTGGGACCTGTTGTCCTGCCTACTGCTGCGGAGCTCGACCGTGCCCTTCTTGAACGTTTGTTTGTGCGTCCAGATCGGTGGCTCTACAATCCGCGCCCTGCTCCCGTCGCCGCTCCTTCACCTGACGCGCGGGTTCCTTCCGAGTCTAGGTCGGAGTTCCCCTCTAGGTCTAGGTCTTCTTCTAGGGCTGCGAGCCTTTCTTCTTCGGAAGCTTGATGCGTTGTTTTTTCCCTATAGTTAGGACAATACACTATATTGCCTTCTGCGCTCGTTCCTTCTGTGATTGTTCTTTGTGATACGCCTTAATCAAGGGTAGCCCTACGTCGAGCTTTGGGACCCACTGGTCGTCGGCTGCTGTATAGCCTGCCCAACGAATCAGGTACTCTTCTCGAGTTCCCCTGCCCTTTCGTACGGTCCTGTGGTCTAGGACCGCTTCTACCTTGTACTCTTCTTCTCCTTCCACAAGCTCTGGCTCAGGTGGAGGTTCTACCCCTTCAGCCTCAATATTCTTCCAGTACCTCTCGAGTAAGGAGACGTGGAATACATCGTGGATCGCCTTATACCTTGGGGGAAGCTCCAATCTGTACGCTTGTTTACCTATTCTTTGGAGGATCTCGTATGGCCCAAGCCACCGGTGCCCTAACTTCCTGCTAGGCTGGGTGGTTCTGATATTCTTGGCCGAAAGCCACACTCGCTCGCCAACCATATACTGCATTGGCTTGTGGAGCTTGTTATAGCCTCGGACTTGGGCTTCCTTCGACTTCTGCCAAGCTTCTTCGAGCTCCTTTCGTAAGTCAAGGATCTGCTGGACTCGGTCTCTTGCGACTGGCACCTCCCTCCTCGTGGGGTCGTCCTCGATCCCTTGTCGCAGGTCGATATTAATACCGTATCGGGCCTGATTTGGCGACATCTGGATGGAATCGTGGAAGGCGTTATTGTAGGTGAGCTCTGCGAAGTGGAGGAGCTCCACCCAATTATCCTGGTGCTGATTGCAGTGTAGGCGCAAGTAGGCCTCAATATTCTGGTTCTGCCTCTCAGTTTGGCCATCAGATTGAGGATGGAAGGCGGTTGATAGGTTCCGCCTTACTTTGAGGTAGAAACAGAAGGCCGACCAGAAGTGGCACGTAAATACGCTGCCCCGATCTGTGATTATTTCAGCAGGAATTCCAAAGTCTTTGACCCAATACTCAAGGAAGACCCGCGCCAACTCGGTGGCCGTAATAGTCTTCCTGCAGGGTATATATTTGGATACCTTAGTGTATCGATCTACGATCACAAGGATGGAGTCTGAGGCCTTGGATTGATCTGTCCCTATACTGGGCGGCAGATCTGTTATGAAGTCCATACTTATGGATTCAAAAGGCTTTGTAGGCATTCTTAAGCCTTGCATCTCGCCGTAAGGTCTATGCCGTACCGGCTTGATCCTCTGGCACTGATCGCAGCCACGTACGTACTCCCTGGCTTCCTGGTCTAACCCAGGCCAGTAGTATTTCCGCCGGATCAGCTCCTGGGTCTTCTTGTATCCGAAGTGCCCAGCTAAGGGGTCGTCATGGCAAATCTTGAAGATTTCCATACGTACTGCCTGATTGGGAGGCACGTAGGCCGCTCCCTTGAAGCGTAGGATGCCTGCATCGTCTACTCTCCAGTCTGAAGAGCCCTTCGCTCGCGACGACCCCGCGTCCTTGGCCCTGTGAACAGCAAGCTCGTCAGCCGCCTGAAGGGTTTTGATCAAGTCCGCCAAGGGCTCGGTCGTGGCGCTATAGGCGCTCTCTCCCTGAGCTATAGCTGCTACCATAACTCGAGGGACAACGAGACCTGGACTCTTAGTGTCCTTACTCTGGTCCTCGCCCAGTGTGGTGCCTACTTCTTGTAGGTCAGCCACCACCCGCCTGATCTGCGGGGCTTCTCCTGCCTTCATGGCTTTTTGGAGCTTATTCTTAAGGGTAGGCAGCATTACGTTCTGGCTACCCTTCTCTTCCTCATAGTCTGGTCTCCTTGACGGTCCGTCCGCAGGATTTGTCTTTCCAGCTCGATAGGATATGTGGAAATCATAGGCTGATAACGCCTGCGCCCACCGCGCTTGCCTCCTTGTGAGGGCGGTGGTTTCCATAAAGTATTTCAGGTTATTGTGATCCGTTAGGACTTCAATTGGGTGTTGGCTACCCTCTAGGTAATGCCTCCACTGTTCGAAGGACCTCACGATCGCCAGGAGCTCCTGGTCGTGGACCTCGTAGTTCAATTCGGCCGGTTCCAGCTTCTTGCTGTAGAACGCAACTGGGTGCCATACACCCTTTCCTTCTGGGGTTTCTTCCACGTATTGGGAAAGGTTCCCTGCCAGCCCGAAGCCGGAGGAGTCAGTCTCAAGCCTAATCTTACGGCTTGGATCGAAATGGACCAACGTGGGAGCTGTGGTGAAGGCCTCCTTGAGGTGCTCGAACGCGCTCTGCTGCGCCGCTCCCCACACAAAAGGCCCAGTCTGTTTACCGGCCTTAGCCCCCTTCATAAGGCCAGTTAAGGGTGCCGCAACAGAGGAGTACTGCTCTATGAAGCGCCGGTAAAAGTTGGCGAAGCCGAGGAACACCTGGACCTCTCGGTAGGTCTTGGGTGTAGGCCACTCAGCTATCGCAGCAACCCGGTCGCCTTCCATAGCCACTCCTTCTGTTGTGACGGTATACCCAAGGAAGCCTACCCGTTTGGTATTGAACTCACACTTTGAGAGCTTCACATATAGGTTCGCCTCTCGTAGGCGACCTAGGACCTCCCGTACGTGGTGGGTATGTTCCTCCTCTTTAGAGGAATAAATAAGGATATCGTCGAGGTATACAACGCATATCGTATCAACGAGCCCTTCGAGGGTCTCATTCATATAGGCCTGGAACGTGGCTGGCGCGTTGGCCAAGCCAAAAGGCATCACTTTGTACTCGAAGTGGCCGTAACGAGTGCGGAAGGCGGTCTTCCACTCGTCGCCTGGGCGGACCCGGATCCTGTGGTAGGCGTTCCTAATATCCAGCTTTGTGAAGACCTTTGCTCCTTGGAGCCGATCTAAGGTCTCTGTGATCAGCGGCAAGGGGTGCCTATTCTTTACGGTGATCTTATTCAGACCCCTATAATCCACGCAGAGGCGTAGACTGCCGTCCTTCTTCTGTACAAACAGTATGGGCGCGCCCGCTGGGCTTACGCTCCTCTGGATCCAACCCTTCCTTTCGCTTGATTGAAGGTATTCCCGGAGTGTGGCCAACTCCGTCTCAGATAGATTGTATACCGGGCCGTAAGGCGGCTCTTGCGTGCCGGTATCGATACCGTGGGTCTTCCTACCTAGCTCGGGTAGGTCTTCTGCCCGCTCCTCAGAGAAGACGTCGGCGAATTCAGCGTACTCCCTTGGGCATTGGAGTTCCAACGCTCCTTCTGAGGTCAATGCCAGGACAAAGGCAGTATCGCCTTTGTCTAGCTCTTCAATACCCGCCTCTATCGCCTTCGCTATATCGAAGGGGTGGCGCCAGATCTGGGTCTGCCAATCGATCTGGGGGTTGACCTGTACGATCCAGTCCATTCCAAGGATAACATCCACACCAGGGGTATCCATGGAAAGGAACGTCTGGTCTACGGTCGTCTCCCTTCGAAAGTGGTCCCGAGCCTTGACCTGTACGGTCGCCGCTCCGTATATGGCAATCTCCTTGCCGTCTACAGCCCTCGCTCGGGGTGGGCCCTTATCCCGGCACTCAAGGCCTACGTCTTTCGCAAAGAGAGGGTGGATCGTCGACGCGTCCGATCCTGAGTCGAGGAGGGCCTTGGCCTTGTGCCAGGTCGGCCCTACCTGCAGTTCTACGTCGATTTCCATCCTTTTCCCTGACGTAGGTTGTGGAGCCCCGACTGGGAGTCACTCCTTCCTCTGAGTCTGGGTATCCAGCTTCCTCACCCCTAGACCACTGTATTGGCCTTGGCTGGGACATTCCTTCGCGAAGTGCCCTGTCTTGCCGCAGTTATAGCAGCTCCCGCTTAGGGCTGGTCTCGGGTCTCTGCTCCGGGTAGGGGTCTGTACCCTAGCAGCAAGCTGGTCTGGGTTCCGGCGTCTATTCCAAGGGGGAGCTTTCTCTCCTAGGGTCGACGACCGGGACCCCCGGCCGCTGCTATAACTACCCCTTCTGTTTAGGAAGCTGTTCCGAGGGGAGCTTCTCCCCTCCCTCGAGCCGAGCTGGTCTAGGGTAGGTGTCTTCTCTGTGATCCAGCGGTTAGTCATTTCCAGCATCGCTAGGATATTGACAACGCCCTCTCTGTGGGTGGTAGAGCGCTCAGCATACCCTCCCTCAAGGAGTCGTTGCCTCATCTCTGGGTGGATCTTCGTTAAGAGGTGGGTAGTCTTCTGCGACTCGGTGTAGGGTTCCATTTCGCGCTCTAATTCCTCAAGGTAGGTGACGAACTTGCGGATACTCTGTCCCTTACGTTGGTGGGCAACGTTGTACTTAAGGGCTGTAATGCGCTGCCTGTTGGCTGGGTCAACGTGGAGGTCGCGGAGGAATTCCTCGAACCCGGCGATATCTAAGGGGTCCTCAAGTCCCTCCTCTTGCGAGGCGCAGCGGTTGTCCCACTCCTTCATAGGGTCGCCCTCAAGGTATTGGGCTGCGAAGGCTACCTTGGATTGCTCGGTCGGAAACATCCTAGGCTGGTACCGGAAGGAAGCGCGGATTGAGGCCATAAACTCATTGAGTTCCCTGGCCGACTTGCCCTTGTAGACCTTAGGGTCCTTGACCTTCCCAAACGGCCTATACGAAGGGGTCGCTCCCCCCGATACCGTGGAGGCAGTCTCTTGTTCCTCCTCATTTTGGGCGCCTTCCCATTCTTCTTCACTGTCTTGGTGTCGCCTTTTCTAGCGCCCTCCTTCTTAGATACGGGCCTACTTTTCTGCGAAGAGCCTTACTTCCTCTAGATAGGCACTGTAGTCGTCGCCGTGCGATCGCTGGAATATTTGGAGGGCTTCTTC
>JADMIM010000157.1 GCA_015478585.1 Thermaceae bacterium | reverse complement strand
AAACTGCTTACTTGTCATTGTTCTTGCGCTCCCATTATGGGGCGCAACGAGAAGAGTACTGAAAGGTTGCGAAACTGTCAAGGGTCTTTTTGATATACCCTCGAGCCCTGTTCTTCGTTATGCTAATAGCATGTCGGAGCTGCGTTTTTTAGAGCAATACCGTAACCACACTTTCCAGCCAGGAGAGATAGAAACCCTCGAGGAGGCCAGGGGGTTCGTCAAAGAACGTGGGTTTATCTTCTTCTGGCCGATACAAAATATAGCTTTGCCGAGCCTTTGGGTTGCGGTGGCTGGAGACCGCCCAGTAGCCAGCAACCAGCGCGACCCAGGTCACATCACCTGGAGCTGGAAAGACCGCATGTTGGGCAAGAAAAAGTGGTACTACGCCAAGATTCTAAGGCGTAAGGGCACCCTGATTAGCCTCGAGCTGGCCCCCTATTTCTATGCCATCAGCGAGAATTATGGTGACCCCGAAGAGGATTATCTGACTCAGTACCACGAGGGAAAACTCTCTTCCGAAGCCAAGCAGATCTACCAGGTATTGCTGGCAGAAGGCCCCTTTCACACGCAGCTTCTGCGCAAAAAAGCAGGGCTCAAAGGGGAACTTTACAAGTTTGGCAAGGCCCTCGAGGAGCTGCAAGCCGACTTCAAGATCCTTCCCACCAAGGTGGTGAAGGCTGGGCGCTGGAAATACGCCTTCGAGTACGAGTGTGTGCATCGGCATTACCCTGAGTTTTTGCAGCAGGCCAGGACAATCGAGGGTGTAGCCGCGAGAGCGCGAATTCTCGAGACCTACTTTCGCTCGCTGGGGGCGGCACTGTTGGGTGATATTCGCAAGCTCTTCGGCTGGGACTTAGACGACACCCTCGAGGCACTACAAACCCTCGTCCAGAAGGGTGTTCTGATGGGCCGAGAAAACCCAGACTCAAACAGCGTGTTTATGCTGGCAGATTTATACCTGGCTTCGGAGCAGAAAGGTAGAAGTGCCACAAAATCCGTGCCGTAACCGCCCGCCAGGGCTGCCAAAGCTGCGCGATAGCTTCCAGTTGGGATGCGGTGGGCCTCGAGGCCAACCCTTTCAGCCTCTGCATGGCAATCTGCAATGCCAAATCTCCAACTGGCCAAACGTTCGAATGCTGAGCCATCAACACACCGGAACTCGAGCGTAGAACCAATGAATCCTTTTCCTGTGAAATCTTTATAAGGACACATCCGTGGTGACTGCTGTGCCTCGATCACGAATGTTGAAAATTTCTATCACTTTGAATAGGAACTTCTCCATTTATGCAAGCTGGGCGGAAGCCTCGACCAAGGCGTGGAAAACACCCCACTGCTGCGGCAAAAGCTCGGGATGCCACTGCACGCCAAAGAAGAAGGGGTGACCCTCGAGCACCACCGCTTCCACCACTCCATCCAGCGCAGCGGCTACCGGGCGCAGCCCTGGAGCCAAATCCTTGAGGGCTTGGTGGTGGTAGGAGTTGACCCGAAAACGCCTGTCAAACAGCGCGTTGAGCGGACTTTTCCCAGACTGCTCCACACTATGAGCCAACACACCGGGTTCCGACTTCTGCGCGTGCTGAACAGTCTTGAAACCCTGCGCAGGCAGGTCTTGATAGAGGCTGCCACCTAGGGCCACGTTCATGGCCTGGATGCCCCGGCAGATACCCAGGGCCGGAAGGCCATTTTTAGCGGCGTACTGAGCGATAAAAAGCTCCGATCCGTCGCGCTCGAGGCTCACCTCGCCCATCTCCGGGATAGGCTCCTCCCCAAAGCGGGCCGGGTCTATGTCCACCCCACCCGGAAGCAGTACCCCGTCGAGGCGTTTCAGGGTTTCGGTCAGGCGATTCTCAGGTTGTGGCGGGATAATCACCACGCTGGCCCCTTGAGCTTGCAAAGCCTGGAGATAGGGGTCTAGCAAGCCCCAAATCTTATAACGCATCAAGCCTTCGGTCGTGCGATACTGAGACGTAACTCCTATGAGCATGACTCAATCCTACAACCAAAAAAGCCTGCGACCCGAGTTCCAGGCTGCATTGCAAGAAGCCCTCCACCACTTCGAGACCCCATTTTATGCCTACGACCTTCAGACCCTACGCAGCCGCCTGACCCAAATGCAACAAGCCTTTCCCAGCGCCGAAATTTTCTATGCCATGAAAGCCAACCCCCGCCTGGGTATCCTGCGACGGCTCTTGGAGTGGGACGTGTTTCTGGAAGCGGTGAGTCTCGGCGAGGTACACCGGGCTTATCGGGCCGGGTTCAAGAAAACTGAGGTTTTGCTCAACGGGCCGGTTAAAACCCCTGCGATTCTGCAGGAACTCGCCGAAATTGGTGTGCCCATTCTGGGGCTGGACTCTTTGGCCGATACCCAGCGGGTTTCCCAGCTATTGCCTGGCTCGCGGGTGCTCCTGCGGGTCAATCCCGACCTGCCCATCGCCACCCACGACCACCTGGCAACTGGGCGTGGCGAGAGCAAGTTTGGCATCATGCCGGATGATGTGGAAAAAGTGCTGGCAGCCGCCCGTCGAGGAAACCTGGAAGTGCTCGGCCTGCACGTTCACCTGGGTTCGGCTCTGTCCCATCTGGAGGATTATCACGCCGGATATGCTGTAATGGAACAGCTTTACCGGCAACACGGGCCATTTCAGGTGCTCAACCTTGGCGGTGGATTCGGTCTAGATTTAGACCCGGCCAGTTTGGCTCCTTCGGCGATAGCCCTGGCCGAGCGGCTGGGGGCGGAGCTATGGCTCGAGCCAGGCCGCTATCTGGTGGCCGAGGCAGGTGTACTGGTCAGCAAAATTTGGGGAACCAAGCACACCCGTCGCAACTTTATGCTGCTGGATGCCGGGATGATGACCCTGTTGCGCCCCATGCTATATGCCGCCGAACATCCAGTAATTCCCCTTTACAAAGGCAAAAAAATGCAGGTCTGGGACTTGGCTGGGCCGGTCTGTGAATCGGGCGATATTTTGGCTCGAGACGTTCAGCTTCCAACCCCCAAAGAGGGCGATGCACTGGCAATTTTGCAGGCTGGGGCCTACGGCAGCAGCATGAGCAGCAACTATCTGGATTACCCCAGACCTTTAGAAATCCTCTGGAACGGCCTCGAGTGGGAAGTGCTGCGGCGCAAGCAGAGCTGGGAAGCCCTATTCGCCGACGAGATTTAGAGCGGTTTTCATAAACTTTGGGAGAACCCCTGCGGTTTGATCAAGACCCCTATAAACCACTGGAAAAGGCGGGCGTATCTATTCCCTGGCCGCAGCCTGGATTACGCCTAAACACATCTCGTCGGTAGTACCTTCGCCCCAGACGATATAGCGTGGCTCGAGCGGTTTGCCATTAATCACCGGCTGGTTGGCTAACGAATTGTTCCAGGTGCAGCTAATCCGCACGGTGTCACCCTTGTTTACGTCCACCGGGGTCTTGAACCAGTAGTTGCCCTGCCAATGAAAATCCCATTTGGGTATGTGCAATAAAACCTGTGGCGTGGTTTGACCGGAGCGAATCAGCTCGAGTTTGATATCCGCCCCGCGCAAGTGCATGTGCCCTGCTACCGAGTACAGCGTGGCTGCTGCGGGCACCGGGCGCTCACAGGAGGTACTCACTGCACTGGCATCGCCTACTGGCTTGGTGTAGTCCTCGAGGGTTTTCTTGCACAGCCCTAGCAGGGTTTGTGGCAGGCTGGCCCCCTCAATGCCATACTTGCGCACATTTTCGCGCAGCACGGCAGTGCGGTTGCAATCGGGTGAGGAAACTCCCTCCGGGCAGGGTATTTCTACCGGGGCGGCCATCAGCGAAGTCCGCAGGGCAGTGAGTTTTTCACCGTCTGGAGCCAGGGTTAGGTCTGCCTTGGAGCGGTCAGGCTTGGCACCTGCGGCCAGGTTGTAGTGCACCTGCATGATAATTAGGGAACCTTTGGCCAAAGGCTGCGCCAATCCAGCCGGGAAACGCCCCTCGCCTATCCCAGGAACCCAGGCTCCCAGCCAGCTCCCGGCCACCGACGAGGACGAACCCACGTTGGGGCCACCAAAACAAGTCCAGCCTTTTCCGCCCGAGGCAGCATTTTTGCGCTGAGCCTCGGCAGCGGCATCACCCGTAACCTTGAACAAAATAACGTGGTGGACGATAGTCCCTTGCTCGGGCTGAATATTGACTCCTGTCACCATGCGATCCGAAGCCAGCTTGGGGTCGAGCAAGAAGCAGTGGTAGTCATCGCTGCTGCCCTCGAGGGCTGAGGGGGTATAGGCTCGGTCAGGTTGGAGGGTCAGGGTTTCGCCCGCTGGCCCCGAAGCCGCCAGGGCCGGGGGGGTCAGGCTGAGGGGAAAATCGGATTGGGCCACGTTGACCATCTGCCCTTGCATCCGGTGATCGCCCATCACCATTGCAACGGGCTGGCTACGCTGGGCCAGTGTACCCAGAAACATACCCACACCTGTCGCCCCGAGCACCACCCCCAACAACCCCACAAAAACCCCAAGTTGCCTATTCATGGCCCACCTCACTTTGCCTGACCTAAAGGTGCTCCAGCTTGTGCCCAAGCTGCCAAAATGGCTTTTTGAGTCTCGCTGAGCTTGCGCTGGTTTAGAAACTCCGGGGAGTCCGGCCCTGGCGGCCAGGGCGGCATATAACCAGTAGCTGTGGCCGCCACAATCAGTTGGGCTTTGTCCTGGGCAGCCTGGGCAGTCTCGAGCGAGAAGGGGGCAATGCCCCCGGTTTTATGGCAGCCCACGCACTGTGCGTCCAAGATGGGCTTTACATCTTGGTAGTAGGTGGGGGACTGGCCTTGGGCCAACCCCCAGACCCCCACAAGTCCAACCCCAAAAAAAATCGCCCCCAGCCAGCAAACCATCTTCCCCCAAAGCTGCACCTGTTACCTCCTACTTTACATCAATGCTAGCGGCATAGACTGAACATAACCTTAAAAATGGATCAACCGCTCGAGACCCCTCGCACCTTCTGGCTAAAAGCAAAGTGTGCCCTAACTTGTAGGGCACACGTCGGCAAGATGCAACTAATGACTACCGCAGCCACTGGTATTTTCACCATCTGGGGATTTAGATCCGTCGGTGCGGAAGGAATTGCCACAACCACACGAAGAGGTGGCGTTGGGGTTGTTGACGCTAAAACCTCCGCCCATCATGTTTTCTACCCAGTCCACCTGTGAACCCGCCAGCAAGGGTAGCGACATTTGATCTACGACCAACCTCACGCCGAGCACCTCCACCGAGGTATCACCCTCGAGCTGGCGCTCGTCCACGGCCATGCCGTATTGATAACCGCTACAGCCGCCCGACTTGATAAACACACGAATAGCGGCGGTGGGCTTGTTATACCGATTCAGAATATCCTTAGCTCGTTCAGCCGCCAAAGGAGTAATGGAAAG
>JADMIM010000156.1 GCA_015478585.1 Thermaceae bacterium | reverse complement strand
GCTGGGGCTTCAGTTCGGCGATTAGCTCGAGCCCTTCTAGCACGTCGTAGACGCTGCGACCCTCGAGTGGGGCTGCTTCGTGGTAAAACGAGGTTCCTAGCACCAGCAAATCCAGGCCCCGCCAAGGCTCTAGGTCTTGTAGGCCGATGCAGTCCGACATATAGCCCCACGAACCGCCCTCACCCCCGAAGCACAAGGCATACGACCAGCCATTCCAGCCGTGGGGGACTTTGACGGGCCTGACCTGGTAGCCCGCGAAAGTTCGAAGGGCCGACTCCAGGGGCTTTAGCGGAGCATATTTGGGATAGAAATCGCCCCGCTCGAGATAGGCGAAGCGCTCCGTGGCCTGTGGCACGACTTCTTCGGGCAGATAGACCGGACAAAGCAGGTTTGTCCAGCGGGCTCGGTCTACCAAGTCCCCCAGACCCAGAATATGGTCGTTGTGGGCGTGGGTGACGAGCACCGCGTCTACTTGGTCAATACCTTCTCGAGTCATTTGTAGGCGCAGCTCGGGCGAGGCATCAATCAGGACGCGCTCGGAACCCTCAATCAGGGCCGAGGGCCGGGTGCGGGCGTTGAGCCGGGTACTGCGGGCTTCCTCGCAGACCACACAGTGACACCACCAGCGCGGTACGCCTTGGGAATCGCTGGAACCCAGAAAGCGCAGCCTGCTCATCAAGACTCCAGCACCTGAATATGGCCAAACTGGGGGTCGCTAGCTCCCTTGAGGCTGCCGCCCAGCTTCTTGACCGCCTGCAAGAACTCCACCACCTCAGCCGTAACCTCTTCGCCTCCGACAATAATTGCCGAACCCGGCGGATAGGCCGAGATGGTCTCAGCCGAGACCTGCCCGATAGCCTGGTGCAGCGGCAAAATCCGGCGGGGGCGGTGGTGCAGGGCGGCCCTGGGCCACAGGCGCATCGCAGGCAAGGGGGGTAGTTCGAGCCGGGGCTGCTGAAAGTGCCCTCGAGTATCGGCGGCAATCCTGCGCAGGGCCTGTACTACCCGCCGCACCACACGCAGGTCGTCCACCAGGGTGAACATCAGCAGCACGTTTTGAAAGGTGGCGAGTTCGGGATAGATGTTGAACTCGCGCATCAGCCGCTCACAGACCTCGAAGCCGCTCAGGCCCAGGCCGGAAACATCCACCGTAACCCGCAGGGGGTCGAGGGTGCTGAAGCCCGGACGGACGGCCTCCAAGCCGAAGGTTTTCAGCCCTGGGATTTGGTTGACCTGCTCCCTGGCCCAGTAGGCGGCCTCGAGCGCGTTTTGCAGCAGGGTGCGGCCCTGCTTCTCGAGCTGAAGCACTCCCAGCACCAGCGCTTGCAGGATAATAAAGCTAAAACTGGTGCTCACGAAACCGCCCAGGTTGGCCCACTCGTAGAAGGGTTGAATCAGGCTTTCCTCGTTGAACAAGGCTAGCGAGCCTTGCGAGAGCGTAGAGCAAGTTTTGTGCTGCGACTGGGTAATTAGCGCGGTGCTGGTTTGCTCGGCGGAGAGCGGCAAGTCTGGATGAAAGCGGTAATGGGCCCCGTGCGCCGAATCCACGATTAGGCGTATTCCGCGCTGGTGCAGCAAGCGGGCACAGGCTTCTAAATCGGTGGCTACGCCGTAGTAGTTGGGATAAGTCAGAAACACCGCTTTGATGTCGGGATGCTCGTTCAGGGCGGCCTCGAGGTCTTGGGAGGTTACGCCCAGCGGCAGCCCCAAGTCTGTGGCATAGTTGGGCTTTAAGTAGACTGGCTCGAGGTTGTGGTGCACGATGGCCGAATACACCGACACGTGGCTGTCGCGCTGGAGCAACACCGAGTCGCCGGGGTGGGTGCAGCTCATCAGGGCCATGATGTTGAGAATCGAGGTGCCGTTGGTGGAAGGCCAGACAAACTTCACCCCGTAGACCCCGGCCAGGTAATCCTGGGCCCGGCCCAGTGCGGTTTCGGGGTTATAGGCAAAAAGTGAACCCAACTCGAGCACGCTCATGCTGTGGTCGTAGCGCCCGATTTTCTCGAAATCGTCGAGCATTTGGAGATAGCCTTTGGGCAACCCCGGCTCGAACCATAACCCCTGCTCCAGCAAGGTGAATCCCCGGCCCATACGGTGTCCAGGAGTGCAGCACTCGATTACGTCATCTTGAAGCTCGAGCTGGGCCTCAGTGAGGGCAAAGCCTTGTTTCACAGGCTCATTCTAAGGGCCTTCGAATGGAAATTGCGGAAGGCAGAGAGCGGAGGGCCGAAAGCTGAAGGCTAAAAGCAAAATACCAAAAGCTACACCAGGACGGCCTAATTGACTTATCAGGGAACATCGTATGGGACGTGATTCGTGTTTTTAGGTTTTTGACTTTAGGCTTTCGGCGTTAGACGGTCTTAAAACGCCCGAACCTCGATTCCCTCGGCTCGCAAAGCCTGGGCGATGTGGCGGGCGATGGTGGGGGCCTGGGGGTTGTCGCCATGGATGCAGAGGGTTTCACAGTGGAGCTTTACCTTTGGGCCGTCCAGGCTTTCAACCTGCCCCTGTACGACCATTGCTACCGCCCGCCGGGCGGCTTGATGGGGGTCGTGGATGATAGCCCCCGGCACTGCGCGCTCTGCCAGGTGACCATCGGCACGGTAGCCGCGTTCGGGAAAGCCCTCGAGCACTGCTCGCAGACCCAGCTCGAGGGCAGCTTGCTCGAGGGGTGTATTGGGCAATACCATCATGGGCAGGGTTTTATCGAAGTCGTAGATGGCCTGGGCCATGGCCTGGGCGGTGGGCAGGCTGCGAGCAGCTTGGTTATACAGGGCTCCGTGGGCCTTGACATGGTGCAGGCTCGAGCCCTCGGCTCGCAAAAAAGCGGCAACCGCCCCCATCTGATACAGCACATCGGCGTAGATTTCCTCGAGCGAAGCCGCCAAATCGCGCCGCCCAAAACCCACCCGGTCAGGGAAGCCCGGATGAGCCCCCACCGCGACCCCCTTACCCCGTGCCAACCGCACCGCCCCCCGAATGCTCAGGGGGTCGCCTGCATGAAAGCCGCAGGCCAAATTGACCGAAGTCACCAGGCCAAACAACTCCTCATCCTGCCCCAACTTCCAAACCCCGAACGATTCGCCCGCATCGGCGTTGAGGTCAACGGTCATGGGGACTCCAGGCCAGTAGGGTTTTCATGGTCACAGTGTAGCAAACGGTGTTTTTATCGAGATGTAAGAGCAGAGAGCGAAAAGCTGAAAGCCGAAAACCAGAAGCAAAATACAAAGGGTCAAAAAGCTACACCAGGACGGCCTAATTGACTTATCAAGAAACATCCTTCAGGACGTAGTTGGTGTTTTTAGCTTTTTGACTTTGAGTTTTTGGCGTTCGACCTTTGACCTTCGACCAGTTTTTAGCGTCTTGCTTTCTGCCCAGTGCCACTGTCGCGGGCAATACAACCACCTGCTGCGCCTGAGCGTAGCCTGTAGTTACTGTGAATACCTACCAAGCCCTGCTGGGGAGGGCACGCAGAGCCTTTGCGGAGCGCGGGTATGCTGCGACCAGCCTCGAGGACTTGGCAAAAAGTCTGGGCTTGACCAAGGCGGCGGTGTACCACCATTTCCCCTCCAAACGGGCACTGCTCGAGGCTTTGCTAGAAGAAGGGGCCCAGGAAACCGAGCACCTGCTGGCCCAGCCTGGCTCGCTGAAGGAGCGCTTGATGGCAGTTGCGCTGGCCTATCGCCATCAGGTCGAACCCCTCACTGCCCTCATGACGGCCCATTCCGGGCGGCGCGGAGGCGACCAGGAAGCCGCGCAACTAGCCCTGAACGCCATGTTGCGGGGCATGGAGCAGTTGGCGCGGGTTTTGGAAAAAGCAGTGCCGGGGCATGGCAAGCCCTTGGCGGTGGTCTATGCGTCCATTGTCCACGGAACCTACATGACCGCCCGGCATCTACCCGATCACACCGTCGAAGAGCTTCTGCGCGAAGGCGTAAGCGTCTTCGTGCGCGGCCTGCCGAAAAACGAGCCCGCATAAGATAGCTCGAGGGTGGAAGCTAGAAGCACAGGGAAAAAATGTCGAACGTCAAACGTCTAACGCCGAAAGCCTAAAGTCAAAACCTAAAAACACGAATCACGTCCCATACGATGTTCCCTGATAAGTCAATTAGGCCGTCCTGGTGTAGCTTTTTGTATTTTGCTTTTAGCCTTCAGCTTCTTCTGCCTCGTCGCAAATTCCTCGTTCACCCCTACCGGCCTGGCTAATTTTCAGCCTGGCTTCAGACAACCCGTGAGACAATAGCACTATGGCTAAAGTCCTGCTAGTCGAGGACGATCTTGGGGTGCGTGAAGCCCTCAAACTGGGCCTCGAGCTCGAGGGGTACGGGGTGCTCGAGGCCGGGAGTGGGGCCGAGGGCTTGCGCAGGATGGGTGAGGGGCCAGACTTGGTGGTACTCGACGTGCTGCTACCGGGGGGAGACGGCTTCGGGGTGCTGCGCGAGATTCGCCGGATTAGCCCGATACCGGTGCTGATGCTCACCGCCCTCGACGAGGTGGAGTGGCGTGTCAAGGGCCTGCGCGAAGGGGCCGACGATTATCTGGTCAAGCCCTATGCCCTCTCCGAACTGGTGGCCCGCCTGGAAGCCCTGTTGCGCCGCAGCAAGCGTGAAGAAGAGGTGCTGGCCTATGCCAACGTGGTGCTCTATCCGCGCCGGATGGAGGCGCGGCGCGGCGGACAGCTCATGGAGCTATCCCCCAAGGCTATCCTGCTGCTGCAATGCTTTTTGGAGCACCCCGAGCGGCTTTTGCCCAAAGAAACCCTGATGCAGCGGGTCTGGGGCGAGGAAGTCGAGCCCAACACCCTCGAGGTTCACCTTTCGTCGCTGCGCCGGGTATTGGGAGAGCCCAACTTGTTGCATACCTTGCGGGGGCACGGCTATATCTTGAGAAAATAGGGGGTATAGCCGATGCGGTTGATGCTGGCTCTGTGCCCTTCAGGCTCCACCCTCGGCCCGTTTTTGAACCTATGACTCTACGCTTTCGCCTGCTGCTATGGCTGCTCCTGGCTCTGGGGCTGCTCTTGGTTCCGCTGGCTGTTCTGACCGTAAAGCAGGCCCAGGACGCGGTGCAGACCACCCTCGAGCAGGCCCTGTTGCTGCGCCTGGCTTTTTTGCAAAACCAAACCGCAGGGAAAGCTGTGCCCCTGGAACGGGTACAGGAGCTGGTACAGGAGTTTGGGGGGGTGGGCTTCGTATTGAGCCAGGGGCAGTATAGCTTTACCAGTCGGGGCAACTACAAGCCTCCCTCAGATTTGCTGGGGACGATTAATTTGGGCATCTCTTACCGTGAGGTGTTGCGCGATACGCTTTGGGTAGCGGTTCCCGAGGAGGTGCATGCAGGGGTCTACGGGGCCACCGGCCTGGCCGTACCCTTGCCTGAGGTGAGCGC
>JADMIM010000155.1 GCA_015478585.1 Thermaceae bacterium | reverse complement strand
CAAAGCTGGGTTTTGCCCAGGTTCACCCCCTTCATCCGGGCGAAAAACTCGGCATCCTTGGGGTTGGAGCCGGGCCAGCCGCCCTCGACGATGGGGGTACCGAAGGCGGCTAATCGCTTGGCGATGGCGATTTTGTCGTCAGAGGAGAGGTTTACGGCTTCGCCTTGGGTTCCGTCGCGCAGGGTGGTGTCTAGGATTTCGATCATTTTTCACCTAGCTTCTCGTAGTCCAGCAACCGTGTTGAGAATATCAATCCGCACAGGCGGGTGGCCAATTTGAATGAAGGTGCCGGGCTCGAGGAAATCCGGCTCGGCCAGGCCCAACGAAGCCATTCCAAAATCTTGCAGGGTTTTTACGATCTTGGCAGCATTATCCGAGCTGATGTCAACCCAAATATCCATGTCCTTGGCGTATCTGGAATATCCGTGGGCAACCACTGCATAGCCACCAATTAGCAGGTACTTAACCCCGTTCCTGCCTAACAATTCTAAAAACTCTTTGAAGTCTTTCTCCAGTACCATCAGGCCACCCATGCAGGTCTCGGCGTAGCTCGTACAACGACTCGAGCCGCTCTTCTACAGGCCGCGTTCTCCAATAAGCCACATCCGAGGGCTCCTCGCCCATCCTGCCCTTGAACACTACGGGGACAATTCGCCGTTGCATAAGCCAATTTTACTACACACTCCGCCGCAAACCCCGCCTTGTTCATGATCCCAACCTCACACTCTCAAAATGTTCGATAGTGGGGAATGGATCGTAAAAATGGTGCAAAAGTTGCTTCCAGTTTTGATACCGCGGCGAGTCACGGAAGCCGATGGCATGCGATTCCAGCGTCTCCCAGCGCACCAGCAGCAGGTATTTTGCCCCTGTTTCCATACATTTTTGCAGCTCGTGGCCCAAATATCCCGGAGTCATGGCGATATAGGGGCTGGCCTGCCGGAACGCCACCTCGAACTCGGCCTCACAGCCGGGGCGCACAAAGAGCAGGGCGGCCTCGAGGATCACCGCACCGCTCCCAAGTCGCGCCAGCCGTAGCCCCACTCGGGTAGCTTTTCCCCAGCCAGCTCGAGTTCCTGCTCCCGCACCCTAACCCCGCCCAGGTGCTCGTAGAACCGCACAGCGGGGTTGTCGCGCAAGACCCACAGCATCATGTTGGAGTAGCCGTGGGACACCAGATGCTCAACCACCGCATTGAACAATCGCCGTCCCAGACCCTTCCCCTGGTGCGTCTTGAGCAGATACAGGGCGTAGAGTTCGCCGGAGAACTCGGGGTCGTACTGGCGCTCCTTGCCGCCGCCTGAGAACCCCACGATTTGCCCGTCTACCTCGGCCACAAAGTTGCCGTCGTGGGGCTGAGGCTCAGAGAGGATTCTGCGCCAGCGCTCGGTACGGGTCTGGTAGGCCAAGCCATCGAGATAGGTTTGCGGGACAATGCTGGTGTAGGTCTCGCGCCAAGCGTCCACGTGAACCCTCGAGAGTTGTGGGGCATCCTCGAGGGTTGCCGAGCGAATCGTCGTCACCTGGTTCATTTGCGTGGCCGACCTGGTACTAGAGATGCAGGGCGCTGGGCCCCTACTTGCCCAACCCCGAACGCTGCACCTCCTCGAGCGACCTCGGCTGACGCGCGGCCTGGCCTGCTGCCAGCTTGTTTGCCGCGTCGAGGTAGGCTCTGGCCGAAGCCTCGATGATGTCGGGGGAAACGCCCGTACCGGTGGCCTGCACCTCGCCTAGCTTGAGCTTTACGCTTACTTCACCCAGGGCCTCGGTGCTGCCCGTGACCGACTCTACGCGGTAGAGGTCGAGTTCTGGGCGCATTTTGATAGCCTCAGCGAGGGCCTTGTAGACCGCGTCCACCGGGCCGTCGCCGGTGGCAGTGGTGGTGACGGAGCCACCGGGGGTTCCTACCTTCACCGTGGCAGTGGGCAGCAGGCCCGAGCCGGAGAAAAACTGGACGTGCTCGAGGGCAAATAGATTCGCGGTAGGCGCGGTCTCCGACTCTACCAGGGCCCGCAACTCGTCGGTCTGGATGGGGCCCTTGCGCTCGACAATTTCGCGGAAACGAGCAAACACAGCGGTGAATTGCGCGTCGTCGAGGGTATATCCGAGGTCGGCAAAGGCTTTCTTGAGAGCGGCCTTGCCGGAGTGCTTGCCCAGCACTAGCACAGCGGCCTCGCGGCCCACCAGCTCAGCGTTCATGATCTCGTAGGTCTCTTTGTTTTTGATGACCCCATCCTGGTGGATGCCCGACTCGTGGGCGAAAGCATTATCCCCCACGATGGCCTTGTTGGACTGCACCACCATGCCGCTGTAGCGCTCGACCATGCGGGAGATGCGGTACAGCTCACGGGTGTTGATTTGCGTCTGGGCCTGGTAGTGGTCACGGCGGACATAAATCGCCATCACCACCTCCTCGAGGCTGGTGTTTCCGGCCCGCTCACCGATGCCGTTGATGGTGCATTCAATCTGGGTCGCCCCGTTCTCCACCGCAGCCAGGGAATTCGCCGTCGCCATGCCCAAATCGTCGTGGCAGTGGGTAGAGATATGTACGTCGCGGCCCCCGATCACGTCTTTGTAGATGCGGGCAATGAGCGCGCCGTACTCGAGCGGTGTGCCGTAGCCGGTGGTGTCGGGAATGTTGATGGTGGTGGCTCCGGCAGCAATCGCCGTCTGGTAAAGCTTCAGCACGAAGTCGAAGTCGGCCCGCATCACGTCCTGGGCACTAAACTCGACATCGTCGGTGAACTCTCTCGCATAGCGCACCATCTCGTCGGAAAGTTCCAGAACCTGATCGGGGGTTTTCTTGAGCATGTACTCGAGGTGAACTCGACTGGCGCTGGTAAACACATGAATCCGGCGTTTGGCGGCACTTTCTAAAGCTGCCGCCGCCCGCTCGATGTCGAGCTTGTGGGTTCGCGCCAAACCGCAAATGGTCGGCCCCTGGACTTCTTTGGCGATACGCGAGACGCACTCGAACTCTGCCGTGCCGTTCACCGGGAACCCGGCCTCGATGATGTCCACGTTGAGCCGAGCCAAAGCCTGGGCAATCTCGAGCTTCTGCTGCAACGAAAGCGCTACGCCAGGGCTTTGTTCGCCGTCGCGCAAAGTGGTGTCGAAGATTCTTACGTGCCGCATGTGCAACCTCCAATTGGGTTAACCGTTGACCGTTTACCACTCACCGAAAGATTGTCGCAGGTCACAGGGCACAGGGCAAAACGTCGTTCTTGACATGTGACTTGCGACTTGAGACTTGCGACATTTATCGCGGTCAACGGTAACCATCTAATCCCCCGCTACTTCTTCCTTGCTGAACCGCGATTTCAAGAACGGCATCATCGAGCGCAGTTGGGGGCCGACCTTCTCGATGGGGTGCTCCTTCCAGAAGTTGCGGTTGGCGTTAAGGGTGGGCTGGTTGACGACGTTCTCGAGCATCCACTCCCGCGCGAACTCGCCCTGCTGAATCTGCCGCAGCACCTCGCGCATCCGGGCCTTGGTCTCGTCGCGGTTGACCACCATCGGCCCACGGGTGTAATCGCCGTACTCGGCAGTGTTGGAGATGCTGTAGCGCATACCGGCGAAGCCCGATTCGTAGATAAGATCTACAATCAGCTTGACCTCGTGCAGGCACTCGAAATAGGCCATCTCAGGCGGGTATCCGGCCTCGGTCAAAGTCTCGAAGCCCGCCGCGATAAGCTGGGTCAGGCCACCGCACAGCACGGTCTGCTCGCCGAACAGATCCGTCTCGGTCTCGTCCTTGAAGGTGGTGGCGATGGTTCCCGCCCGCGTCCCGCCGTTGGCCTTGGCATAGGCCAGCGCAGTGGGCATCGCCGAGCCGGAGGCATCCTGATAGACGGCGACCAGGCTGGGCACGCCCGAGCCCTTCTCGTATTCGCTGCGCACCAAGTGACCGGGGCCTTTGGGGGCCACCATCCAGACATCGAGGTCTTTGCGCGGCTTGATCTGCCCGAAGTGGATGTTGAAGCCGTGGGCGAAGGCAATCGCCGCGCCTTCCTTGAGGTTGGGCTCGACTTCGGATTTATAGACCGCCCCTTGGGTCTCGTCGGGCAACAACACCATCACGATATCGGCCTTCTTTACGGCCTCAGCCACAGGGAAAACCTCGAGCCCCGCCGCTTTAGCCTTGGCCTCATTGCGCGAGCCGGGTCGCAGGCCCACCACTACCTTGATACCCGAATCACGCAGGTTCATGGCGTGGGCGTGACCTTGCGAGCCGAAGCCCAGAATAGCCACAGTCTTGTCCTTGATAAAGCCTAAGTCTGCGTCCTGGTCATAATAAATCTTCATTGATTTCTCCTTTGCTGGTCGGCGATTATTTTGTGCGATCGATAAGCAATACGCGCCTATTTGACCGCATAGAAAGCTGCAAAGACAGAGTTCTTGTGCAGCACTTCCACTTCTTTGAAGCCCACTTTGCGCAGCAGCTCGAGCTGCCACGAGAGGGGGCGGGGAGAGTCTTCGTACTCGATGTAATCAAACACTTTGGCCCGGTACTCGGGGCCACTGAGGGTCTCGAGGTATTGCCCGTAGCGTTCCCACATCAGCGCCTGAACCGCCGGGGTCGCGTGCTGCACGAGATCGCTGACCAGCAAAGCCCCGCCGGGGGCGAGCAGGTCGTAAAGCTTGCGAAAACCCTGCTCCCAGTCGGCATCGTCGCGCAGGTGGTGCAGAATTGCGGCGGCGACGATGAGGTCGTAGCCGGGCTCGAGTTCCACCTCCCGGAAATCTCCTTGAAACGTGCGTACTTCTTTGTCGGTGACGGCGGAGACGCGCTGCTGGGCACGCTCGAGCATGGGCAAGCTCAAGTCGAGCAGATCGCAGGCCAGGTGTCGGTAAGACTGCAAAATCTTGAGGGTGTTGTTCCCAGCCCCGCAGCCCACGTCCAACATACGCCTGGGAGCCGGGTTGATGGCGAGGGCCGCTTGCGAGAGCAGCTCGAGCACCAACGGCGCGTCAATCGTGGCCGACTGGCCGGTCTCGAGGTTGCTGAAACGCTCCACATCCGAGTCGAATCGGGCGCGGATTTGCTCCGTCGTAGATTTCTGTTCTAAGGTTCTGGACATGGGAATCTCGATGAAGGATAAAAGATGAAGGATGAAGGTCGGGGTTTCCCTTTATCCTTCATCCTTTATCCGCTATCCTGCCTTTTTCTCCCGTACCTTCAAAACCTGCTCGCCACGCGAAAGGGCCACGGCCCCGGTGCGCATGACCTCCAAGAGCCCGTAAGGCCGCAGGGCGTTGATGAAATCCTCCACCTTCTGCGAGTTGCCGGTCTGCTCGAAGATGATAGATTTCTTCGCCACGTCCACGATGCGGGCGCGGAAGGCCTCGGCGATATCTTTGAGTTCCATGCGCTCCTCGAGGCCTGCCACATTCACCTTGACC
>JADMIM010000154.1 GCA_015478585.1 Thermaceae bacterium | reverse complement strand
GCTGAGCGGTGGCAATACTCCGATCGTGGCTTACACCCTGTTCGGCAAAAGCGACCTGCTGTGGAACCGTGTCCAGTTGATCGCTTCTGACGAGCGTTGCCTGCCACCGGATGACCCTGAGCGCAACGACAAGGCTATCCCCGCGGCGATTGGCCCGCGCAAATACACCTATCACCGCTTTCCCGCCGAACTCGGCCCAGAAAAAGCCGCCGAAGCGATGGAATCCGTCGTGGGGGAGCTGGTTCCCTTCGACATAGTAGTGCTGGGACTCGGTGAGGATGGGCACACCGCTAGCTTGTTTCCAGGGCGGGATTTAGAGTTTGACACCCTGGTTATCCCGGTTCACAACTCTCCAAAGCCCCCACCGGATCGGGTTTCTCTGACCCCTAAAGCCCTGTCCCAGACGCAACTTATGGTGTATCTCGTGACGGGCGCAGGCAAACGCGAAGCTTTGCAGAAATTCCTGAACGGCGCGGACATCCCCCCCAACCACATCCCCGCCCCAGAAATCCTGATTTTGTGCGACAGCGCCGCGCACCTCGAGCAAGATTAATTAGGACGCTCGAGGCCCCACAGGAAGCCAGAAGCCGCACCGAGCGGGTCTCTCATTTCCACTATCCCCAGCGCCAGGTTCTCCTGACCTGGCGCAACGAACAAGTTCACTACCTCGAGGATTTCTGGCAGCATTTCTACCCGTGCAGCGCGGTGGTGCTCTGGCACCGGCTTTTAGACCGAGGGGTGGAGACCTTCTTTAGCCATATCGAGAGGCTACACGAGCGCCTGGAGGATCTGGAAGAAGAAGCCCTGAGGCGCGATGGGGCCGACTTCCCCCGGCTCATCCTGGAAGCCCGGCGGGGGGTGGTGGGCCGGGTCTACGAGGGGCTAGATGCCGCCAGAGATGAGCTTTCCAACGTGCTGGATGTAACCCTGGCTTCGCAGAACAACCGTCTCAACCTGGTAGTACAGCGCCTCACGATGCTCTCGGCGATATTCCTGCCCGCTCACGCTCTGGACGGGCATCTACGGCACCAACGTCAAACTATCGGCCTATAGCCTGCCCTTTCCCGTTTCGGAGGGATTCTTGTGGAGGGGCTGGTGGTAATTGCCGCGGCGCTGGCGGTGTTTATGAAGCGGCAAAGGTGGGGGGGATGGCCTTGCGTTCCTTTGGGGAATATATTATGTTTAAGACATAATATTTTTGGTCTTATACGTGCAGATTTCCCATGACCGGAAACTGGCTGATAGAACAAAGCCCGACTAGGTCTTCGAGAAAGCAGTTCGGGGCAACCCCTACCTATTGAGTTCGACCTCACTTTTTACAAATATATAAACAGAAATGTTTACAAAATCAGGCTCAAGGTGTACTCTTGGTTCTGGGGAGTGATAATAATGCCAAACAGTGTCCTCGATACTCTAACATTCGACCCCGGCGAAATTATCTTGTATCCCGGAGAGTCCACTGCCAAGGACAGTTTGTACCGGGTGCGTGAAGGTTTAGTGCGTCTACAAAGTGTAGACGACGAAGGCAATGCCCTGACCCTGCGCTTCGTGCGCCCCAATGAGTTTTTTGGTGAGGAAGTAATCTCCAATGGCGAGCGCACCTACTTTGCTGAGGCCGTCACCGACAGCAAAGTAGATACCCTGGCTCCCGAGCAGCTCTCGGCTCAGGAAATGAGCCAACTGGTGCAGGCTTTAGTCGGCTCTTTGACGCAAACCTACCAGACCATCCAGCGCATCTCCGGCCAGCGCCTCAAGAACCGTATCGCCGCCACCCTCATTGACCTCTCCCACACTCCGGTGGCTTACACCGAAAAGAACGGGCGGGTGGGTGTAAAAGCCACCCACGACGAGATTGCCTCGGCGGTGGGTTCGGTGCGCGAAACCGTGACCAAGGTGATTGGCGAGCTAACCCGCGAGGGCTACATCCGCTCAGGTTACGGCAAGCTGGTGCTCGAGAACCCAGGTGGCCTCGAGATACTCTCCAAGCAAGCCGCCTAAGGTCGAAACTTCTAGCAACCCCCGTCCCGACGGGGGTTTTTACTTGGTATAATTGCGTGTAGGACAGTCTTGATGAACTCAAGACCCCATGTATACATACGGTGAGGGTCTCTCCCCTACAGAGACCGGCTTCGGCCCTCTGCGCTTTGGTATTCAATATCCCTGGTATACCAATCCCACCAGTTCTAGGCTATGATTCTTCCCAGGTTTGGCACGTGGCTCTACAGCTGCGCTTTCCCTTGAGCAAAACTATTTTTGGAGGAAGAAATGGCGAATGCCTTCACTCAAACCCGTCCCTTGTGGGTCGCGGTAATTGGTTCGGGGCCTTCCGGCGTTTATAGCGCCGAGGCTCTTATCAAGCAGACCGAAATCCCCGTGCAGGTAGACGTTTTAGACCGGCTGCCCACCCCCTACGGCCTGGTGCGCTACGGGGTGGCCCCTGACCACCAGACCATCAAGTCGGTGACGAAAGTCATGCAGAAGGTGCTGCAAGACTCCAGGGTGCGCTTTTTTGGCAATGTGTACTTCGGGCGCGACCTGACTCACGCCGACTTGCGCCAGCACTACGACGCGGTGGTGTATACGGTGGGAGCCTCGGCAGACCGCAACCTGGGCATCCCTGGAGAAAATCTGCCCGGAAGCCTTTCGGCAACGGAGTTTGTGGCTTGGTACAACGGCCACCCTGACTACGCCACACGGAACATGAAGCTGGATATGCAGGGCGTGGCGGTGGTGGGTGTGGGGAACGTGGCGGTGGATGTCACCCGCATCTTGGCTAAGTCGGCGGCAGAGCTGGGCAAGACCGACATCGCCGACCACGCCCTGAAAGTGCTGGCCGGAAGCCAAGTGCAGGATGTGTACATGCTGGGGCGGCGCGGCCCGGCCCAGGCCAAGTTCACCACCAAGGAGCTGCGCGAATTGGGCGAGTTGCCCCAAGCCGATATTATGGTACGGGCAGAAGAACTCGAGCTCGACGAGAAAAGTGCGGCCTCTATAGCAAGCGACCCACCCATGCTCAAAAACCAAGAAATCCTGCGGGAGTTTGCCGCCAAGCCGCTTCAGGGTAAGCCCAAGCGGGTTCACCTGCGCTTTTTAGTCTCCCCGGTAGAGATTGTGGGGGATGGCAAGGTGCAGGGAATCCGCCTCGAGCGCAACCGCCTCGACGACAACCTCAGCGCTGTAGGAACCGGCAAGTTCGAGACCCTGCAAGTGGGCCTGGTGCTGCGCTCGGTGGGCTACAAAGGTGTGGCCCTGCCCGACGTACCCTTCGATGCCAAAAAGGGCGTGATTCCCAACCTAGGTGGGCGGGTCACGATGGAGGGTAAGGTAGTCGCAGGCGAATACACCGCCGGTTGGATCAAGCGGGGGCCAAGCGGGGTAGTCGGAACCAACAAAGCCGATGCCTCGGAGACCATAAAGCTGCTGCTCGAGGACGCACCCAACCTCTCCCCTGCCCCCCAACCCAGCCTCGAGGCCGTGACCGAACTGCTCAAGGTCAGGGGAATCGAGTTCATCACCTTCGAGCACTGGAGCGTACTCGACCACCACGAAACCGCTCAGGGTCAAGCCGGAGGCCGCCCCAGGGTCAAGGTGGTGAGCGTGGAGGAAATGCTCCAGCTCATCCGCGAGAAGCAGATGCTACCCTCGAGCTAATACCCCCAGTGAGGTCAGGGTTTTTGCTCTCTGGGAGGCGGTAAGCCTAGCCCCAGCCAGCGGCTGCTCAGGCGCAGGCCAATGGTGGTAACCGCGCCCAGCACAATTGCCAACGCCGCCAACGAGGGGAAAAACTTGTAGATCACAAACACCACCAAAGCCCCCGCCGAGGCCGCCGAAGCATAGAGGTCACGGTTGCGGTAGAAGATACCTGGAACCTCGCCCGCCAGCACGTCACGCAGGATTCCTCCCCCCACGCCCGAGACAGTCCCAGCAAAGACACACCCCCAAAAACCCAACCCGAAGGTCAACCCCCGTTCCGCTCCCAGCGCAGC
The DNA here is from genome assembly GCA_015478585.1 of Thermaceae bacterium. Taxonomy (GTDB): domain Bacteria; phylum Deinococcota; class Deinococci; order Deinococcales; family Thermaceae; genus Meiothermus. The sequence continues at coordinate 1,424 of JADMIM010000154.1, read as the reverse complement.
GAAAAGTCCCAAGCCCAGGGTGTCGAGGTAGTAGATGGGCCGGTCTAGCCGAGCCACCCGGTTATAAAACCGCCACACCAGCAGCGAAATCAGCAAAACGGCCCAGATTACCGACTCGTTTTTGAACACCTGTGGCGGCAGTGAGCCCACCAACACATCCCGAATTGAGCCTCCGCCAACCGCCGTTACCCCTGCCAGCACGAAAACACCTACCAGGTCGAAGCGCTTCTGCACTGCCAGAAGGGCTCCCGAGGTTGCAAATGTAAGCGTAGCGGCCCAGCCAACCAGGTCGAGGAACTGAGAATAGTTCATAAGACGTTTGCGGTTTGAGGATTCAGCGGGCGGCAAAATATCAGACTAGCCCAGTGAATACCCTCGGGTTCTATCAGGGTTCTTTGCGAAAACCGCTCTAGCTCTCCTCGAGCCACACCACTACCCGGCACTGGACGTGGTTCGGCGCAAGCCCTTCCGAGGTTTTGAAGGTCAGGCCAACCCGGTCTGGAGGCAGCTTGCTGAGTTGGGCCAGGTTTTGCTGGATGGTAGCCCTGAATGGCCCCAGCTTGGGCTGATCCAGCACGATGACCGCCGAGATTTGCTCGAGATGGCGGCCCGGCCCAACTTTCTGCAACACCGTCTCCAATATGACCTCACTCGCCAAATCTTTCCACTGCGGCTGGGTATCGGGGAACAAAGCTCCGATATCCCCCAGGGCCAACGCCGACAACAGTGCGTCTGAAAGTGCGTGCAGCAGTACGTCCCCATCCGAGTGGGCTACCGCCCCACGTTCACTCTCGAGCCTCACCCCACCGAGCCAGAGTTCTCTCCCCACCTCGAGCCGGTGCGAATCCTCGCCATAACCGATGCGCAAGGTCTGCTTCACGGGGTATATCCTAACCTTTACTCGGATCAAGGCAATCGCAAGGTCAAAAGCAACCCCCACAAGTTGCGGGGTCGCTTTGCCCCTAACGCTCGAGGGGTTTACCTGATTTGGCAGTTCCCCTGTTGCTCGGATGCCTGCCGCTTGACCCTCGACCCCAGACTCTAGACAATAGGTTTATATGGCAATTTACATGGTCTATGACGACGCGCTGGCTCTGATGAAGCGCTATACCCCCTCCGAGAGCCTTCAGCGCCACATGCTGGCTGTCGAGGCCGCCATGCGGGCCTATGCCAGAAAGTTCGGCGAACCCGAGGAAAAGTGGGCTATCGTGGCTATTTTGCACGACTTCGATTACGAACAGATGCCTGAAACCCACCCCGAAAAAGGCGTGGAGATGCTGCGCGAGATGGGCTATCCAGAAGACGTGCTGGATGCGATTTTAGGCCATGCCGACAAACCTATATATCCCCGCAATAGCTTGATGGCGAAAGCCCTCTTTGCTGTAGACGAACTCACCGGCCTAATTACCGCTGCTGTATACGTG
>JADMIM010000228.1 GCA_015478585.1 Thermaceae bacterium | reverse complement strand
TTTACGGTCAAAGCCCAGATGGGCAAGGTCAGGGTGCACCTCGAGGTCAAGTAGCCATGAAGAAGCTTTGGCTGGTCGGGGTTTTATTGGCTTTGGTTGTGGCCTTGAGCGCTTGCGGAGGTACGGCCCAACCCAACAAAGCCACCTGGGACAACAGCAAATGGGACAGCAGCTTGTGGCAGTAGGAGGTTTGACGATGAAAGATATTCAGAAATTCTTGTTCGGGCTTATCGTGACCGGGCTGGGGGCGCTTGCAGCTACCACCGTCCCCAACGTCTTCCAGCCGGGTACGCCCATCAAAGCAAGTGAGGTCAACGCCAACTTCACGGCCTTGCAAACCGGGCTGAACGCCCTCGAGACCAAGCTCCCGCTCAAAACCGCCGATTTAACCGATGGCAGCGTCACCGCCCCCAAATTTTCCACCCAAAACCCTGTCTCTAACGGTAAGTTTCTCTCCTACAACGGCTCTAGCCTGGTCTGGGCCGATGGAACTGCCGGTACGGTGGGGCCGCAAGGCCCCAAAGGCGATCCGGGCACGAATGGCAACACCGTGCTGAGTGGAAGCGGAGCCCCAACAGCAAGCCTGGGCGCAAACGGGGACTTCTACCTCGACAGCGCCGCTAGCGTGCTGTACGGCCCAAAAGCCAACAACGTCTGGCCGGCCAGCGGCACCAGCCTCAAAGGGCCGCAAGGAAACACTGGGGCGCAGGGCTTGCAGGGGGCTCCTGGGCCACAAGGGCAACCGGGTGTCAGCGGATACCAGCGGGTCGTCATCACCTTGAGCAATCAAACCCTGGGCGCATTTGGCGAAAACGTTCAATTCGTCAACTGTCCAACAGGAAAGCGCGTGGTAGGCGGGGGATTAATCGTCTTCAACGCCGTGGGCCGCTGGCTAAACGGCACCAATGGCCCTTCTTCGGACACCCAGTGGGTAGTGGCCCTCGAGAACTTCAGCAACGCGACCATCACTGCGGGTCAAATCAACATCTACGCAATTTGTGTAACAGCCAACTGAGCACTCTCTACGTGACCTCTTGGTGAGATTGGTGCAACAACCCCTATATACCCTCTTCCCTCGGAGAACCCTATGAAGCAATATCGATATACCCTGCTGGCTCTGCTCGCTGCCCTGACC
>JADMIM010000227.1 GCA_015478585.1 Thermaceae bacterium | reverse complement strand
GCGAGGAGGCTTCAGAGGCGACCGCCAACGACCCGGAGCAAGATGCCTGGTATCGTCGCCTCACCAGCATGACTGAGGCCGAGCCAGTGTTCCTCGACTGCTTCAGCGCCTGGCGGGTTGAGCGACCCAGGGGAGCGGCCCTGCCCCTGTAATCACCACGTCCAGTCCAATAACAGCCACGAGGAGAGCAAAACAATGACAAGCGTAACTTCAACATTCGATCCGGTCAAGTACAAAGCGACCACAACAGCGCAGTGGCAATCTGCCGCGGAGGCATGGCATCGCTGGGGGCCAACGCTGTCACAGTGGCTCGAGGAGGCCACCGACGTCATGCTCGACATGGCGGGGGTCGGGCCTGGCAGCCGCGTTCTGGATGTAGCGGCTGGGGCGGGGGAGCAGACGCTGGTGGTGGCTCGGCGCGTAGGCGCATCTGGGTACGTGCTGGCGACCGACATCTCCCCCAACATCCTGGAGTTCTGTAAGCGCGATGCGAGCGCGGCTGGACTGACTAACGTCGAGACGCAAGTAATGGACGGGGAGAACCTTGACGTGAAAGAAGGGGCGTTCGACGCGGTAATCTCCCGCGTGGGGCTGATCTACTTCCCCGACCAGCAGAGAGCGTTGGCAGGCATGAGGCGGACACTTAAGACGGGCGGTAGAGTTGCCGCCATCGTTTACTCCACGCCTGAGAACAACAGGTTCTTCTCCATACCGATCTCGACTATCCGCAGGCGCGCCCAGTTACCCCCGCCTCTCCCCGGCCAACCAGGCCCTTTCAGCCTGGGCAAGCTCGGAGTGATTGAGGAAGCGTACGCGAGGGCGGGCTTCCATGACGCACAGGCACGTGTGATCCCGGCCCCGTTACGTATGCCCTCAGCCGCCGAGTGCGTCCGCTTCGAGCGCGAGTCGTTCGGGGCACTGCACCAGATGATGTCAAGCCTGAGCGCTTCCGAGCAGGAGGAGACCTGGGCCGAGATCGAACAGGAGCTTCGACAGTTTGAGGGGTCGAACGGCTTCGGGGGGCCGTGCGAGATGGTGGTGGCAGTTGCTGTCAAGTGAGGCAATGGTAAGTCAGTCCTACGAGACTTGCCCGATTTGTTATGAACCTGCCAGCGTTAGCGCCGGCAGGCAACCA
>JADMIM010000153.1 GCA_015478585.1 Thermaceae bacterium | reverse complement strand
CAGCGCGCGGATCGGTTCCAGAGCAGCGGCCTTACGGGCGGGCAGCACCGTAGCGTGGCGGTAGCTGAGCGGCTGGCGCAGGACTTGTCGGGGCGGTTTCGCGTAGAACTGGAGCACCGTGATCTGGAAAAGAGCCAAGCCGCCTAACCTACAGGAAATTAGCCAGGGATGGCGGGCCAATCCCGCCGATGACCGCTTCCTGAGCGCTTTGCGTTGGTGGCTGCCGGGAATGCGGGTCAAGCGGTTTGCATTTATCGCCTTTTTAGGCGTGCTGATGATGTTCTTGGGCATCGTGCATTTCACCTGGCAGGAGAGTCTGCTGGACTTGTTCTTGGAAATTATTCATTCGACAGCCTATTTCGCTATCCCCAAGTGGATTTCCGGCTCCTTGTGGTTTGGCACGGGCTTGGCCGTGTTTTTGCTGGGCCTGCGCTGGATGAACCGCAGTATGCTCTCGGCCATTACCGACCCCGGCTCGGTTTCCAAACAGGTTTATATCCGGCGGCGGCTCGAGGCTGGAACGCGTATCGCCGCGCTGGGCGGTGGAACCGGGCTCTCGAGGGTATTGCGCGGCCTCAAGGCCGAAACTGCTAATGTCACTGCGGTAGTCGCCGTCACCGACGATGGCGGCAGCACCGGGCGCTTGCGCAACTCCTTCGGGGTTCCGGCGGTGGGTGACTTGGTAGACTGCCTGGCTGCGCTTTCCGAGACTGAAGGGCTGCCCGAGTTGATGGAATACCGTTTCCAGCGCGGCGACGAACTCAAGGGCCACACCTTCGGCAATCTGATGCTGGTTTCTCTTTCGGAGTTGAACGGAGACTTCGCCCACGCCATGCGCCGGGCTAACCAGGTGCTGCGGCTGCGCGGTGCGGTGTGGCCTGCTTCTTTTGAGGCGGCCAAGCTGTGGGCCGAGCGCAGCGATGGAACCAGAATCTACGGGGAAACCGCCCTGCGCGAGCAGCCCGGCCGTCTGGTGCGGGCCGGGCTAAATCCGAGCGGGGTGGCGGCCATGCCGGAAGCTGCCCAGGCCATCCAGCGCGCAGAGATTATCGTGCTGGGGCCAGGAAGCCTGTTTAGCAGTGTGATTCCCAGCTTTTTGCCGCAAGGCATCCAGGCCGCTATCCAGCAGTCCAGGGCTCGCCTGATTTATATTGCTAACATCATGAGCGAACGCGGCGAGACCGAAGGCATGGACGTGTTCGACCACTACCAAGCCGTTGTGCAGCACCTGGGCCGCAAGCCCTCGGTGGTGTTGGTGAACGTGGCCCCCCTGCCCGAGGACATCTTGCGGCGCTACAAGGCCGAAGGCCAGGTTCCGGTGCGCTTTACCCCCGCTAAGTTCGAGGGGCAGGGCGTGAAACTTATTACCCAAGATTTCCTCGAGCCCGGCTTTGCCCAGCACGACCCCAGCAAAATCGTAAAAGCCCTCATGGGTCTAAAGTAGGACACTCTCCGGGCCCTATGACTCCCCTCCTTCTCACCGACCCCGTGGGCGACGACTACGGTCTGGGATATGCCTATCCTCGGGCGGCCCTCTTTGCCGAAGCGGGCTTCGCCGACCTGACCGGCTTCGAGGCTCTGAGCCGCGGTGAAAAGCTAATCTTGCGGGTGCGGCTGAACCGCTATCCTAACCACACCAATGCCCCCAACGGGTTTTCTCTGGCCACGGTTGCGATTTACTTGCACGAGCGCCAGGGTGGCTTTGAACAACTCCCTGGCGCAGGGTTCAAAACCCCGGTGGGGCAGGGCTGGAACCGAGCTTACTTAATTACCGGCTGGCAAGCCGAAGAACGTTTGCCTGGTGGACAGAAAAAGGTTGTTGGGGTTCAAAAAAATGGAGACTGGCTCGAGTTGACCCCCGGCCTTCCTCCCGCCGACTACGCCTACTATGTCGTGGTGGGCCTGTACGACCCCTTTGCCCCCTGGTATTTCCGCCCGGTGCGATCCGGCGGCGGAGCCTGGGTATTGGATGGCCCTGCCGGGGCTCCGGCGGCAGTGGACGTATTGGCCCAAAACCAAGCTGTGGCCTACTCGAGCGGGATTTTACCCCCAGTGCGGGCCGAACCCGTACAGCGGCGGCTACCCTTGGCCTGGCTAAGTGCAGGGATAGGTTTGCTGATATTTTTGCTGGCGTTTCGCTTTCCCAGACGGTAAGTGCCTGGTATAACCGCATCTGGGATTTAGCAGTACCCTAAAGCCATGCGTAGATTTATCATCCGACTCCTTCTCAATACCCTGGCCCTGTGGCTGGTGGCCCAGCTCAATGTAGGGGTGCTGTTTGCACCGGGCAGCAACCTCCTGGACTACCTGATTGCCGGTCTAATTTTTGGCATAGCCAACGCCATCCTGCGGCCCATACTGCTGATCCTGACCCTACCCATCAATATCCTCAGCCTGGGCCTGTTTACCCTGGTAATCAACGCCATCATCCTGATTTTGGTGGCGCTTTTTACCCCCCTCGAGGTTCGAGGTTTTGGCGGGGCCTTTATTGGGGCCATTTTGCTCTCGATAGTCAGTTTCGTGCTGAATATGTTCTTCGAGCCCAGGAGGCGCTAAACGCAGAGAGCCAAAGGCCCAAGGCTAAAAGCAAAATACAAAGGGCATTAAAGCCACACCAGGACAGCATAATTGCCCCATAAAAGAACATCGTCTGGGACGTGGTTGGTGTTTTTAGTTTTTGACTTTAAGCCTTCAGCTTTCGGCCTTTGGCGTTTAGCCTGCTGCCCTCTGCTCTCAGCGTGCTCCGGTGATGTAGGACTCGAGACCGAAGGTGCGAGGCCACTATCAGGGTCGTTGTTTGATGCCTAGCGTGCTCCGGTGATGTAGGACTCGAGTTCGCTTATCATCAGCTCCTGCTGGGTCATGATGGCCTTCACCACGTCACCGATTGAAATCACGCCTACCAGTCGGCCACTTTCCAGCACCGGCAGATGGCGTACGCGGTTCTGAGTCATCAGATTCATGCAGTCGGCCACGGTAGCCTCGGGGCCGACGACAACCAGATCGCTGCTCATGACTTCCTCTACTGAGGTGTCCCGTGACATCCGGCCCATCAGTATGATTTTTCTGGCGTAGTCACGCTCAGAGAAAATGCCTCGCAGCCCGGAGCTATCGGTTACTAGCACGGCCCCGATGTCTTGGGCCGCCATCTGCTTCAGCGCCTCCAAAACGGTAGTTTCGGGTGGGACGGTATATACCTTGCTGCCCTTGGTCTGCAACAACTGACGCACGGTTGCGGTCATTTTCTACCTCCCATAAAACGCCCCAAAAGCCCCGCAAAGGGCATGTTCTCAACAGCATTGAATCAGGGCTTCATCTTACCATGCGATGGGGCCGGTCTGTCACATATGGAAGGGAGGCGAAGAGTCCGATACGCGCTTGGGTAGAGGATTTCTCGAGCAAGCCAGGATGCTCGAGGCTATTTGATTTGCAGCAGTTCCACGTCAAAAATCAGGGCCGAGCCAGGGGGAATATCCGCGCTGGGGCTGCGGTTGCCATAGGCCAGGTTGGCCGGGATAATCAACCGCCGCACCCCGCCCACCCGCATCCCCACAATTCCGCTGTCCCAACCGGGGATAACCTGCCCTCCACCGAGTTGAAACTCGAAAGGGGTACGTCCGGTTTTGCAGGAACTATCAAACTCCTTGCCGTCCACGGTGCGACCAATATAGTTGACCTGCACGGTGTTGGAGGTGATGGCCTGGGGGCCGTTGCCCTCCTTGGTGTCCTCGAGCTTGAGGGCCGTCACAGACGCATTGGTCAGGCCGGTTGCGGCGGCAGGCGGGTTGGCGCAGAGGGTTCCGGTGACGGGGGTTGAAGCAGAGGAGGTGGTAGAAGTCCCGCGCTGACGCACGAACAAAAAGATGCCCAGGATGACCAGCACGGCAAGGGTGGCTGCGATGAGGAGGGGGGTTCGGTTCACGCCGCCCATTGTATAGGGCTGAGATGAGACTGAAGAGTTCAGGCGGGCAATGCGCTGAAGGCGACCCCCCATCTCCGACTTTTATCGCGGTTTCCGCTATTTTTGCCGCCTCTTCTGGCGGCAAAAAGGAGCTTGGCAAGGTCTTTCTAACCGAGGGGACTGCCCTATTCTTTCTGAAAACCGCTCTAGGCGGGTTGCTTCAGCGCCAACTGCCCACAGGCCGCGCCCACGTCGCGGCCACGGCTCCAGCGCACCGAGACCGGCAGGCCCTGGCGCTCCAAAATCGCGGCAAACTTCATGATTCCCTCTCTGGACGTGCCCTGATGCGGGGCTCCTTCCCAGGGGTTCCAGGGAATCAGATTGATATGGGCCGACAAGCCCTCGAGGTGCTGAGCCAGCGATTTGGCCTGCCACTCGTGGTCGTTGATGCCCTTGAGCATGGTATATTCCAGCGTCACCCGCCGCCCGGTTTGAGAGTAGTAATGCCGCACGGCCTCCATGATTTCGGCGATGCTGTAGCGGTGCGCGGTGGGAATAATTTTTTGGCGGGTTTCGTCGTCGGGGGCGTGCAGCGAGAGGGCCAGCCGGACTTCCAGGTCTTCTTCGGCCAGACGGTAGATGCCGCGCGGGATGCCCACTGTGGAGAGCGTGACCCGGCGCGGGCTCATGGCCAGGCCCTGCGGGTGCAGCATCCGGCGAATAGCCATGAGCACCTGCTCGAGGTTGAGCAAAGGCTCACCCATGCCCATCAATACAACGTTTCTAAGCTCGCGGGGAGAATGCCCCTGATGGTGCGCGGCGAACAAAATCTGGTCGAGGATTTCCGCCGCCGTGAGGTTGCGCCCGAAGCCCATCTTGCCCGTGGCGCAAAAGGTGCAGCCTGCCGGGCAGCCCACCATCGAGGAGATGCAGATGGTTTTGCGGCCCGCATAGGGCATATACACGGCCTCAGTTTGTTTGCCATCGAGCAGCGTGTACAGATATTTGACCGAGCCATCTTTGCTCTCGAAGGGCTGCACCTGGGCAAACTCCGAAACCCGGTACTGCTGGGCTAGTTCACCCCGCAGAGCTTTGGGCAGGTCGGTCATGCCCTCCCAGTCGGTGGTTCCCTTGTCATACAGCCAGGCTGCAATCTGGCCCCGGCGGTAGCCCTGACCGGGCAAGTTTTCCGGCTCGAGCGAAAGCAGCGAGGCACGGGAATCGGATTGAGATGCCAAAGACTCCATAACGCCTCAGTATAGAGCCGTGGTCAAGAAGATAACCGCCAAAAGGCGAATCTCCAAAGCCAAATAGGCACGTCCAGGAGGACGTTTCCCGATATGCCGGTTTTGTCCTCCTGGACGCAAGTCGTATTTTTAGCTCTCAACCCTCTGCACCTCTAGAGCGGTTTTCATGAATAAGCGTCCATTATCCTCGAGGTTTTTGTGTGAAGGACGCTAAAATAACTCTGCTCGGGTAGCCGCTTCGCGGCTATGCGCGTGGCGCACTCCGCCCTCGGGTAGCCGCTTCGCGGCTATGCGCGTGGCGCACTCCGCCCTCGGGTAGCCG
>JADMIM010000011.1 GCA_015478585.1 Thermaceae bacterium | reverse complement strand
AAGGGCCAGAGGCCCCCCGCAACGCGGGCACTGGAGTCAAGGGCCAGAGGCCCCCCGCAACGCGGGCACTGGAGTCAAGGGCCAGAGGCCCCCGGCCCACGGTTCGGGATATTCGTGGGAACCGCTCTAGACTTCAGGTGAAAAGAACCTTGAGATAGCCTGGGCCTATTGACTGGGCTCATCTGAGCATAGAACTGCGATATACCGCTCGAGCAAGCGCACCGCTCCTACCACTGCCGAAAGCTCGGCGGTCTGGGGGTCTATCAGGCTGGCCGCAATGCCTTGCTGGACGAGCCAGGCTTTCATCACAGCGGGGAAATGTCCACTGCCATAGAGCACAATCGCCGCCTGCTGGGTCTGGGCGGGCAAGAGCAAAAGCAGGTCGAGCGAACTCAGAACCCCCAGCAGGTAGCTGGTCATCTGGGTTTTGCTGTAGCCCGCCAGGTGTTCGCCCACACGCACCAAAAAGGCCGCTCGGCCCAGGCCGTGTTGGCGGGCGGCCTCTAGACCGGCCTGAAAGAACTCGAGGTCGGGCTCGAGGGTTTCTAGGGGTTCTACACTGCCCTTGAGCACGGTATGCCCCATCAGGGCTGCCAAAAGCTCCCCGGTGATGGAGGTTTGTGAACCCACCACATAGCCCTGGGCATCGACCCAGATGGCTTTGTGGTGTGAGCCGTAGTGCAGCAGCAAGGTGGGGCCAGATAGCTGCGATAACTCCCGCAGGCCCAGGGCCTCGGTTTCCTCACCCCGCAGCAGGTCGGCCTGCTCGAGGGTCGCCAGAGTGAGCGCCTGGGGTTGGGTTTTGATTCCAGGGATAAAATAAAACGGTATCGCGGCAATCTCGGGGAAGTCGTGGTGGACGATGCCTCTGGCGGTGTCTTGGGGCGAGCAGGGGGCCAGCAGATGGGGCACCTCGAGCAGCCCCAGGTTGGAAGTAATCATCCCCGAGCAGACCACCGCCTGGGGAGTGCCGATGGCTTGGGCCTTGGTCAATAGGTGGGCCAGCGCGGCCTTGAGTTTGTGGTTGTTGCCATCGGCGGCGCTGTCTCTGGCCCCAACCGCCCGGCTATCATTCCAGACCACCTGTTGGCCGTCCCACAGGCGCAGCCGGGTGCGGGTAGTCCCCGAATCCACGACGGCTATCAAGCTATTCTCCGCCACCGGTAGGGCCTCACAGGTTGGCCCCCCGTTTACGCAGGGCCTGGCGCAGCTTCAAACCATCTACCTGGCGCACCTCGAGGCCCTCCCCTGCGCACCAGGCGGCGGCCAAGCCTGCGGCCTCACCCATCGAGTGACAGTTCTGCTGTACCCGAATCGCGCTCTGTGCCTCGAAACTGGCCGAAGCACAGCGCCCCGGCACCAGCACATTCGACAGGCCAAGGGGAACTAAGCTGCGATAGGGAATTTCGTGGAAGGCATCGGGCTTGAAGTACGGGAGGTCGCCCGAGCGCTGGTGAAGGAGCTTCTGACCCTTGGGAGTGTGGATGTCCACCGGGTAGTGGTTGCGGCAGACGGCATCCACAAAGGTTTTGCAGGAGAGGATGTCCTCGAGGGTGAGCACATATTCCCCCACGATGCGCCGGGTCTCGCGCACGCCCACCATCGGTGCGTAGGAGGCGATAAACGACTGCTGGCAGCCCTCGAAGTGGACGCGCAGAAACTGCACCAGCCGGTCTATGGCCGCCCGACCATCAGTCTGGGCCTTGGAGAGCGTCCAGGCATCGGCTCCATCGTTGATTTCGGCATCAAGGCGGGGACAGTTGAAGCTGAGGGTTCCGGGCATTCCGGGCACGCTGAAGCCCTGGAAGTAGTCGCCGTCGCGCTCCTTCAGCAACCCCTCCTCGACCCCTTGGTGGAACAGTGGCTCGAGGCTTGATTTCTTGCCCCAGACCATCCAGAAATGCATGAACTGTGGGCTCTCCTGGCCCTGCCCGTGCTGCGCTAGGAAAGTGCAAAGCCGCGCGGTGTCCACCCCACCCAGCATGAAGCGCAGGCTCATGGCCTGGTGTAGCCCAGTTTCGTCCCCGGCCTCGAAAGGAGCACCGGCCCTGACCGCTAAATCGGCATCGCCCGTGGCATCTACGAAGGTGTGGGCCTCGAGGCGAACCAGCCCGTCTTTGTTGTGGACGATGATCCCCCCCACCTTACGCTTCCCCGCCGGAGAGGGGCTTAATTCGGGGACGACGAAGTGGGTATGGTACAGGGGTTCACCGCTGGACTCTAAAAGCATTTGCTCGAGCACGTATTTCATGCCCTCGGGGTTGAACCAATTGTCGTTGCCACCCTTGTCAGCGGCCCCGTCGCCACGCTGGCAGAGGCGGGTTTTCAGCTCGTCGGTGAGGCTGCGGTTGAGGTTGACACCGCCGCTGATGTTGCGCATGAGCGGGGTAACTTGGGCGTTGGTACCTGTGCCTCCCAGGGAGCCGAGGGCCTCGACGACCAGGGTTTTAGCTCCGGCCCTGGCCGCCGAAATCGCGGCAATGGCTCCCGCCGTGCCGCCGCCAACCACGATTACGTCCCAGCGCCGAGATTGGGTTTGAATGGGGAGCTTTGCGGTGTCCATGTTTCTTGGTAGGGGTAGGTTTGGTGTCGGCCCCCCAGCAGGTTGGCCCCTAGATTACCCCTTTACGGCCCCCTCGAGGCCCCGCATGAAGTAGCGCTGAAAGATGAAAAAGATAATCAGAATCGGGATAACCTGAATCACCGCGCCAGCCGAGACGGCTCTGGTATTGGTGGCGAAAGTTCCGGCTAAGTCCAGCAGTCCGGCGGCCAAGGGGTACAACTCGCGGTCGCGCAAAATAATCACCGGCCACAAAAAGCTGTTCCAAATTGCCACGAACTGCAAGATGCTGAAAGCCGCGATGGTCGGCATTGCCAATGGCAGCATGACCCGCCGCCAGACCAAAAGTTCTGAGGCTCCGTCCATGCGGGCAGCCTCGAGCAGCTCTGTGGGCACCGAGAGGTAGGCCTGGCGTATCAGAAATAGCCCCACCGTGCTGGGCAGGGTGGGCAGGATGATGGCGGCGAATTGCCCAGCCACCCCGAGTTCGGGTTTCAAGAGCCCGAGTTTGGCAGTGGTCACGTAGTTGACGATCAGCCCGGCCTCGTTGGGGAGCACCAAGGTCGCCAGGATGGCATAGAAGACGAAGTTGCGCCCCGGAAACCGCATTTTGGCCAGCGGATAAGCCGCCAGGGTGCAGAACAACACGCTTAAGGACACTCCAAAAAAGCTGATGATGAGGCTATTCAGGAACTGCCGGGCAATGGGAACCAGCTCGAGCACCGCTGCGTAGTTGCGCCAAGACGGAGCCTGCGGGAGGAGCCGGGGAGGGAACTCGAAGACACCGCCCTTGGTCTCGAGCGAGGTCATGAAAGTCCACAAAAAGGGATAAATCGAGATGACGGCAACCGCTACCAGCACCGCATAGACCAGGAGGTTGCTCAAGAGTGCTCGAGTGCGCTTACGGGCGCGGATGGCCTCGAGCTGGGGGTCGCGGGTCAAGACCATCCCCCCCCAATCTCGAGGCTGCCAGCACACCCCAAAGGTCTTGCTGCTAATTTCGGGAGGTCTTTTTTCATTGGGTGTTCCCCCCTCGGGTTAGCCGGAAATTAACCATGCCAAAAAGCAGGCTCACCACCGCCACCACCAGGCCTGCCGCTGCTGCGTAGCCATAGCGGAAGTTCTGAAAGGCGGCGCTATAGACGAAGAACATCGCGGTATAGGTGCTCCCGGCGGGGCCACCACCGGTCATCACAAAAATCTCGTCGAAGACCTTGATGGCGCTGATGGTCGAGAGCAGACTGCACACCAGAATTACCGGGCGCAGGCCCGGCAGGGTGATGTTCCAGAAGACCTGTGCCCGGTTTGCGCCGTCCATCAAGGCGGCCTCCTCGAGGTTCCTGTCAATGCTTTGCAAGCCCGCTAAGTAGAGCACCATATAGTAGCCGATGCCCTTCCAGAGGGTCACAAACATCAAAGCTAGGAGTGCAGTAGTGGGGTTGGTGAGCAGACTGCTGGGGTTTGCGGGGTTCATCAAGTGCAGCCGGGTGAGGATGAAGTTGATTGGCCCAAAGGCGTTGTACATCCAGCCCCACATCAGCCCCACCACCGCAAAGCTCGTCACCACCGGCACGTAATAGGCGGTGCGGAACAAACCAATGGCTGGAATCTGGCGGTTGACCAGCATCGCCAGGGCTACCGAAAAAATCTGGATAATCGGCATCACCAGCAGATATTTGAGGGAGTTGGTCAGACCATACCAGAAATCTGGGTCGGGGCCGCGCCCGGCAAAAACCCCCAAGCCGAAGAGTTCGGCGAAGTTGCGCAGCCCCACCCATTTCGGCGGGCTGATGATGTTGTAGTCGGTAAAGGCCAGATAGATGCCAAACACGATGGGCCAGAAAGTGTAAACCACCTTGACTACCAGCAAGGGCAGCATGAAGCCGTAGGCAACTAGCAAGGTGCGCCCCAGGCGAGCATTTCTCGCCGCCTGAGGGGAGTTTCTTCTCAAGCTCACGGGGCCTCTGCCGGAACGCCCTCGAGCAGGCTCAGGCCAATTAGAGCAGGGTTGGCCTGGCCACCGCTGCTCTCGAAGGTGATGCTCTGGATAACCTTGTCGGGGTGGGGGTTAACCCATACCCAGGTGTTGAGGCCAACCTCCAGCCCGTCGCTGGTTTTGCCGCGCCAGGCCGGGGAGAAGAACAAGCTGCTCAGGCCCAGGTCGGTCCAGGAAGCAATCTCTCGGCCATACTCGAGGAACTGTTGCAGGCTCGTCCCGTCGGTATAGGTGAAGGTGTAGCTGCCCACTAGGTCTTTGGGCACACTGCTGATAAAGCCGCTGGTCTGCAAGAAAGCAATGGCGCTGGCCTGAGCCCCCAATTCCAGGGTCACGCGCTGGGGCAGGTCGTTCACCCCGCTGCGGCTACCCTTGAGCATCACCGCGCCGGAAATATCAAATTTATAGGCTCCAAAGCGCTGCACTCCGGTGGGCAGGGCCGAAAGGTCGGTGCTGGGGCCGCGCTGTATCCAGTCTTTGCCAGCGGAGTCTTTCAGGGTGCGCGTGGAGAGGCTCGAGAGGTCTACCAAGCGGCCCGCCACCGGGCTGAACCGCACGGGTCGCCAAGCCTCTTGATAGCGAGCAGTGGTGTCTCTTGGAACGGCGGCGGCAGGGTTCCAGAAACTGCTGGCCGCGCTCAGATAGGCCATGCCTTGCCGGGCTTGGTTGCCTAGCAGGCTGAGGTTGCCAAAATAGCCCGACCAGCGGGTTTGCAGCATCCCCGCACTACCGTATTTGAGCCCTGCTTGAGCCATGTTCTGGGCGTTTCCGGCTTCGAACCAGGAGCTGCCGATGACCGGGAAACCCTGCTCATGAATAGCCGCAAGGGCCGGATAGTCGGCAGCAGGGCTATAGTTCCAGTAGGCCACCACGATATCCTTGGGCAGGTTAGGGGCAATCTGGTCGCCGTAGGCCTGAGAGAAAGCCACGTCGTGCCAGATCATGGTGCCTACCCCCAGACCCTTAAGGTAGTCGTACAGCCGCAGGGTGTCGTCCACGAACAGCTTGGGCAAGCCCGCCGCCAGGCCTTCGGGGGTAGCGGGAAAGCGGTTGACGTTGGCGACTTCGTCGTGGCCGATGTGTAGGTATTTGGGCTTGAAGACCTTCACTGCCTCGGCCAGAATCGGCAGTACCACCTCGTAGGTGCGGGGGTTCAAGGGGTCGTAGGCGTAAGGAGTTTGGGCTTGGGGGTCGGCCCAGAGGTCGCGGTTTTGATTGTTGTAAAACAGCCACCGGGCATGACCCAGCAGCTCTATGAGCGGGATGGGCTCCATGCCGTACTCCCGGATTAGACTAGCAATGCGCGCAGCTTCGGCCAGGGTGGCCCCGGAGGGATTCCAAAGGTTGGAAGTTGAACTCCATTGCACGTAGTCGCACATCACCAACAGGTGGCTAAACTTATACTTTGCCAATAGTGGGATCAGCACATTGTTGACAGCGGCGGAGTCCTTGTCCAGATAAATCATCGCCATGCGCAGAGGAAACTGCGGCCAGTCGCGGATTTGCGCGAAGCGAAAGCCCGTCGGGGTAAGCAGTTGGCGCAGGGTCTGGATGCCCCGATAGGCCCCTAGGGGGTCAAACCCCACCACCGTGGCCCCCTCGGCGTTTACCCACAGCGCGTAGCCCTCAGTCTGGTCGGGGGTGAGGTTGTGCGCACGGGCCTCGGCAGCCAAGATGGGGTTCTCAAGGGTTCCGATACGCACGGTTTTCCCGCCCTCCCCTAAGGGCAGGGTCAGCCCCAGGCGGGTCTGGGTCTCGGCGTTCAAATCTCTGGCGGCCCAGCTCAGTTCGGGAGCGTTGCCCAGAACCTGGATCGAAAGCCCTTCCAGGGTCAGGGTTCCGGTGGAAAAGCTGGCCTGGCGGGGGGGCGGCAGCAGTTCGGCGGGGGCGCTGGCTTGGTAGACATCGGAGCTGGCAACCGTGGGCAGCGGGGCCGCCCAGGCTCCGGCTAGCAGCAGGGAGAGGGTCAGAAGCAGAGGTTTCATGGATGACGCTACCTAGGTCGGGGTTGGCACTATAGATTGGCGTTCCAAAATTTCACGATGTCATCGAGGGCCTGTTTGGCGGTCTTCTGGCCGAAGATGGCGGCCTCGAGGTTGTCCTTGAAGGATTTGTTGAGGGCTGCGGAGTTGGGCACAGGCACGCTGAGGTCGCGCCCCAGGCGCATGGTTTTGGCAGCAGCCAGCCGGGCCTGAGCATTGACATCGTTGCCACCCGAGTGGAAGTAAGGGTCGGCAGCCGCCTTGATAGTGGTGGGGAAGGTGGTTTGGGTGCGTTTGGAGAAAGCCAGTTGGTTTTCGTCGTTGGTCAGCCAGGCGGCCAGGGCGGCGGCGGCTTTGGGGTCTCTGACCCCTTTGGGCACGGCATAGGCAAAGGTGCTGGCCTGTACCACCTGACCAGCTCCCACCGGATGCGGAGCTACCAGGGTGGCTTTCCAGACGGTGGCGCTGTCCTTCTCGAGCCTGGGCATGAACTGTGGCCCGATGATGATGATGCCCAGCCTACCGGCGGTGTACAGCTCGTAGGCAGCAGTGAAGCCCCGGCGCATCACGTCCTCGGGGAAGTAGTCTTTTTTGCGCAGGTCAATGTACTGCTGGAGCAAGGCCACATGTGCAGGGCTGTTGAACACGGCTTTTTGCCGTTTGGCATCGAGTATGGGCAAGCCCGCCTCCTGGAAGGTTTTGAGAAAATCGGCCCCGGAAATCAGGGGCGCGAAGCCGTAAATTCCGGTTTTGTCCTTGATAATCTTAGCCCACTCCAAGATGCCGGGGATAGTTTTGGGGGTATTGGCGGGGTCTAAGCCAGCCTTTTTGAGGATGTCGGTATTGAAGGCTACGATGCGGGTCGAGGCGTAGTCGGGCAGGCCGTAGAGCTTGCCCTCGTAGCTAAAAGCCTCGAGGGAAGATTTCTGGTAGAGCCCCAGGGTTTTCGCCTCCAGCAGGTCGTTTAGCGGCAGCAACGCGCCCTGCTGGGCCAGCTCGAGGATTTGGTCGGAGTTCATCTGCACCGCATCAGGCGGGCTCCCGGCGGCAATTCCGGCCAACACCTTTTGCTGGATGGCGTTTTGCGGCAGGTCAGTCCATTTGAGCATGACCCCCGCATTGGCTTTTTGGTAGCGCTCCACCAGAGGTTTGAAGAAGTCGGCGAAGGTTTGTAGATTGGTAGTGACGAACTCCATCGGGCGCTGGGCCAGCGCCGCAGGTAGCAGCAAGAGCAATCCGGTAATTCCCCAAAACAAAAGCCTCCCACGCTTCATCCAAGCCTCCTATCCAGTTGCTCGCATGATACCCAATCGTTCATCGATGGCGGATGAGCAGTGCAACCGTGTTCCAGCGGTGTTAGCTTAATCCTTATGGACAGCCTGCGCCTGGCCGGAAAGTTGCTTGGCATAGATATCTCCGGCCCCCAACTCGATGACGAAACCCGAAAACACCTCGAGCGGCACGCCTTTGGCGGGGTCTGTTTGTTTCGCAAAAATATCCAGAACCGGTCTCAGGTGGCCCAGTTGGTAGGCGAAATTCGGGCCATATTGGGGCCACAAGCCTGGATTTCCATAGACCAAGAAGGCGGGGCAGTGCTGCGCACCAGCGACCTCCCCCAAGCTCCCTCGGCAATGGCTCTGGGGGCGGTGGGTGCGCCCACCCTGGCCGAAGCCGTGGGTGGCGCGGTGGGGCGGGGGTTGATTAGCCTGGGTATCAACTGGAACTACGCGCCCTGCCTCGATGTCAACACCGACCCGCGCAACCCGGTAATTGGGGAGCGCAGCTTTGGTAGCGACCCTAAGCGGGTGGCCGAATTGGGCCTAGCCTGGGCCAAAAGCTTGCAGAGCGCGGGGGTGATCGCTACCGCCAAGCATTTTCCCGGTCATGGCCATACCTACCTCGACTCGCATTTAGCCCTTCCGCGCGTGGACAAGCCCAGGGAAGTGCTGGAGGGGCTCGAGCTTTATCCCTTCCGCAAGGCGGTGGAAGCCGGAATCCCGGCCATCATGACCGCCCACATCATCTACTCCCAGCTCGACCCAGAAAACCCGGCCACGCTCTCCAGGGCTATTCTTTCTGGTCTGCTGCGGCAGGAGTGGGGCTACGACGGCGTAATTGTTACCGACTCGATGCTGATGAAAGCTATTGCCGCCCACTATCCCGCTGGGCAGGCGGCGGTGCGTTCGCTACAAGCTGGAGCCGATGTGGTGCTGGCTCTGGGGAGCTGGGAGACCAAGCTCCAGCAGGTTCAGGCCGTGGCTCGAGCTATCGAGAGCGGGGAAATCTCTCAGGCCAGGGTGGGGGAGAGCGTTCAGCGCCTTGAGCAGCTCGAGCAGCACTTTCCTGGAAGGCCCCGACCCTACTCCACCGAGCCAGCCGATTTGGCCCTGATGGACGAGGCGGCCCGGCGCAGCATCACCGCCTATGCTGAGCCAAGGCTACCCCAGCCCACGGATAGGGTCTTGCTGGTCGCCCCCCGGTCTACGGTAGGGGAGAATGTCTACGAATCCCTCCCCACTACCGAACACTTAGCCTACCATCTGGCCTCGGTTTTCGATTTAGAGGTGCTGGCTTATGCCCCCGAGAATCCCCAGAGCTATCTACCGGAAGTTAATGCCAAGGCTCTACAGGCCGACTTCCTGCTCTTCGCCACCACCGCCAGGGGTTTCCTTAGCGAAGGGGAAATCCGGCTGGGCCAGGCAGTATTTAAGCTGGGCAAGCCCGCTGTGCATCTGGCCCTTTGGAACCCATACCAGGTCATGACACTGGGTCAGCCTGCCCTGATCAGCTATGGTTTCCGAGAACCAGCGCTTAGGGCTTTGGCGAGGGTTTTGCAGGGCCAACCCGCTCCCGGAAACCTGCCAATCTATGTGTGAAACCTGTTTATACAGCTACGGCATCGTGTTCGCGCAGCTCTTCTACCCCCACTCGGTCACAGAAATCCCCGAAGCTCTCGCCGGTGTGCCGGGCTTGTTTGTAGTGAACCAAGAGGGGCTCGAGCCTGAGCACGATCTCCTCGCGCCTTACATTGTCGGCATGAACCTGTCCTAGCCGCGTTCCCAGTGGGCTTCCACCTAGATAGATGGTGTAGCTGTTGAGGCTGCGCCCGACCAGCCCGATTTCCGCGCTGTAGGGCCGGGCACAGCCGTTGGGGCAGCCGGTCATGCGGACGTGGGGAACTGGGCCGCCCTGCAAGCCCAGGCGCTCGAGGGCCGCTGCAAGCTCCCGAATAACCTCCGGCATCACCCGCTCGCTCTCGGTGATAGCCAGGCCGCAGGTTGGCATGGCGGGGCAGGCCATAGCCTGTTGCACCACCAGCGGAATGGTCTCGAGCAGGGCGATTCCGTGTGTCCGCAACACCGCTTCGATGGCAGCTTTATGGCTGGGGTCAAGGTTGACGAACAGCAGGTTTTGCTGTGGGGTCAGCCGCAATTCAGGCCCGAAGCGCTCGACCACTTCCCGAATCCCGGCCCGGATATTATCCTTGACCCGCCCGTTTTCCACGAATAGCCCCAGAAACAGTTTGCCGTCACCCTGTTCGTACCAGCCCAGGTGGTCGTCGCCGGAGAGCCACTCCAGCCGCTCCGCTTGGGGCAGGGTATAGCCCACATACTTCTCGACCTGGGCCCTGAACTTTTCTATTCCCCAGGCTTCAATCAGATACTTCATGCGGCTAAACTTGCGGTTGTCGCGCCGCCCGTGGTCGCGCTGTACTTTGACGATGGCTGTGGTGACCTCGAGTAGTTGCTCAGGCCTTATGGTCGTGAGCGGTTTTGCCAGCACCGGGTGGGTGTCCTTGGCCCCCTGGCTTTGTCCCAGCCCACCGCCCACCAGAAGGGTGAAACCCTGCAAGTGGTTATTCTCGTCCAGAACCGGCACAATACCGATATCTTGGGTATAAACATCCACGCAGTTGTCGCCAGGGAAGGCGAAGGCAATCTTGAACTTGCGCGGCAGGTAGGTGTCGCCGTACAAGGGCTCGCTTTCAGCGACCGCCAAGGGCTCGCTTTCCTCAGCCGAGGCAGCTTTTTCTCCGTCCAGCCAGAGTTCGTAGTAGCTGCGGGTTTGGGGTTTGAGGTGGTCGGAGAGCAGCTTGGCATAGCGCATGATTTCGGCGCGGTTGCGGTCTACGAACGGCGCGGGGCAGGCCACGATGTTGCGTACCACATCCCCGCAAGCCGAGAGGGTTGTCAGCAGGTTGTTGTTTAGCACCTGCATTAAGGGTTTCAGGCCGCCCTTGCGTATGCCATGGTACTGGATGGCCTGCCGGGTAGTAATGCGCAGCGTGGCCTTGCCCAGTTGGTCGGCAAGGTCATCCAGGGCAAGGTATTGCTGGGGTGAGAGCACCCCGCCAGGAATCGCCACGCGAACCATGAAGGAGTAGTCCGGCCCCAGCCCCTGGGCTTTGCGGGCCTTGCGCAGGTCGCGGTCGTCCTGCTGGTAGATGCCGTGAAACTTGAGAATCTGGTAGCCGTCCTCGCTGAAGTGGTCGGAGTCATTTTTCAACTCGGTCTCCACCGGGCCCCGCAGACGGCTCGAGGCCATTTTTAGGTGTTCGACTCTGGATAGCTTGACTTCAGACATTTTCCGTCTCCTGGCGACTAAAGCGGTGCTGCAGCATCCTGAACTGGAAGTACATAAAGCAGCCCACGCAGATGCGGGTAGTCAAGTTGAGCAGGGCAAGTAGCACCACGATGAAGCCAAGTGCCCAGCCGAGCGGAACCGCACCCAGCAGGAAAGATAGACTCGCCAGGCCCAAAAAAATAGCTCCAACTGTGCGGGCGAAGCGGTGGGGTCTGGGGTCTTCGTCCAGCACTTGCTTGGGAACCCGGAAACGCTGTTTGAGCCAGACCAGTCCATCGAAGCCCAGGTGTTGCGAAAGCATCAGCACGAACAGCCCGCCGACGATCCAGGGCTGAGCGCTGAGTAGGGCCAGCGGAATAAGAGCTACGAGCAAAACTTGGTTGAAGCGCAACTGATTGCCATCGGTCTTTGTCTGCATACTCATTTCTCCCGGCTAGGCGACGATTTCCGCCGCTTGCTGTGCGTAGATTTGCTCCCGCACTTTTACCACTTCCCCCACCACCCAAACCGCAGGCGAGGCGACCTGAGTTTTCCCCTGGGCCACGTCTTGCAGAGTTGCAGTGAGGATGTGTTCTCTGGGTGTACTTCCGTTTTCGATAAAAGCCACCGGTTCACTTTCGGAACGTCCTGAAGCGATGAGCTGATGAGCGATTTGGGCCCGCTCTTTGACCCCCATCAAAATCACCAAAGTATCGCTGTGGGCATAGGCTGTGAAGTCGGGCTTGAGGCCAGCTTTGCCTTGACCACTTAACACACTGAAGCCATTGGCTACCCCCCGCAGGGTTAGCGGGATTCCTGCAAGTCCAGGCACTGCTAAAGCCGAGCTGATACCCGGAACCACCTCCACTTCAATCCCCTGTTCAGCCAGGAAAGTCCATTCTTCAGCCCCCCTGCCGTAAACCATGGGGTCGCCAGATTTCAGGCGAACGACAGTGTGCCCGGCTCTGGCATAAACCAACATAGAAGTGAAGATGTCCTCTTGCACCCGGTCTTGCTGGCCGGGTTCCTTGCCCACGTAAACCATCTGGGCTAAAGGGTTGACCCTGTCCAGGACTTCTGGGCTGACCAGACGGTCGTAGAGCACCACCTCGGCTTGCTCGAGCACCCGCAGCGCCTTCAGCGTCAATAGTTCCGGGTCGCCCGGCCCGGCCCCCACAAGATAAACCTTGCCTTTCACCGAATCACCTCGTCGATTTGTGGGGAGGGTGGGGACGCAAGATCTTGTGTCCCTATGGGGTCGCTGATGTCACGCATTGCGTTCAACAAACAAGCTTTAGCGGCTTCCGGGTCGCTGATACGGATTAGCTCGAGGGCAAGTGAATCCACCATGCGATACCAGGCTGCTTTCCGGGCCTCGAAATCATCTGGATAGGTTTGGGCAACGATAGGTCGGAAGGAGCGTAGCAGCCGCAGATATTCGGCGTACTCGGGGCCGTATTCCTCAGCCAGATGCTGCTTGATACGAACCCCGAGTGCTGGAGCTGCACCGCTGGTGGACACAGCAATAACCAGATCACCTTGCCGGTGAACCGAGGGCAGGATGAAGTCGCAGTATTGGGGGTCGTCCACGGCATTAATCCAGATGCCCCGTTCCCGCGCTTCGCTAGCCACTTTCGCGTTGAGGGATTTATCCCCTGGGTGTGAAACCACCAGTAGAAAGCCCTCAAGGTCGCCCGCTACATACTCCCGATGTTCCCAAATCAAAGTGCTCGAGGAAGAAAGTCCTGGATGCGACTCGGGCGAGATGAGCCTGACCTTGGCCCCGGCCTCGAGCAGGCCGCGCACCTTGTGCTCGGTCTCCCAGCCACCGCCCACGAACAGCACCGGGCGGCCTTGGAGGTTCAACATAGCGGGGTAGTAATGCATATTCACCTATCGGATGCTCTTATAAACTAGGTTGGAGCCGACAAACATTAGCCACAGCAACAGCCCCAGCTTGAAGGGTTTGCGCGGCACGTAGGAAGCCAGGAAAGCCCCCATCCATGAGCCCACCAGTCCGCCCGCCGCGAGCTTGACCAGCAGAGCGAGGTCGAACTGCCCCAGTGTGGCGTGCAGACCGCCGCCCACCAGCGAGAGCACCAGTCCGAACCAGATGTCCGTACCCACCACCGCCGCTGGAGCAAGCTGGGTTCCACTCACTAGAAGCAGAGTGCCCAGCGCCCCCGCTCCCGCCGAAGAGAAACCCACCTCGAGGCCGATAAACCCCGCCCCCAGGGCCGTCACCGGGAAGCCAAAGCGCCCTGGCGTGGCGTTTTTCCATAGGGTCAGCCCCAGGTTGATCAGGGCGCAGAGCAGTATGGTGATGCCGACCCAGAACAGAATGAGGCCTTTCTGATCTTTGAGCGAGCCCAGAAGCAGCGTTCCAGCAATTACGGCAGGCAGCCCGCCCACCAGCATTTGCCGCAGAGTCGGGAAGCTCACGTGGCCCTGTCGCAGGTACACTAGACCTGCCGGGATTTTGGCGAAGATAGAGAACAGTAGGGCCGTTCCCACTGCAATTTCCGGGTGTAGCCCCAGTGCCAAAATCAGCACCGGGGCGGTCAGGGTTCCCCCTCCTACCCCCGAAAGCCCGATGGTCAGGGCGATGCCAAAGCCCATGCAGACCTCGAGCATCTAACTCACTGCCCCCTGATAGGCTTCGCGCAACACCTCAGCCACCTCTGGGCGGGTGAACTCGGCGGGCAGGCTGGAACCAGCTCGCAATAGTTCGCGCACCTTGCTTCCCGAGAGAATCAGGTGCTGCGTGCCGTCGTGCGGACAGGTGCGGCTGCTGACGATGGAGCCGCAGTGCTTGCAGTAGAAGGTATGCTCGAACTTGAGAATCTCGATGCCGATTTCCTCCGCTGTAAAGACACTGAAAATCTCCTGGGCAGCGTAGGAGCCGTAGTAGCTCCCTACCCCAGCGTGGTCGCGCCCCACGATGAAGTGAGTGCAGCCGTAATTCTTGCGGCTGAGGGCGTGCAAAATGGCCTCTCGAGGCCCGGCGTAGCGCATGGCGGCGGGGTAAACTCCCAGCAACACCCGGCCCTTGGGATAGTAGCGCTCGAGCAGCACTTCATAGGCTCGCATCCGTACTTCGGCGGGCACATCGTCGGACTTGGTAGCCCCCACTAGGGGGTTGAGAAACAGGCCGTCAATCTGCTCCAAAGCCACCTTGTGCAGGTATTCGTGTGCCCGGTGAATGGGGTTTCGGGTCTGGAAGGCCACCACGCTGTGCCAGCCCAGATGGTCGAACTGGGTGCGAGTCTCCTGGGGAGTGCGGTGATGTGCGGAAAACTCCCCCCGGCTCAGCTCGAGCAAGCTGACCCGCCCAGCGAGGTTAATCTCTCCCTGAGCCAGCAGTGCTGCCACACCAGGGTGGGCCGGGTCGGTGGTGCGGTAGACCTCGAGGGCCTCCTTCTGTTTGTCGGGTTGGTACTGCTCGCAGACCTCGAGCAGTCCCACGGTCTCGCCATTTTTTGTCAATCGAACCGTGTCGCGATAGTTTTTGGCTTGGTCTTGGGAAACGCCCAAAGTGATGGGGATACTCCAGGGTAGGCCGTTCGCCAGGCGCAGGGTTTCGACTACGCTGTGATAATCGACTTCACCCAAAAAACCCTCGAGGGGGGAATAAACCCCGGTGGCAATCAACTCGAGGTCGGCACTGCTGCGCTCGGAAAGCTCGAGGGCGGGAAGGTGGGCGTACTCGAGCAGGTCGGCCTGCACCAACCGGTTGACCAGCGTCCCGCCGTGGGGGGCGATACGCCCGTCAACCAGACTGCTCATCGGCCCACCTCTAGGGCAGAACCCACTGCTGATGCCGAGGTTATCGTGGGAACAGACCGCTGTAATTGCCCAAGGTGTAGATGATTCTGGTGCAAAAAGGCCGAACACCGGGGTTGGCCCCTACGAAGGAGCAAATCTGTGGATTGTTGAGCTTTGTAGACAAAACTTGTCAACTTTTTCATAAGATTTTCCCCATGTTGGTGCATCTTTAGAGCGCCTTTTCACCGACCCAAAGCCCGCACTCGGTCTTGCCCTGGTCAGCCCAGCGCCCGGCTCTGGCATTCTCGCCGGGCCGCACCGCTCGTGTGCAAGGCCAGCAGCCGATGCTCAGGAAGCCCGACCAGTACAGCGGGTTCACCGGCAAGTTTTCCGCGATGGCATACGCCTCGAGCCTCTGCCGTGTCCAGTAAGCCAGAGGGTTCACTCGTAGATGTTTGCCAGGCTCGAGAAAACCCACCTCGGAGCGGGTCTGGGCCTGGTCGCGGCTGCGGGCGTTGAGTAAGGCCGAGGGACTTTTCTCGGCGAGATAGTTTTGTAGTGGCGCGACCTTGCGCACCGCGCAACAGTCGTCGGGGTCGCTGCGGTATTGCTCTTGGCCCCAAATTTCTTCGGGCTGATGGGCACTGAGGGTGACAAAGTTGAGCTGTGGGTAACCTTGGATCAGAGTGTCTCGAGTTTGCAGGGTTTGGGGGAAGTGGTAGCCGGTGTCCACGAACACCACCTCGCCGAGGTATCCAGCTTTGGCTGCAAGGTCGAGCAGGACGGTTCCATTGAGGTTGAAGGCGCTGGTCATCAGCAGGTCGGGATGGGCTTTCAGCGCCCACCAAATCACCTCCTGCGGCTCGGTTTCCGGGGTCCAGCGCTGGGGCTCAGTCATGCCGCAACCTCACGTTCATCGAGCGTCTCAAGCAACCGCTCCACACATTCTTCAATGCTCAAAAGGTCGGTGCGCAGGTGCACATCTGGCGATAGGGGCGGTTCGTAGGGGTCGCTGACTCCAGTGAAGTGAGGAATCTCCCCGCGTAGGGCCTTGGCGTAAAGCCCTTTCACATCGCGCTCTTTGACGGTTTCCAGGGGGGCATCCACGAAAACCTCGAGCTTTCGTGAAGCCTGGGCCAGCACTTCTGAGCGGGTATCGCGGTAAGGGCTGATAGCACTCACCAGCACCGTTACGCCGTGTTTGGCAAGTAGGTTCGCCACGAAGCCGATGCGGCGGATGTTGCTGTCGCGGTCTTCGCGGCTGAAGCCCAGGCCTTTAGATAAGTGCTCGCGCACCGCGTCACCGTCGAGCAGCTCAACTTGCTGCCCGGAAGCTTTTAGACGGGCCTCGAGGGCCGTCGCCAGGGTGCTTTTGCCCGCCCCCGAAAGACCGGTAAACCAAACCACCAAGCCACTCATGACTAACCCTCGGCGATGCCCTGATAGCTATTGAGCAAGGCCCGCCAGGCTTCGCGGCTAGCCACATCTGCGGCCAACAGGGCTGCTCCCAACACCAGTGGAGGTAGAGGATTGGACTCGAGCACGATCTGCTGAGCCTCTGAGTCATCGCCGATTTGGGCGATAGAAGCTCCGCCCTGAACCGCCGAAAACCCATAGGACTGCTCTTCGGCATACACTCGGCCCGCCAAGCCATTGCCGCGCAGCTCGAGCCAACCCGACAGGTTTCGTCCTCCCACCAGGCGGTACTCTAGCCGTCCTGCTTCTTGCTGCCCGTGCAGCGATAGTACCCGGCTGCTGCTGGCTACCGAGCCGAGAATCTGGTTGCCGTGGGTCTCGAGGTGCAGGTTTTCTCCAAACACCGCGCCCCCCAAGCGCCCCCACAGCCGCCCGTTTTCCCAGGTCAGGCGAATGCGGTAGCTCATGCCAGGACGACGTACCTCGCCCACCAGCCCACCTGCTCCAAACCCAATATTTTCGTTGAGTTGGCCCGAGCGTGAGGCCGAAGGATGATTGAAATTATTCACCGGGGTTCCTCCTGGGGCAGACGGTGTGCTCGCTAGTGAGGAAATAGGGCCTGCTGGGTGTTTGCATATCCCTTGCCTTTCCGGGGAGGGAGCTATCCCTTCCCTTATCTTTCCCACTGCTCCGCGCTGTGCCTAGCGGCAATGGGTCGGATTTGGCACCGGGGCCGGACTTTCCGAAAATGGGGCGGTCTGTCCGACGGGTTGCCGCAGCTTCAATGGGCCGAGTCCCTCCACTGCTCCTGATAAGAGATGCTGAAACGGGGTTTGGCTGGTTCCAGCCCCGGATTTGGGTATACCAAACCCGATAGCCAGCAGGCTATCATAAATTACAAACTTTGTAAACTGATTGAAAACTAACGACTCAAAGCCCCCCAGGCTTGGGGCCTTTATTCGCGTGGGGCCAGGAGTTCGCTGGGGTGCAGAAGGTGCCCGAGGCACAGCGTGTAATCCACCCCTTGGCGAAAATCATTGGCCAGGTCGGCTACCGTGGCCTGACTTAGTACCTCGAGCATCGCGTCGCGCACCCGCATCCAGACCCGACTCCTGGCATGGCAGCGCCTTTCCTCGGTGCAGCTTTGGGGCCAGTTGAGGCTCACGCACGATAGCGGGGCGATAGGGCCTTCCACCGCCCGAATCACGTCCCGCAGGTTGATTTCCTCGGGCCGCTTAGGGAGAGCATATCCGCCGCCGACCCCTTTTTTCGAGGCGATCAGGCCATGATTGGCCAGGGCCGCCAGAATACGCACCAAATAGGTGCGGCGCACCCCCGTGGCCTCACTCAAATCCTCGCTGCCGACGTAAGTGCCTGCGGGTTGGGTTCCCAAGTATCCCAGCGCCTTCAGGGCGTAGATGTCAGTGTTGGACAAACGCATAACCGGATTCCTTTGCATCCAGTTTACGCTCGAGGCCAGCAAAAATTCCTCACCGCATGGAGCAACCAGGGCCATACTGCGTCCACGACAACAGAATTGCAGAGCAATAAATCTTGTTCAGAACGCAATTTCGATACCGACAGAGGGGCTTCTAGCCCTCAGGAAGCGATGCCCGCCATCAGCAGGCCCAGTTTTTCTTCGCTGGCCTGGCTGGCCTGCAACTCGCCCATGATTTTGCCCTCGAACATGACTAAAATACGGTCAGAGAGCGAGCGAACCTCGTTCAGGTCGGCGGAAACCAGCAGCACGGCCATGCCCTGATCCCTGGCCTCGACGATGTTTTCGTGAATAAACTCGATGGCCCCAATGTCCACCCCGCGCGTGGGCTGAGCTGCCACCAAAACCTTGGGATGGCGGGAAAGTTCGCGCCCCACGATAATCTTCTGAGCATTGCCCCCCGAGTAGCGCCGCGCGGCCAGGTCGGTGCTGCGGGGGCGCACGTCGAAATCCTTGACCATTTCCCTGGCTTCTTGCTCAACCTTTTGGCTGTCAATAAAGCCCAAAAACCCCGTGTTGGGCGGGCGGTAATGGTCGCCCAGGATAGAGTTTTCCTTGGTCGAGAAGTCCAGCACCAGGCCACGGGCGTTGCGGTCTTCGGGGATGTGCGAAAGGCCCCATTCGCGCACGGCCCTGGCGTTTTGGGGCAGGGTCTGACCCCCCAGGCGAACACTGCCCTGATAGTGGCGCAGTCCGGTTAGGGCTTCCACCAACTCGGTCTGCCCGTTGCCCTCGACCCCAGCGATACCCACGATTTCTCCGGCACGGACGCTAAAGGAGACATCGTTGAGGCGGTGCTTTTGATCTTTGCCCTGAATGCTCAGGTGCTCCACCTCGAGCAGCACTTGTCCCACCTGGGCAGGCTTTTTGTCTACTTTCAGGATAACCTCGCGCCCCACCATCATGCGGGCCAGTTGAGGCGGCGAGGTGTCCTTGGTGGCTACAGTTCCTACCACTTTGCCGTCGCGGATGACCGTTACCCGGTCAGAAACTTTGACCACCTCAGCCAGCTTGTGGCTGATGAAGATAACTGCATTGCCCTGTGCCACGAAGCGGCGCAGGAAGTCGAAGAGTTCGTCGGCCTCCTGCGGCGTGAGCACCGCCGTAGGCTCGTCCAGAATGAGGATATGGGCTTTGCGGTAGAGTGCCTTTAGGATTTCCACGCGCTGCTGAAGGCCCACCGGGAGTTCTTCTACCGGGGTGTCTAGAGGCAGCTTGAACTCGAGGTCTTTCATCAACGCGCTGACTTCGGCTCTAGCCTGGGCCAGATTAATCTGCCCGACACTGCCCGGCTCGGAGCCCAAAATAACATTCTCGAGCACGGTGAAAGGGTCTACCAACATGAAGTGTTGGTGCACCATCCCGATGCCCTGAGCTATGGCATCCCCTGGCTCGGTGATGGCAATGGGGGTTCCATTGACCGAGATAGAACCCACGTCCGGCTTGACCAGCCCGTAGACGATTTTCATCAGGGTAGATTTGCCCGCGCCGTTTTCGCCCACCACCGCCAATACCTCGCCCCAGCGCACGTCCAGCGAGATGTGATCGTTGGCAAGCACCAGCGGATAGCGCTTGGTGATGTCCTTAAGCTCTAAAGCCACAGAACCGACTTGATGCGCAGCCATAGGCCGATTATATCTGGGGGAAGACGAAACCATGAGTAATGCCAAGTTCACCTAGAGCGGTTCCCACGAATACCCCGACAGCTTTTATCTATCTAAAAACGGTCTTTCCATACAAAAACCCCGCCCGAAGGCGGGGCTAGGCTTTGCTTGCGAGCCTACTGTGTGGGAACTTTGATCTTGCCTGCGATGATTTCCTGCTTGAGCTGCTCCACGCGGGTCAGGACACCGGCGGGGATGAGGGCCTTGTTGTACTCGTCGAGGGCATAGCCTACGCCGTTGTTGCTGAGGCCAAACTCCTCCACACCAGGCTTGAAGGTTTTGTCCTTGACGCTCTTGATGAACTGATACGTGGCCACATCCACCCGCTTCATCATGCTGGTGAGCACGTGGTTGAGGGTGGCGGGGTTCTTGTCGGTGTCGCCCAGGTAGTTCTGGTTAGCATCTACGCCAACCATGAACATCGGGCGGGTGGTGGCGGCGTTGCAGGCTTTGCTGTAGGCGGGGTATTTGGGCACGTTGGCAAAGCTATTGGTGATGAACTTGGTGCCCGAGGGCAGATCGGTCTGGTTGATGCACATCTTCTGCTTCACATAGTCCAGCACACCCAAGCCTGAGGCTCCGGCGGCGGCGTAGATGATATCGGCACCCTGGCGGGCCTGGGCGGTAGCGATTTCCTTGGCTTTGCCGGGGTCGTTCCAGGCGGCAGGGGTGTTGCCGACGTAGTTGGCAATTACCTTACCCTTGACTCCACGGTCTTTGAAGGCGGCCTCGGCACCGGCGCGGTAGCCTGCCTCGAACTTGTGAATCAGGGGGATGTCCATTCCACCCACAAAGCCCACCGTAGCGGTAGAGGAAAGCCGTCCAGCGATATAACCCACCAGGAAGCTGCCCTCCTGCTCACGGAAGACCAGACCTACGGCATTGGGGCAGGTGGTCTTGTTGGTCTTGTCGTCGAAGCAAGGCACCGCGTCAATCACGGCGAACTTGGTGTCCTTGAACTCCATAGCGGTCTTGGTGATGCTAGGCTCGTTGGCAAATCCCACCCCCACCACCGCATCGAAGCCTTCCTCGGCGAACTTGCGGATGCCCTGTCCGACTTGGCTGGGGTCGCCCGGCTCAAAGTCGAAATACTTCACGCCCAGGTCTTTAACGGCCTGTTGAGCGCCATTGTAGGTGGACTGGTTGAAGCTGCGGTCATTCTTGCCGCCTGCGTCATAGGACATACCAACGCGGAAGTCCTGGGCCAAGCCCAGACCCAGCACGGTGGCAGTAGCAGCAGCGAGCATTAGGAGTTTTTTCATTCGTTCCTCCGATTAATTTATGGCTTACGCCGAGCGGATTATAGTGCATAGCAATGAGGCTTTGAAGGGGCTTGACAAAAGCCTGAAAGATAGCTTCCCTCGAGTCAGCCCTCATCGACCTGGGTGGTGTCGCTCGACCAAGGTCAAAATCGTGTATAGCGCGACCACCGCTCCCTCCTGATTGGTGATTTCCACGTCCCAGGCAACCACGCCTGTGGGCCGCTCGCCGGGTTTGGAATCCTTGGCGTTTTTGCTTTTGACGGTGAGACGAGCCTGAATGGTGTCACCGATGCCAACTGGCTCGATAAAACGCAGGTTCTCGAGGCCATAGTTGGCGAGCACCGGCCCCGGTGTGGGCCAGACAAATAGCCCCGCCGCCGCCGAAACCAAAAAGTAGCCGTGGGCCACCCGCTTGCCGAAGATTGAGTCCTTGGCCCCGATTTCATCCACATGGGCATAGAAGTAGTCGCCCGAAAGGTTGGCGAAGTTGACGATATCGGCCTCGGTCACGGTGCGGCGGTGGGTCAGGAGGCTCTCGCCGATCTCTAAATCCTCGAAGTGCTTCCTGAAGGGGTGAAGGGCTGGCTCTTTGACCTGCCCGCCCCGCACGTACTCGCCGCTGATGAATCCGAGGGTGGTGGGGTCGGCCTGGACGGCGCTGCGCTGCATGAAGTGCTTGATTCCGCGCAGCCCACCCAACTCCTGGCCCGCTCCGGCTCGCCCTGGCCCGCCGTGGATCAGTTGGGGTAGGGGAGAGCCGTGCCC
The DNA here is from genome assembly GCA_015478585.1 of Thermaceae bacterium. Lineage (GTDB taxonomy): Bacteria > Deinococcota > Deinococci > Deinococcales > Thermaceae > Meiothermus. The sequence goes on along the minus strand of JADMIM010000011.1, from coordinate 38,616 downwards.
GGTGGACTCCTTGGCATTGTCGCGGTTGAGAATCAAAATACGCCCGTGGGTGCTGGCACAGCCGAAAAACAGTGTCCGGGCTTCTTGGAGGTCGTGGGTCACGATAGATCCAGCTAAGCTGCCCCTGCCCCGCTTGGCAATCTGGATGGCCTGGTCTAAACCCTTGTAGGGTAGAACCGTCGCTACCGGGCCGAAGGCCTCGAGGTCGTGCGGCTCGGATGCGCTGAGCGGATTGGGGCAGTACAGCAGCGTGGGGGCCATGAATCCCCCGCTTTCCCATTCGCCACCCTTGAGCTGGACATTTTCGCCGCCGAGCACCAGCTCTGAACTGTGCCGGAGTTGGGTCACCTTGCCCCGCACTTCCTCGCGCTGAGCCCTGCTCACCAGCGGCCCCATGCCAACTTCCGGCTGGCTTGGGTCGCCCAGCACTACCTTAGCCAGACGCTCCCGCAGGGTATTAATGACTGCTTCGGTTTTGCCCTCGGGGACGATAACCCGGCGAATGGCCGTACACTTCTGCCCGGCTTTGACGGTCATCTCGAGGGCTACCTCGCTCACGAACAAGTCGAATTCCTCGTCCCCTGGCTCCACGCTTTGGCCGAGAAGGGAGCAATTCAGGCTATCCGCCTCCATGTTGAAAGGTATTGAGTGTGCGATCAGGTTGGGATGAACTTTGAGCTTGCGCCCGGTAGAGGCCGAGCCGGTGAAGGTCACCAGGTCTTGCTCCAGCAGGTGCTCGAGCAAATCTCCGGTGCTGCCGCAGATAAGCTGCACCGCACCCTGGGGCAAAATCCCCGACTCGAGCATCCGCCGAAACACCAGTTCGGTCAGATAGGCCGTCTGGGTGGCGGGCTTGACGATGGCCGGAACCCCTGCAATCAGCCCCGGAGCGAGCTTTTCTAGCATTCCCCAAACCGGGAAGTTGAAGGCGTTGATGTGGACGGCCACCCCCTCGCGCGGGACGAGAATATGCCGCCCCAGAAAGGTTCCGGCCCTGGAGAGGGAAACGGGGTCGTCCTCGAGCAGAAATTGCTGGTTGGGCAACTCGCGCCGGGTCAGGGAGGCATAGCTGAAAAAAGTCCCAATTCCACCGTCAATGTCCACGAAATTATCGCGCCGGGTGGCCCCAGTCTTGTGCGAAAGCTGGTAAAACTCCTCTTTACGCTCGCTCAGGTGCGCCGCGACTGCCCGCAGCATAGCGCCCCGCTCGTGGAAGGTGTATTTCTGTAGGTTTGGCCCGCCAACCTCCCGCGCAAAGCGAACCATCCCCGCGAAGTCGAGCCCATCGCTGCTTATTTCGGCGATGGGCTCACCGTATACCGCATCGCTCACCTGGATTCCTGCGCCTCGAGCGGTAAACCACTCCCCATTGGTATAGCTGGCCAGTTTCATAGGCTTTGAGGGGCTAATAAGTCAGAACTTTGCGTACCGCCTCCAATACCCGCCGGGCATCGGGGCGATAGAAGTTTTCCACCGCGCTGAAGGGCGGATACGGTGCATCCCAACCGGCTACTCGGACAATCGGTGCTTGCAAGTGGTCGAGGGCTTCTTCGGCAATCCGTGCGGCAACCTCGGCCCCGAAACCGCCGGTGCGCATGGCCTCGTAGACGATGACCGCCCGCCCAGTTTTCTTCACCGACTCGAGCACCCCCTCGGTATCTAGTGGCACGAGGGTCTCTAAGTCCACAATTTCCAGCTCCACACCTTCTTTGGCCGCGACCTCGGCGGCCTTCTGGCAGACCTCGACCATCCCGCCATAGCAAAACAGGCTGGCTGCGTGGCCTTGGCGCACCACCCGTGTCTTCCCGATGGGCAGGGTGTAATAACCCTCGGGAACCTCGGCCTTCACGCTGCGATAGAGCTTGATGGCCTCGAGGAAAAACACCGGGTCGGGGTCTTCGATGGCCGAGAGCAGTAGCCCTTTAGCCCGTTCGGGCGAGGAGGGAATAATCACCTTCACCCCCGCCACCTGGCTGAGGATGGCCTCGGGGCTATCGGCGTGCTGCTCGGGGGTTTTGACTCCACCGCCGTAAGGAGCCCGGATCACCATCGGCACACTAAAGCGTCCACGGGTGCGGTGGCGCATCCGCCCCAGGTGCGAGAGGATTTGGTCGAGGGCCGGGTAAAGAAACCCTGCGAACTGAATCTCGGCTACCGGGCGCAAGCCCGCCATGGCCATGCCGATGCCCAGCCCCACGATGCCCGACTCGGCCAGCGGGGTGTCGAACACGCGCTTTTCGCCGTACTTGGGTTGTAGTCCGTCCGAGGCCCGAAATACCCCACCCATCCGCCCCACGTCCTCGCCAAAGAGCACCACTTTGGGATCGCGCTCCAAGGCTAAGTCCAGGGCCTCGTTGATGGCCTGGACGTTGTTGAGGGCTCGAGTCTTGGATTCGCGATCGGCGATCATGGCTGAACCTCTGGGGTAAAAGGCCACCCCCCAATTCGGTAGTTATTTTGTTGCCTTTTGCGCCCCCCTGCGCCCGTACCCGCAACGGCGGGGCGGCTATGCCGCTGGGCGTGCAGGGGGGCACTGGAAGAAGGTCGCCGTGTACGCAATTGTTGGACACTCGCCAAGGCAGGGGGGTCTGTTTTCAGTTCATCGTTCATTGCTAGTTGCTCATTGCTCTTCATGCCTCACCCCGCAAATACTCCCAGGCCACTTTCTGGTCGGCTCCCATCTTGGCGTAGACCTGCTCGACGATTTCCCAGGGTTTGGGCTCAGGGGCTTGGTCGGCTTCCTCCACCGCAGCCAGGAATTCGCCCTCGAGTTCTTCGCTCAGCTCTTTGTCTTGGGCCTCATCCCACAGCTTTAAATGCTCGAGCAGCCCGCGCATTCGCAAGATGGGGTCACGTTTTTCCCACACCGCCGACTCCTCCTCGCCACGATAGCGGGAAGGGTCGTCGGAGCTGGTGTGCGGCGCGATGCGATATGTAATTGCCTCGATGAGCGTGGGGCCATCACCCCGCCGCGCCCGCTCCGCTGCTTCTTTTGCCACGCTCCACACCGCGACTAAATCATTCCCGTCTACCACGACTCCGGGAATCCCGTAGCCCTGGGCCTTGAGGGCTATCCTTTGCACTTTCATTTGCTTGTGAGTCGGCACGCTGATAGCCCAGCCATTGTTTTGCACCATAAAAATTACCGGCGCATCGAACACCGCCGCAAAGTTCAACCCCTCGTGAAAGTCACCCTCGGAAGTTCCGCCGTCGCCAACGAAGGTAGCAACGATGTTATCGCTGCCTTTTAGCCGCTCGGCGTGGGCGATGCCGGTAGCTTGGGGAATCTGGGTGGCGATGGGGATGTAGAACTGAATCATGTTTATGTCGTCGGGGGCACGCCAGCCCGCCGGGTCGGCCCGCCAGTTCAGGATGAGGTTTGTCAGCGGCATCCCGAAGGTCATGGCGGCAGCGGTTTCGCGGTAGCTGGGCACCAGCCAGTCGCTTTTGCGCAGGGCCAAAGCCACCCCAACCTGGGCCGCCTCCTGCCCGCGAAAAGGGGGAAACACGCCCAGTCGCCCCTGACGCTGCAAGATGATTACCCGCTCATCAAAATGGCGAGCGCGGCGCAGGGCACGGTAACCCATCAGCAACTCAGGGGTGCTTAGGGGCAAGTCTCGCAGCGGCAGCCCCGCGTCATCGAGATATTGAACTGTATCCACGCCGTTTAGTTTAGCCCAACTCGACTAAGTTTCCCCTGAGAAAGATTGGGCAGAAAAAATTCACGAACAGAATTTATCGTGAAATAATATACATAACAGCCTTCGATGGGGGTTAATTTTGGGGGGGTCTCGTTGAGCAATCTCTGCAAGCTTTGGGGATCATTAACTTGTAAAGAGGTAGAGCCGTTGCAGCCTGAAGCGAACCGGCTCACACTATCCAAAAGTCGAGTGACTCCAGGTTAGCCTTAAGGCCGCAAGTGGTGTGGGCCTCCACCGGCTTACAATAGAAAAGAAGCACACGGATGACATGGCTTTACCCGCTTTGGAGGAAAACCATGCAGAGGCGCAAACTCGGCAGTAGCAACTTGGAAGTGTCAGCGCTTGGGCTTGGGTGCATGAGGATGACCTACCACGTTGATGTGATGCCCGACAAGCAGGAGATGATCGGGTTTCTCCACGCAGCGGTGGGGCGTGGCATCACCTTCTTCGACACGGCCCCGGTGTACGGCCCGTTTACGAACGAGGAACTGGTGGGCGAAGCGCTAGCCCCCTTCCGGGGCCAGGTGGTGATCGGCACCAAGTTCGGTCACGACATCGGCCCTAACGGGGAGAACCGGGGCTTAAGCAGCCGACCGGAACACATCAAACAGTCCGCCGAGGCTTCTTTGAAGCGGCTTGGGGTCGAGGCTATTGACCTGTACTATCAGCACCGCTACGACCCTAACGTGCCTATCGAAGACGTGGCGGGAGCCGTCAAAGAGCTGATCGAGGAAGGCAAGGTCAGGCACTTCGGCCTTTCGGAGGCGGATGCGAACACCATCCGCCGGGCCCATGCCGTCCAGCCCGTCACGGCAGTCCAGAGCGAATACTCGCTGTGGTGGCGAACGGTTGAAGTGGATGTGCTGCCTACTTGCGAAGAACTCGGCATCGGCTTCGTGCCGTACAGTCCGCTAGGCCGGGGCTATTTGACCGGCAAGATGGACGAAACTACGACCTTCGATAAAGCCGACATTCGCAACAAGCTGCCCCGCTACACGCCGGAGGCAAGGAAGGCCAATCGGGGAGTCATTGACCTGCTTTCTCAGATCGCAGAGCAGAAGGGCGCGACACCGGCTCAGGTCGCGCTGGCCTGGTTGCTCGCCCAAAAGCCGTGGATCGTGCCTATCCCTGGCAGCCGGAAGCTCGAGCGTCTGGACGAGAACATCGGTGCTCTTGATGTAGAATTCGTCCCTGGTGACCTGCAAAAGGTTGAAGATGCCATTTCAAAGATCACGGTACAAGGGGATCGGTATCCCCAGGAGTTGAGACCGGCTACCGGTCGCTGAGCGGCAAAAATGTCGGTTGAGTTTATTGACGGACGTGCAAATACTGCCCCAGCCGTTCTACCGCCAGGCTAATCTCGTCAGTTTTTTTGCAGAAAGCAAAGCGGAACAAGCCCTCGGGAGCCGAGTTTTGGGCGTAGAAAGCGCTCCCTGGAATGATGGTCACTTTAGCCTCGCGCACCAAGGTTTCCGCGTCTAAGTTGGGCAGTTTTGCAGTCAGAAAGTACGTTCCAGCGGGAGAGAAGGTCTGGATTCCCAGAGATTTCAGGCCGCTCTCGAGCAAATCCTTGCGCTTGCCGTAGCTCTGGCGCAACTCGGCATAAAACCCCTCGCGCCGGGCGATGGGCAGGGCTTCGGCTACCGCGTCCTGTAAGGGAGAGACCGAGCAGAAGGAGGCCCACTGGCGCATCCCCGCGATTTCGCCCGCCAGCCCCGGCGGGGTGACAATCCAGCCGATACGCCAACCGGTGGCCTCGAGCCGCTTCCCCGCCGAGCCCACGGTAAAGGTACGCTCTGGGGCCAGTTCGCGCATCTTGATGGGCGGTTCGCCAAAGTACAGCTCGTCGTACACCTCGTCGCTGATGATCCAAAGGTCGTGTTGGCGGGCAATAGCAACAATCTTTTCCAAGTCTGTACGGGAGAATATCGAGCCGGTGGGGTTGTAGGGGCTATTGATCAGCAGAGCTTTGGCGCTGGGCGAAATTGTTCGCTCGAGTACCGCTAAATCGGGCTCCCATTTATCCCTGAGTCGCATTGGAACCAGCACCGGCTCGGCTCCGGCCATCTTGGCCTGTGGGATATACACGTCAAAGTAGGGCTCGAGCATCAGCACTTGGTCGCCCGCGCCGTACAGTGCCTCGGCGAGTGCGTGCAGGGCCTCGGTGGCTCCCGCCGTGACCACCACGTTTTCAGCCTCCACGCCCAAATCTTCTGCGATGGCCTCGCGCAGCTTGGGGAGACCGGCGGGCGGCGTGTATTGGTCGGTTGTGCCCACGGCGCGGCGGGCGGCCTCGAGCAGAAACTTTGGCGGTGGGTTGGAAGGAAAGCCCTGCCCCAGATTAATTGCCCCATGCTGCGCGGCGAGGCGGCTCATGTGGGAGAAGATGCTTTCCTTGGAAAGCTGGGTGCGGGGATGAAGTGGCCTAGGCATCACTTATCAACTTACCACTTCAGTTAAGAGATGAAGCCACCCAAACATCTCCGACTTTATAGGTGTACATCCTGTCACCATCAGGCAATTCTTCAACGGTGTGTTTAGGCCTTTTTATGCGGGCAACTGTTTTTGGGGAAAGCTCGTCCGACTTTTCCTGTAAGCTGGCTATATCCATAAAGTGCTGCCAAGTAAACCGGTCTAGTCCCAAAATGCCTCTGGGGTCGTACCTCTTGTGGGGAAACTCAACAGCTTCATCCTGTTGAAAAATCGTTCGATAGTACGTGCGCCATGAACCGGTAGTCAATACGACCTGAGACCGCACGAAGTAAGGATCAAAAAGCCAGATCCATACGTCGTAAGGGTCAATCCAGATTTTGACCCAATCCCGGCCTTCTCTCTGAATCAACCCCAAATCCAGGGCTAGGTGTCGGCTTTTCCATTGCTCCAGGCGGCGAATTTGCTGTTTCTAACCTCGAACCTTCTTTTTATTTGGTGGAAGTCTCATCACTCATTAGCCTCGAGCCCTAATTCCTGAGCTGGGTGCTGTACAAGTTGGCATACACCCCGCCTGCTCGGACAAGCGCCTCGTGCGTGCCTTGTTCGGCAATCCCCTCATCGCTCAGCACCAGGATTCTCCCCGCTTTGCGGACGGTGGACAGCCGGTGCGCGATAACGAGGGTGGTGCGGTTGTTGGTCAGCCGTTCCATCGAGTTCTGCACCGCCCGCTCGCTCTCGTTGTCCAGCGCGCTCGTAGCCTCGTCGAAAATCAGGATGGGCGGGTTTTTCAGGAAGACCCTGGCGATGCTCAAACGCTGCTTCTGCCCGCCCGAGAGCTTCACCCCGCGCTGGCCGATATCGGTGTCGTAGCCCTCCGGCAGGGCCAGTATAAACTGGTGGGCGTTGGCCTTTTTGGCGGCCTCGACGATTTCTTCGTGGGTGGCCCCCAGCTTCCCGTACCGGATATTTTCTGCTACCGTTCCAGCGAACAGATATACCTCCTGCTGCACCACGCCGATGTGCTGCCGCAGCGAGCTTAACTTGATATCGCGGATGTCCCTACCATCCAGTAGGATTTTCCCTTCGGTCACCTCGTAAAAACGCGGAATCAGCGAGCACAGCGTGGTTTTGCCCACGCCCGAAGGCCCCACCAGTGCCACGAACTCGCCCGCCCTGATGCTCAGGGATAAATCTTTGAGCACGTAGTCGTGGTCTTCGTGGTATCTGAAGGTAAGGTTTTTGAACTGCACATTTCCCGGGACATGATTTAGTTCAATTGTGCCCTCCCTGTCCTGAATCTCGGGCTCAATCTCCATGATTTCCGCGAAGCGCTCGAAGCCCGTGCCACCTTCCTGAAACAGCCGGGCCAAGTTGACGAAGCGGTTAATGGGGTCTACCAGGATGCCGACGTACAGCAGATACGTCACCAAGTCAGGCAAGCCTAACGAGCCGCCCGCAATCGCCGAGCCGCCAAACACTGCCACGGCCACGGTTAGAAGCTGGGTGAAGGCGGTCATCCCGTTGGAGAACAGCATCTCGGCGCGGTGGCTCTGGCGCATACTATCTAAAAAGCGCTGGTTCTGCTGGTCGAACTTGTGCTGCTCTTGCTCCTGGTTGCCAAACGATTGCACCACGCGAATCCCGGCCAAGGTGTCCTCGACCTGCGCGTTGATATCGCCAATGCGGCGGCGCATCACTTGGAGTGCTTGGCGCATCTGGTGGCTCGAGTAGAGCGCGAAAGCCAGCATTGGAGGCAGAAAGAGGAAAACCATCAGGGTCAGCTTTAGATTGACCGTGGCCAGAATCACGAAGACCCCAACCGCCTTTACGACCGCGATGGCGAGGTCTTCGGGCGCGTGGTGCGCCAGTTCGCCGATGTTATAGAGGTCGTTGGTCAGGCGGGACATGAGTTGTCCCGTGCGCTGCGAGTCGTAGAAGCTGAAGGAGAGCTTCTGGAAGTGCGCGAACAGGTCGCGGCGCATGTCCGCTTCCATCCGGCTGCCCATCATGTGCCCCTGGAAGTCTGCGAAGTAGTTGCAAACCGCGTAGAGCGCCACCAGCCCCAGCATCAGTGCACCCACCAGCAGAATCTGGCTGAGCTTATGGGGGCTTTGGCCCTCCAGGATGTTCTTGGTAATGAGGCCGATGCACAGGGGGAGAGTCAGGGTAATGGCCGCTACGATAAAGGCACAGATCAGGTCGAGCGCAAGGGTACCTCGGTAAGGCTTGTAGTAGGACAAAAACTTTTGCAGTCGAGAACTCATTGATCCTCCACCGTTTTGGAAGGCCGACGCTAGGGTCAACCTTGGGCGGGTTGTTGGCTTAGGCGATGCAAAGCGGCGCGGACTTGAGAATCCACCCACTTTCAGGCACAACACCAAGCATCGCAAGAGAAAGGCCGTCTCGCGGTGAAGGGAAATGATCTCCTGTTTTGTGGTTAGCCGAAGCGGGAAAAGTCTGAAGACATTGGATACTATGCGCGAATGCAGTCAACCCGAAATGCTCTGCCCAGATTCACCTGCTGACCGATGAATCCACGCCAGCAGCGGGTAATTCTCATGAGCCTTCAGACCAGTCCTTCCCCATTCAAGCTGCCACCATCACCGGTTCCAAAAGCGCTCGCAAAATTCTTTTTCATGTCTCCTCCAGTCGCTTTTCCCGAGGGTAGCACAGGCCCGTGACCGGGTCAAATTCTGCGTTCAAGACAAAGCAAAATGGCTAGCCGGGGTTTCAGGGCAATCCTGGTGATTGCCCCTACAAAGCGTGTGCAGGTCAATTGTGCCCGGCTACTGGGTGCGGCTGGTACAGCTCTTCCAAGCGCCGGATTTCTTCGTCGGAGAGCTTGAGTTCTACGGAGTTGAGAGCGTCCTCGAGGTGTTGCGGCTTGCTGGCCCCCACAATCGGGCTGGTCACAGCGGGCTTGTGCAGCAGCCAGGCCAGCGCCACTTGGGCGGGTGAAACCCCGCGCTCACGGGCCACCTCGGCCACCCGGTCTACGATGTCGAAGTCGCGGGAGTCGGTGTAGAGGGTGTTCTGGAAATTGTCGGTGCGCGAGCGCTCGGTGAGGCGCTCGTTGCTGCGGGTGCGGCTACCGGTCAGTACGCCCCGCGCCAGTGGGCTCCAGGGAATCAACCCCACGCCCATATCCAGGCACTGCGGGTTCATCTCGCGCTCTTCCTCACGGTAAATCAGGTTGTAGTGGTTTTGCATCGAGACGAAGCGCGTCCAGCCGTGCAAATCGGCGGTGTGCTGGGCCTTGGCGAACTGCCAGGCAAACATGCTGCTGGCCCCGATATAGCGCACCCGGCCCGACTTCACCAGGTCGTGTAGGGCCTCCATGGTCTCCTCGATGGGGGTGGTGTAGTCCCAGCGGTGAATCTGGTAGAGGTCTATGTAGTCGGTGGTCAGGCGCTTCAAGGAGGCCTCCACTTGGTCAAAGATATGCTTGCGTGAGAGGCCCCGGTCGTTGGGGCCTGGCCCCATTTCGCCGTGAACCTTGGTGGCAATAATCACGTCCTCGCGGCGAACATATTTGGTGAGCAAGGCCCCGGTAATCTCCTCGCTGCGCCCCCTCGAGTACACGTTGGCGGTGTCGAAAAAGTTGATACCCCCCTCCACGGCCCGCCGCACGAAAGGCTCGGCAGCATCCTGCTCCAGGCTCCAGGGCCGTTGTGCGGGGTCGCCGTAGGTCATCATGCCGAGGCAGATTCTCGAGACCTTGAGGCCGGTTTTTCCCAGTCGAACGTATTCCATTGGTAAACCCCCTGCGGATAGCTTATGGCTGGGATGTCATACCCAAAGGCCACCAAATCACAGAATTTGTCATTCTGAGCGACAGCGAAGAATCTGATACGCGCTCCACCACACGATTTCTCAGGCATCAAAAACCTTATCCTGTACCCGAGCAGTTGACGAGGGTGCGTGTGGGTGGACGACAAGCCTATCGTCCCTACAATCGCCTCAGATTGGCGGGCTGGGCGTTAAGGCAAACTTTTTACCCGAATGATTCCCGTTTTGACCCGCGCGGAGAGCAAAGCTTTGCGCTCCTACGAAGGCATTATTTGGCTGCGTTCAGCAAAGCAATGTAGTCGTCCAGCTTCAAGCTAGCCCCGCCCACCAAACCACCGTCTATATCGGGCTGATCGAACAGAGCGGTGGCGTTGTCGGGCTTAACCGAGCCACCGTAGAGGATGCGAACCTCGTTGGCAAAGCCCAAATCGAAGCGCCCAGCCAGCCAGGTACGGATTTCCTTGTGCATGGCCTGGGCATCCTCGGGGGTGGCGGTTTTGCCGGTTCCGATGGCCCAAACTGGCTCGTAGGCCACCACCAGGTGATCGGCGGATTGTGGAGTGATCCCCTCCAGACTGCCCTTGAGCTGCTTCAGGGTGTAGGCTACGTGGTTCCCGGCCTCGCGCACCTCGAGCGACTCCCCTACGCAGAGGATGGGGATGATGCTGTACTCGAGCAGCCGGTTAGCTTTTTGCGCGACCAGTGCGTCGGATTCAGCGTGATAGCTGCGCCGCTCGGAGTGCCCAACCACGGTATATTTGCAGGCCAGGTCGGCCAGCATCTTCACCGAGACCTCGCCGGTATATGCGCCTTCCAGATGCGCCGAGACATCCTGTGCGCCCCAGTAAACATCATTGCCTTCCAGTACTTCCGAGGCGTAGGGCAATGTGGGATAAGACACCATCAAGGCGGCCTCGGCCTGGGTATCAGGTTTTTTGCCCACCAGGTCGCGGAACCACATCTTGGCCTCGGAGGGGGTCTTGAACATCTTCCAGTTGCCAGCCACGATTTTTTTGCGCATAGATTCTCCAAACGTAGGGGCTCACCCGAGTGTTCGCCCTTGAATCCCCGTAGGCCAATGAACCGTGTCCTCGAGGGGAAAATAGTTGGCCGGAGCGCGGGGGCCATCACCAGGATTGCCCCTACAGCTTTAGGACAGTGCCTCAATTCCAGGCAATGTGCCCAGCTCGAGCAATTCCAGGCTGGCCCCACCGCCGGTAGAAACGTGGCTAAACTTGTCCGCCACCCCCAGCTTGTGGGCGGCTGCCACTGAGTCGCCGCCGCCGATGACGGTGAATGCCCCTTGCAAGTCGGCGATGGCCTGTCCGACGGCCAGCGTACCCTTGGCGAAGTCGTCGGTTTCGAACACCCCCATCGGCCCGTTCCAGAGCACGGTTCTGGCTCCTTGCAGGGCCTCCACGAATGTCTTTCGTGACTCTGGCCCGATGTCTAGGCCCATCCAACCGGCTTCGATGTGATCGGCGGGCATCACCTTGGTCGGTGTCCCCGCCTCGATTTTCTGTGCGGCAATTACATCGCTGGGAAGGAGCAGTTTCACGCCCTTATGGGTGGCCTGTTCGAGCAGGGCTCGAGCCAAATCCAGCTTGTCGTCCTCAACCAGCGATTTTCCGACCTCGCCACCCTGGGCCTTGATGAAGGTAAAAGCCATCGCTCCACCGATAACCATGCCCTGAACTTTGGGCAGAAGATTGTCAATGACCCCGATCTTGTCGGAAACTTTTGCACCCCCAAGCACAACCCAAAATGGCCGAGTGGGATTTTCAAGAACCCGCTTTAGGGCAGAAACTTCTTGTTCCATCAGCAGCCCGGCGTAGCTGGGCAAAAACTTGGTGACCCCCGTCACCGAGGCGTGGGCGCGGTGGGCGCTACCGAAAGCATCCAGCACGAAGGCATCGCCCAAGCGGGCGTACTCTTGCGACAATGTGGGGTCATTTTTTTCCTCGCCCGGCTCAAAGCGCACGTTATCCAGCAAGACCACCGAGCCTTGGGGCAGGGCTTTGACCCGCTCGAGCACTGCGTCTGAGCCCGGCAGAAGCTCGGAATCCCCGCCGATGAAGCGTACTGGCTTGCCTAGATACCCCTCCAGGATAGGCGCGATGGGCGCGAGGCTGCTGTCTTTATCGAAGCCGCCTTTAGGTCGGCCCAAGTGGCTGAGTAGCACCGGGGAAGCACCCTGCTCGAGTAAATGTTTCAGGGTAGGCAGACTGGCGGTGACTCGAGTGTCATCTTTGACCTTGCCCTCTTTCATCGGTACGTTGTAGTCTACCCTCACCAGCACGCGCTTTCCGCTTGCATCAAAATCTTTGAGTGTCCGCATATGTCCTCCCAAATAAGAACCCCTCTCCCACGAGGAGAGGGGCTGGGGTGAGGAGTTTTGACCTTTAAGGCATTCGCTTTGCTCACAAGATCCCTCACCCTATCCCTCTCCCAGCGGGAGAGGGAGCAAAACTTAAGCGCTCACCGGCAGTTTTTTGCCGATGTACTGGGTGAGGTCGGCGACGCGGCAGCTATAGCCCCACTCGTTGTCGTACCAGCTAATCACCTTGACCAAGTTTCCCCCCACCACCATGGTGTCCAGGGCGCTGAAAATGGAGGAGTGGGCATCGCCCTTCAGGTCGAGGGAAACCAGCGGCTCCTCGGTGTAGTCCAGGATGCCCTTTAAGGCTCCGTGGGCTTGCTCCTTCATGACCGCGTTGATTTCTTCCTTGGTGGTGTTCTTGGCGAGCACGGCGGTGAAGTCCACCACGCTCACGGTGGGGGTGGGCACGCGGAAGGACATCCCGCCGAACTTGCCTTGCAGCTCGGGGATTACCAGACCTACCGCTTTGGCTGCGCCGGTCTCGCTGGGGACGATGTTCATCGCGGCAGCACGGGCATCGCGGGGGTCGTCCTTGGCGGCATCTACCAGGCTCTGGCTGGCGGTGTAGGCGTGGATGGTGGTGAGGATACCTTTCTCGATGCCGAAGGTGTCATTCAAGACCTTGGCGACGGGGGCTAGGCCGTTGGTAGTGCAAGAAGCGTTGGAGATGACGTGGTGCTTAGCTGGGTCGTACATGCTCTCATTTACACCCAGCACCACGGTGAGCATATCGCCCTTGCCAGGTGCGCTGATAATCACTTTCTTGGCCCCAGCTTGCAGGTGAGCACTGGCGGCCTCGAGCTTGGTGAACCTTCCCGTGCTCTCGATCACCACGTCCACGCCAATCTCGCCCCAGGGCAGCTTGGCCGGGTCTTTTTCTTCGTAAACCCGCACCGCTTTGCCATTGACGATGACGTTATTTTCGTCGTAGCTAACAGTTCCAGGAAAGCGTCCGTAGTTGGAGTCGTACTTCAAGAGGTGAGCCAGGATTGAGTTGTCGGTGAGGTCGTTGACGGCTACCACTTCCACTCCGCGCTCTTGCAGGATGCGGAATACCTGGCGACCGATGCGTCCAAACCCGTTGATACCTACTTTCATCATTTACCTCCTCGAGGGGATTTTGATAGGGCGGTTATGGAATCACTTCCAGCCAAAGCCTAGCATACCACTCACAGGGAACGAGTCTGTAAAGCCAGAATCCAGAGCCTCCGTCTGGCATGGAGAATCTCGTATATCAAAAAACTTCCTGGGGGAGGCGCTTTATCCTTGCACTTCGAAAACCCGCGACTCCAGCAGGGAAAAGCTCTGTCCCAGAACGGCCACGAAATGGGCCTCGGTGGCCTGCAAAATCTCGCCGGGAATGGCTTTCCACTGCACCAAACTGGCCCAGTGGATCACCAGGATGAGTTCCTCGGGCTGACTCGGCTCCAGCCACACCTGTTTGCCCAAAAAGCCGGGCTGGGTCGCCAATACTGGGGTCCAGATACGGGCATCGGCCTCGAGATACGGCTCTTGCCAAGGGGTGGGTACGTGCACCCTGAGCCATTCCACAACCACGCTGCCAACCCCGTCCTAACTAGCGGGTCTTGCCCGAGAGTAAATCTTCGGCGGCCTTCTGGGCTTTATCCAGCGCGGCCTTGGGGGTAGACTGCCCCAGCACTGCCGCCGTGATGGCCTGGCCCAAGATGTCGAAGCGAATCTGTTCCCACTGGCTCAAAGCGGGCTCGAAGCGGGCGAAGCGGGCCTGGGTGATGGCAACCCCGAACTGCGGGTTCTCCTTGACGTAGCGCGTCACCGCACCCACTGCGCCGGAGCCCAAGTTGACCGGTACGTAGTTGGCAGCTACACCGAAAACGGCCTGGGCTTGGGCGCTGGTGGCGAACTTGATAAACTCGGCAGCCACTTGTTTTTCTTTGGCATCGGCAGCTTTGAAGACCACCAGGTCGGTGCCTTGCACCAGCGCGTAGCCAGGCTGCCGTGCGGTGCGGCCCGGTAGGGTAGCCACCGCCAGGTCAAACTTGGCGGCCTGGGCGTAATAGCTATAACCCGCTGAGGTATCGGTGGCGAAGCCGAACACTCCCGAGCCAAAATTGGTGTTGATAAAGCCGTTGGTAATAGGCTTGGCCCAGCTATCCTTGACGGCTTGAACCAAGAACTCGAGGGCTTTGATGCCGATAGGCGAGTTTAGCACCAGCTTGCCGTCTTGGATGTAGTTCCCGCCCAGGGTAAAAAACCAATAGGCATAGGTCGAGGTATCGGGTACGAACCAGTACACGGGCTGCTTTTCGCCTTGCGAAAGCTGCTTGGCCGTAGCCACGAACTCGTCTATGGTGGCGGGCACTTTGGCGCTGTATTTTTTCAGCAGGTCACGGTTGTAATACAGCAGTTGGACGCTTTTGTTGAAAGGAACCCCGTAGTATTGCCCTTTAATTTTGGCGGCCTCGAGGAAGAGCGGGTTGATGCCCTGCAAGCTGATGCCCAGCGCGGAAACCGGCTCGAGGGCGTTGGACTCGAGGTAGAGGGCGATGTTGTTCTCGAAAGCCTGGGCCATGGCCGGAACCTTGCCACTGGCGAAAGCGGCCTTGATTTTGGTGGAAAGGTCGCGGTAGTTGCCCTGTGAAACGGTGCGCACACAGACCTGGCCCCCCTGGGTTTTGTTGAACTCCACCACCAGGTTGTCCAGAGCCTCCTTGGGGGCACCCCCCTGAAAGCCGTGCCAAAACTCGGCTACGGTCTGGGCTTTTTCGCACTGCCCCTTGATGATATCTTCGGCCTTTTGTTGGGCCATCCCCAGGCTCAGAGCCAACATTGTCATTCCCAGCAGCAATCCTTTCATATCCCCTCCACTTTGAACATACTTTGGGTCTGTCAGAGCATTCTGCCCTAAACTATTGTTATCCCCTTTGGGCTAGAGTAGCTATAGTCCTGGCTAAGCAAAACGCAAAAGGTCGAAGGCTCAACAACCTATCGCGGTTTCCGCTATTTTGGCCGCTACTCATGGCGGCAAAAAACAGGCTTGGTAGGGTTTTTCTAACAAAATGGACTGTCCTATTCTTTCTGAAAACCGCTCTAAAAACACCAACCACGTCCCAGACGGTGTTTCTTAATAAGACAATTATGCTGTCCTGGTGTAGCTTTTTGGCCTCTCGTTTTTAGACCTTCGACTTTTAGTTTTTGGATCTCCGCCCTCCGCCCTCTGCTATTTGATTCCACTACGGGCCACGCCCTGAACGAATTGCTTTTGGGCCAGAAAATAGCCGATTAGAATGGGCAAAATCGAGATGGTGGAAGCGGCCATTAGAGCACCAAAGTCACTTCCGGCTTCGCCGATAAAGACTTGCAGTCCGAGTTGTACGGTACGCATCTGTGGGCTGTTGGTCACGATGAGCGGCCACAGCAGGGCGTTGTAGGCCCCTAGAAAGCTGAAGATGCCGTAGGTCACTAGCCCTGGAACCGACAGGGGCAGGGCAATGCGCAGCATTTGGGTGAGATAGCTGGCCCCATCTATGCGGGCTGCGTCGAACAAATCCTGCGGCAGCGAAAGATAAAACTGCCGGAGCAAAAAAATTCCGAACACTGAGGCCAGCCAGGGGACGATCAGAGCAGGATAATGGTCTATCCAGCCCAGCCTCGAGAGCAAAATATAGTTGGGAATCAGCAACACCTCGCCGGGGATCATCAGGGTCGCCAGAATCAGGGCAAAAACCGCCTCCTTGCCAGGAAAAGGGATCCGGGCCAGCGCGAAAGCCGCCATCGCCGCCAGCAGCAGGCCGCCCAGAACCTGTGTCCCGGCAGTGAAAAAGCTATTGAAGAAATAGCGGGCAAAGTTGGCAGCTTCCCAGGCCGCGAGGTAGTTGTGGAAAATGTAGCCCAGTAGGCCCGGCGACACGTTGACCAGCTCGAGCCGCCAGTTGTCCCCACTGCTGCGCACAGCATCGGGGGCCAGCTCGGTCTGGTAGGTGGAGTATTTCTTGGAGAGCAAAATCACCACCGGCAGCCTCTGGAAGCTTTCATGAGCCTGGTTGTGCAGGGTGATGACCCAGGCTTGGCCCTGATAACTCACGGTGATTAGGGTGCTATCGGCTCTGGGGTCGGAGAAAGCTCCGGGTGGGCTGGGCACCCTGACCTGGGGGGGCACACCCTGGGGTGCGTAGATATGAAACCTCAGGCTATGCCCTGCTGCGAAACCGCCCCACCAGCTCGAGCCTCCTTGTTGGCCCAGCCTCCAGGCCGCCCCCCAGTTGACCGCTTGGAGCCGCTGGGGAAGCCAGACGGGCTGGGCCTGCTGGGCTTCCTGGGGGCTTTTCAGGCTGGTGGCAAGCATCCAGTAGAAGGGGAAAACCATGACCAGCCCACCTATTCCCAGCACCAGGTAAATCAGGGCTAGGTTGAAAGGGCTAGGCTTCATAGTTCACCCGCCGCTCGAGCACCCACCGCTGTAGCAGTGTCAGCAGCAGTATTACCACAAACACCACCCCAGCAATGGCCGAGGCATAGGAAAAATCCGAGTCGCGGAAGCCTTTGTTGTAGAGGTAGGTGGCTACGGTGAGGGTATCCTGCAAAACCCCACCGGTGGGGGTGAGGATATAGACCTCGGTGAAAACCTGAAAGGCCCCAATCAGACCCAGGGTGAACAGAAAAAAAGAGCTGGGGGAGAGCAGTGGCCAGGTGATATAGCGATGTTGTTGCCACCATCCGGCCCCGTCCAGGGTAGCGGCCTCGTAGTATTCCCTGGGGATGTTTTGCAGCCCCGCCAGTTGTACCACGATGTTGTAGCCCAGAATATGCCAGATGCTCATCAGCATGACCGCCACGAAAGCCAAGCTTGGCCCAGCCCAAAATCCCTGCGGAACCAGGCCCAGCGGTTTGAGCAAGGAGGCCCAGACTCCTTCGGGACGGTTTAGCCAGTCCAGGCCGGGAGTGTTGAGCAAATAGTTGAGGAAGCCAAACTCAGGGTTGTATATCCACTTCCATACCGCCGCTGCCGCCGTGAGCGCGGTGATGTAGGGCAAAAAATACAGGGTGCGAAACAATCCCTGAGCCCACAGGCGCTCGTTGAGCAGAATTGCTACCGCGCTGCCCAAAAGGATGCCCACCGGAACGGTCAGAATCACATACCAGAAGGTGTTGCTCAGGGCCTTGCCGAACAGCGGGTCGCGCAGCAGGATAAAGTAGTTCTGCAAACCAGCAAAATGGGTCTGGCCGATAAAATTGAACCTATCCAGCAGGGAAAGCCAGAGAGCATACAAGGCTGGGAAGACTTGCCACAACAGCAGCAAGGTGAGTACCGGCCAGACCAGCACCCAGCCCCACACGGCAGCCTGGTCACGCTCACTGAGGCTATCCCTCGAGCCGTAGTAGCTCAGGGCCACCCCCAGCAACAAGAACAGCGCCACCCCCGGCAGGAAATACCCTCCCACTAGAGCACTCAACCCAACCAGTGGGCTGAGCCCGCAAAGCAGGCCGGGTTTACGCCAGGCGATATATAAACCAACCCCCACCGCCAAGATTCCCAGGGCCAGATAAACCCCGGTGGGGGCAAACTTCAGATACCCCAATAGCCGCAGGAGCAGGGCCAGTACGCTCAGGCCCAGATATAAGGCCAGCCTCGTTCCCATCAGGCGAGACTATACATCCCGGAGCCAAGGTCAATGAAGGCCGCGATAGAATAAGCTGTTATATGGCTTTGGAAAACCGCCGTGCGCGTCACGACTACGAAATCCTCGAGACCCTCGAGGTCGGTTTGGCCTT
Organism: Thermaceae bacterium; assembly: GCA_015478585.1. Classification (GTDB taxonomy): domain Bacteria; phylum Deinococcota; class Deinococci; order Deinococcales; family Thermaceae; genus Meiothermus. Next base: position 20,562 of record JADMIM010000011.1, on the reverse strand, counting down.
GCAAGGCACCGAGGTTAAAAGTATCCGGGGTTCCCAGGTGGATTTCACCGGAACCTTTGCCCGGTTTCAGGGGAGCGAGCTGTTTATTGATAACCTCTATATCGCTCCCTACGCAAAAGGCGGCTACACCAATCACGACCCTCGCCGCCTGCGCAAGCTGTTGTTGCACCGCCGTGAAATCAACAAGCTCAAAGCCCAGGTCGAGCAAAAAGGGCTCACGCTGGTTCCGCTCAAAATTTATTTCAACGAGCGTGGCAAAGCCAAGCTGCTGCTGGCGCTGGCCCGTGGCAAGCGCGACTATCAGAAGAGGGCCGACGACAAGAAGCGTGCGGTGCGGCGCGAGTTGGAGAACTATTGAATAAAGCTGCTAAGTTTTGGCTTGTAGCAGGTGGAAAAAGCGTCCACCGGCTACAGCTAACCATGCTCGAGCCTAAGGTCTCTCTTGCACATCTAATCTGCGTACCGTAAAACATTGAGGATTGAGATTCTAATGCGAAGCCTGTGGATTTTGCTCGTTGTGCTGCTGGGTATCTCCTCGGCCCAGTATGAAAACCGTCTGCTGGTTGGTTTCCAAGAGACCCAGGCCATCTACCCCGATGGCGGAACCACCACCCCCTTTGGCCCCGCTCAACTCATAGCCCAGGCGCTGGGGTTGGGCTACCTCGAGACCAGCAGCCGGGTTTATCTCAGCCTGGGCAGCATGGTAGCGGTTTTTTACATCACCGAAGATGGCAACCGGGCGGCCAGCGTGGGTGCGGCCTACCGTTCGCAGGGCAGCGTGTGGGTTCCGGTGCGCCAGCTCGCCGCCAACCTCGACCTGCTTTACCGCAACGACTACGGAGCCTCGGTGCTGGCCCTCAAACCGGCCCAGCTCATCAGCATCAAGCGGGTAGTGGTGGGGGGAGCTGAGCGCTATGTTCTCAGCTTTGACCGTGACGTGCAGGTGCGGTTTGTGAGTGGTAACCCACCCCGCCTGGCGCTCATCGGCGTGACCCAGACCCCTACCCCACCCGATTCCACCCTCAGCTTCAACCAGACCGACTGGGGCAGCGAGCTGCTTCTGCCCCCTGGCACCGACCCTCCCCGGCTGTTCTTTTTGCCCCGCCAGGTGATTGTCCAGCGCGGTAGCTCAGGCCACCCGCCGGTGGTGGTTTTGGACGCGGGCCACGGTGGGGATGATACCGGGGTAATTGTGGGCAAGCTGGCCGAGAAAGACCTCACCCTGAGCGTGGTACAGCGCTTGCAAAGGCTGCTCCAGGCCAGAGGGCTCGAGGTCGTCCTGACCCGCTCCTCGGACAAGGCCGTGCCGCTCTTGGCTCGAGCCCAGTACGCCAGTTCGGCCCAGGTCTTCCTCAGCGTGCACGCTGCTGCCGGAAACCAGACCCATATCTACAGCTATCCCGAAGTGCAAACCCTACGCCTGCTAGAAAAAGGCCGCGAACTTTTCTCCAAAACCCCCGACAACCAAAAGCAAATCCTCGAGCGCTACGTGGCGGCTCCAGGTTCGGCGGCTCGTTTTGCTCAGGGGGTTTCCCAGGCCCTGGCGGGGGTTGCCATCGCCTCTGTAGTGAGCCAGGATGCCATGTACGTGCTCTCGCAGGCGGGGGGAGCGGCGGTCATGGTGGAGATGGGCTTCGAGAGTTTGCGTAGCACCCAGGGCCGCGCCCAAGCGGCCTCGGCTTTGGCCAAAGCGGTTTTCTCCTATCTGGGTCTGCCCGAGGCTCAGCCAGCTTCTCCCACCAAACCCGGAGGTGTCAAGCCATGATGCGTTTTTTGAGCTTTACCAATTTCATGGGGCTGCTGGTGGTGGCAGCCGGTATCTGGACGCTATTTGCCGCCCAGAGCAGTCAAGGCACCCGCCAAGTCAATCTACCCACCAACATCCAGCCCGGTGGAACCCTGACCCTCAAGCTTCACTTTGCCAAAGATAACGGCAGCGGGATGGTAGTCGAATCACGCAACATCCAGACTCAAGACGGCGAAGACCTCTACAACCGTGCTTTGAACGAGTTGGTCAAAGGGCCACAGGCTCCGGGTGAGGCGGCTATCGTTCCGGCAGGTGCGGCTGCTCCAACCGTATTTTTGCGCGACACCACCGCCTATGTGGACTTACCCGCGGCCTATGCCCAACTGGACTATGGCACGGTAGCCGAGACCAACCTGATTTACGGCATAGCTACCACTTTGCTCGAGTTCAAAGAAGTGGGGGCGGTGAAGTTCTTGCTGGGGGGCAAGGACGTAGAGAGTTTGGGCCATTTGTCGCTACTAGACCCCTTCAAACGCCGATGACCCTATCCCAACTCCAACAGGCCGTAGAGGAATTTGACCAAGCCAGGGGCTGGCAGCGCGTAAACCCCGAACACATCGGCTTGCACCTGCTCGAAGAACTGGGAGAGATTGCCCGTGAGCTGTTGCGCCAGGCGGCTTATAAGGAAGGCCAAGGCGATATCGCCCAAGAACTGACCGGCCTGCTTATCCTGACGGCCAAACTCGCCAACTGGCTCTCCCTCAACCTCGAGCAGTCGGTCACGGCCAAGCTCGAGGAAATCCAGCGGCGCTTTCCCATAGAATCGGCCCAGGCCGCCATCGAGCGCTATAGGGCCCAGGAATCCCATGAAGATTGAACGGCTGATGCTGCAGGGGTTCAAGTCCTTCGGGGAGCGCACTGCCCTGGACTTTAGCGCAGGGGTGTTTGGGATTGTCGGCCCCAATGGTTCGGGCAAGAGCAATCTGGTCGAGGCGTTGCGCTGGGTGGTGGGAGCCAGAGCTAGAGAATTGCGCGGTGAGGAGGCCTTGTCCTTGCTGTTTCACGGGGCCGACGGCAAGGCTCCGCTGGGGTTTGCCGAGGTCGTGCTCGAGCTGTCGGATGGTACGAAGCGCCTGGTTCTGAGCCGTCGCCTGGAGCGCGGTGGCGAGGCCGAGGTGCGCTTAGGGGGTGCTCGGGCCAGCCTGCGCCAGATTGAGCAGGCTTTGCTGGGAACCGGACTTTCCCGCAGCGGTTACGCGGTGGTGGGGCAGGGCGAGGTGGGGCAGATATTGCAGGCTGGGCCAGAGGTACTGCTGGCTTACCTCGAGGAAGCCGCCGGACTACGGGCTGTGACCCAAGCCAGCAAGACTGCACGGGAGCGCCTCGAGGCGACTATGGGCGAGTTTCAACTCCGCCTGGCAGAGGTGTCTGAGCGCGAGCAAACCCTGAGCACCAAAGCCCAACAAGCCCAGACTGCGCGGGAGGCCGCCGAACTGGCGGCTCGAGTTCTAATGCTTCGCCGCAGCCTGCTTTCGGCGAGAATTTTGGAAGCTGATGCCGAGGCCAAATTGGTTCGTGCCAAGGCCGGGGGCCTCGAAGCCGAGCGTGGCGAAATTACCCTCCGCCTCCAGCAGCTCGAGCAACAAAAGCTGCAAGCTCTGCAGGGGCTCGAGGCCGCCCAGCAAAGTTACAGCGAGGCTTTGCGCCAGGCCGAGCAGTTGCTGGGGGAAGCCCGCCTGGCCCAGCAGGAGCACCACGCGCTGCAAAACTTATTGCAGCGTCTGAGCCGCGAATCAAGCGAGATTCAGGCCCGCCAGGTGCGCCTGCAAAGCGTGGGGATGCCCACCTACCCCTCAGTAGAGGAGCCAGAGGCTACCTGGCAGCACGCCGCCGATATACGGCTGCGCGAACTCGAGGCCACCTTGAATACCGAGGAAGCCATGCTACGCCAGGCGCAACAAAGCTTTGAGCGCTACCTGCAAACCCAGGCCGCTTTCGAGGTGCAGCAGGTTGCCTATCGTCAGGCCCTGGAGCAAGCCGAATCGCTGCGAGCTAAGGAGCAGCAAATCGAGGCCCAGCTCGAGCAGGTGTCGGGTTTGCTTCATGAGGCTCAACTGCGCGAGGGTCAACTGCGTCTTCAGCTCGAGGCTTTGCTCCAGCAGGAGGGTCAGCTCAGCAGCGACTCGGGGGCTGCCAGCGCCGAGGCCAGACGGCTTCAGGCTCTCCTTAGCTCAGGCTCCGACCTGGCCGAAGGGCCTCGTAAGGCCAGGGAGGCCGGGATTGCTGGAATTACTGGCATCGTAGCCGATTTGCTCGAGGTGGCCCCACAACTCGCCCTGGCTCTAGAAACTCTTCTGGGCGCACGACTACAGTGGGTTTTGTGTGAAAGTGAGAGTGTGGCTCAGGCTGGCGTGGAGTATCTCAAGCGCCAGGGTGGGCGGGCCACTTTTTTACCGCGCACTTTGCTGAAGGGGTCAGGGCGCAGATTGCGAGACTGGTCCAAGGAAGCCGGGGTGGTGGGGTTGGCGCAGGAGTTAGTCAGTTTGCCCGCCTGCCCTGAGGCGGTAGTCATCCTACTGGGCGAGGCTTTGGTGCTGCAAACCCTCGAGGCCGCTCTGAACCTACGCAAACGTTTGCCTGATGTGCCGCGCATGGTCACCCTAGAGGGTGAGCTGCTCGAACCCAGCGGGGCCATCACTGGTGGGCGCGTGCAAAAAGGGGGTCAGATGTTGGCCCTGCGCCACCGCCTTCAGGAAACTCAGCGCGAGGCCCAAGGCTTGGCGGCTCAGGCTCAGCAAATATGCCAGCAAAGCGCAAGCCTGCGGGAGGAGCTGCAAACTCTGGGCCTGGAGACCTTACACCGCCGCAAAACCGACCTCGAGGCTGAAGCTAAAGCGGTACGGGCCAATTTGTCGTTTCAGACCAGCCTATCCGAGCCCAAGGCTCCGACTATGGTGACTGCCCCTGATGCCAAGGGATTGGAAAATCTGCGGGCCGAACGCGAAGCACTGCAAGCCCAAAGGGCTACCAACCGCGAAGCTGCGCTGGCTTGGGCACGCTTCCATGACGACCTTCGGCGCTACCAGGAAGCCCAGCTTCAAATAGCCGAACTGGCAGGCAAAAACACCCAGCTCGAGGCCGAGCAAGCTCAGCTTGCCGCAAAATTGGCGGGGGTGCTGAGCCGCAAGTCCGAACTCGACCAGGCCCAGGCCCATCTCGAGCTCGAAACCTTGCAAAAAGCCCTGGAGACCGCCCGGCAGACCGCCCGTTCGCTTTCTGAAGAAGAGTCGAGACTGATCGCCCGAACCAATGCCATCGTTTCTGACCTTGAGGCCCTGCACCTGACCCAAGCTCGCCGTGAAGCCACTATCGAGACCTTGCAGACCGAATTCTCCGAGCTTCCGCCAGGGGCCTTAGAAAAAGGCACCTCTCGCAGCCTGGCACGGTTGCTGGGTGAAAGCGAAGCCGGGCTGGAAGCCCTGGGGCCAGTCAACCACCTGGCCGAGCGGGAGTACACCGCACTCGAGGCGGAAATCGCTGCACTCCGGGCGGCCTTGGACGAGGCCCAGCAGGCGGTGGGCAAACTCCAGATTGAGCTTGACCTGGTCGAGGCCGAGTACCACCAGCGGCTCGAGGCCAAATATCACCTATTCAAGGGGAAATTTACCGAGTATGCCGCAGCTTTGTTGGGTGCGGAAGTGCAGCTCGAACGTCTCCCCAGCGGCTTGGATTTGGTGCTTAAGCCTGCGGGCAAGCGCGCCATCAGCCTCGAGCTGCTTTCTATGGGCGAGCGCACTATGGGCGCACTGGCTTTTTTGTTTGCCCTTTCCGAAGTAGGAGAGGGTGGAGGGTTGCCAATCGCCGTCTTGGACGAGGTAGATGCGCCCCTCGACGAGGCTAACATCCAGCGCTTCTGCCGATTTTTGCGGCACTTCTCGGCCCAGACCCAGTTTATTTTAGTAACCCACCAAAAGCGCACTATGGAAGCCTGTGATGCCCTGTATGGGGTTACTGCTGACAAAGGCTTATCACAAATATTTAGCATAAAAACAAGCAGTTTGGCCTGAAGATGCTTTGTTTATATTTATTTCACGAACAGTTTTTATCGTGAAAACTAGCACATTGGGCTGTAGTTATAGATGTCCAACTCATTTGAGTTTGGGGTCCAAGGTATCGCGCAACCCATCGCCTAACAAGTTAAGTCCCAGCACGGTCAGGGTGATCGCCAAACCGGGGGCTATAGCCAACAAAGGATCGGTAGCCAGGTAAAGCTGGGCATCGGAGAGCATGGCTCCCCACTCGGGGGTGGGCGGCTGCACCCCCAGACCCAAAAAAGAAAGCGAGGAGGCAATCAGCATTACCGTACCGATGCGCAAGGTTACATAAACCAGCACTGGAGCCAGTACCGAGGGCAATAGGTGTACCCGCATTACCCGCCTCGAGCCTGCTCCCAAAGCATGGGCCGCTTCGATATAGGCGCGTTCCTTCATTTGCAAGGTAGAGCCTCGTACCAGCCGGGCGAAGATGGGCACGCTGAAAAAAGCTGAGGCCATAATGACCGGCAACAGCCCCGGCCCAGTAATCGCAATCAATCCGATGGCCGGGAGCAAGCCAGGAAAGGCCAGCAGTACATCTACCAGACGCATAGAAAGGCTGTCCCAGAAGCCACCCGCATACCCCGACCAGAGCCCCCAAACCCCTCCCACCCCTGCTCCGATCAAAGTTGCCAATATGCCGATGCCCAGCGAGTATCGCGCACCCACCAAGGTGCGGCTGAGTAGGTCGCGGCCAAAGTTGTCGGTGCCCAGCCAGTGTTGGGTTGAAATGCCGGAGAGGGTGTGGCTGTAATCAGCAGCACTGGGGTCGTAGGGAGCCAACCCAGGCCCGAACAAAGCCATAAGCAGAAAAACCAAGCTCAGAGCCAGGCCCAAGCTACCGCTCTTATGGCGCAAGAATTTCCAAAAGAGTCCTTTGCGAACAGTTCTATGCATAGCTAATCCGGGGGTCAAGAACCCCATAAAGCAGGTCTACCAGCAGGTTGACCAGCACAAACTCGAGCGCAAAAACCAACAATAATCCCTCGATCACCGGATAATCGCGGGCACTGATGGACTGAATGAGCAACCAACCCAGACCCGGATAGTTAAACACCGATTCCACCACAACCGCCCCACCTAGCAAAAAACCAAACTGCAAGCCGGTCATGGTCACCACGGGGATCAGGGCATTGCGTAGGGCGTGCTTGAAAACCACCACTGGGCTCGAGAGTCCCTTGGCCCTAGCAGTACGGGTGAAGTCTTCACCCAGCACCTCGAGCAGGCTGCTGCGGGCAAAGCGGGCAATAGTACCTAGCGGCCCAGCAGCCAAGGTAAGCGCTGGGAGCACTAGCCCCCGCCAGCCCTGGCCCCCGCTCACCGGGAAAATCCGCAGGTTGACCGCGAACAAATAAATCAGGATCATCCCCAGAAAAAACGAGGGCACGCTGATGCCACCTACGGCAAGGGTGGTAGCGCCTAGGTCGAGCCAAGAGTTGCGGTAGACCGCCGCAGCTATGCCCACCAGGATACCGACCAGGGCAGCCAGCAAGATAGCAATCAGCGAAAGCCAGAAAGTCAGGGAGAAATGGTTCATCACCGATAGCAGGGCTGGCTTGCCGTCGCGGTAGGAGTTGCCCAAGTTGCCCCTGGCAAGGTTATTCAGGAAGTAGACAAACTGCACCACCAGCGGTTTATCCAGACCAAAGCGCTCCCGCAGAAGCTGAACCTCCTGCACGGTGGCATCGGGGCCAGCGGCCAGGCGAGCTGGGTCGCCGGGGAGGGCGTGGATAAACAGAAATACCACCACAGCCACCCCCAGCAAGGTAGGAATGACCTCGAGCAGCCGCCGCAGAATATAGGCCAGCACGAACTCTGTAGCCTCCCGCCGGGATGCTCTAACCCCCCAAACTAGCGGCCTGAGCGTCAATGGTGCCGTCGGGCATATAGAAAACCCCGCGCAACTGGCTGGCTTCACCTGCGATGTTGTAGGGGCTATACAAGAACACCCAGGGGGCATCCTGCCAGATGATCTGCTGGGCCTGAGCGTAGAAGCGGTCGCGCTGGCCCTGGTTGGCGGTGGTCAGGGCATCTCTAATCAGGTTATTGACCCGCGGGTTGTTGTAGAAGGCCAGGTTGAAGAGAGCAGGTGGCCAAGAAGCTTTATCAAACAACGGACGCAGGCCCCAGTCGGCATCTCCAGTAGAGGGTGACCAGCCAATCAGCACGGTCTGTACCTTGGTTTTGTCCAGGGGCTGGAAGACTGCGCTCTGGAAGGCCCCGCCTTCCATGGGCTCGAGCTGAAGCTTAATACCAACTTGCCCCAACATTTGCTGCAAGACCTGCCCCAGGGTTTGGTAGGTAGTAGTGTTGAGCATGGTTACTGTGGCCGTAAACCCGTTGGGGTAACCCGCTTTGGTCAACAGCTCTTTGGCTTTAGCAAGGTCGTAGGGGTAGGGAGTCTGGGCGGCATAGCCCTGTACTTGCTTGGCAACAGGGGCGCTCAGGGGAAGTCCGTAGCCTTGTTCGACCACCTTGAGCAACTCTTCTTTGTTGACTGCGTAGTTCATAGCTTGGCGTACCAGGGGGTTGTCAAACGGCTTGGTCTGGGTATTGAGGGCCAGGTAGCGCACGTAGATACTGGGTGTGGCACTCACCTTGAAGTTAGGGTTAGCCTTCAGGCTCGAGATGAGTTGGGGAGGCAAGCTATCCACAAACTGCACCTCACCGCTTTGCAACATGGCGACTCGAGTTGCGGCGTTGGGTACGAAGAGGAATTTCAGCGTGGATGCTGCGGCTTTGCTACCCCAGTAGCCACTCCAGGCCTTGAGGGTAATGGCTTCCCCCGATTTCCAACTTACAAACTCGAAGGGGCCGCTGCCTACGGGATGCTGGGCCACGCCCACGCCGTACTTCTGGATAGCGGCTGGGCTCACCAGGCGAGCCGCAGGGTGGGCAAAGTTGAACATCATGGCCCCGAAAGGTTTGCTCAGAATGAAGCGCACTTTGTAGGGGCTCAGTATGTCAATTTGCTTGATCATAGAGAAGAGGCTATAGCGTTTGAAGTGGTTGGCGGGGTCGCGTACCCAGTCAAAATAGGTTTTGACGGCTTGCGCGTTGAAAGGCGTGCCGTCTTGAAAGCTAACCCCCTGGCGTAGGTCAAAGGTAAACTCGCTGGCCTGAGCATTGGAAGTCCAGGAGGTAGCCAGTTCGGGCATCAGCTTCATGTCTTTGTCGAAACCCACCAAGCCGTTATACATCTCGCGCTCTATCGAGAAATCGAGATTACCATTGGTATCGGCGGGGTTCATGGTGATGGCATCACCGGAAAGGGCAATGCTCACGGTATCTGCCTGAGCCAGGCTTACACCGGCAATAACCAGAACCAGTCCAACCGCAAGTCCCAGGGCTTTTTTTACTGCCAAACGCATGGAAACCTCCTCGAAGGGATCGGGTGCAGCAACAACCCGTATGTCCAGCATACGCCTTAAATCAAGTGTAGGGAAAACCGTAGTGGGGGAGGGTACTCCAAGAGAGTTGGGTCATCACCAGTTATCTAGAGCCTCGCGTAGGTCATCGGTGGGAAGCTGGGCGTAAGTGCGGGTCACATTGGTATCGGAATGACCGAGATGTTTGGCTACACGGGCGATATCTTTGACTTGGCTCATCAGCTTGGTTCCGCTGTGCTTGCGAAAAGCGTGGAAGCCGCGAAAGCGTACCCCCGACTGAAGGATAATCGCATCCATGCGCTTGACCGCACCCGAACGGCCTCTAAAGCTGAACAACTGGCCCTGGGGCAAGCCCAAGCTCGAGCGATAGCCCCGGATAGCCTCGAGCAGTGAGCGACTCATGCTGACTACCCGCTGTTTGCGCCCTTTACCTTTGTTGACTCGGATGCGCCTACGGCCTTCGTCCAAATCGTCCCAAACCAGCTCGAGGGCTTCACTAATGCGTAAACCCCCGTGGGCCAAGACCAGAATCAAAACCCGTTCCTGGGGGTCGGCAAACTCGAGCATAGCCTCGACCTCCTCGTCACTGTAGGGCTCGCTTTTGTCCCAGGGATTGGTGCGCTCTTTGGGAACCTTGACATCGGCAAAAGGATCGGCCTCGGTTACACCCGCCCAGCGCAGGGCTTTATATAGCATTCGAGCTGCCGCTACGCGGGCTTCCACGGTGTTGATGCTTTTGCCCAAACCCAGCAGGTAGTTCACGTAAAGCTGGGGGTCGTTGCGGCGCGGAGCCAGCAGCTTCCAGGCGTTTTCGGCGCTATACTCCAGGAATTGCCGTGCCCCGGTGCGGTAACTGCGTATGGTGTGGCTCGAGGTGAGCAAGGTGCTTTCGCCGTACAAGGTCAAGTATGCCAGCACGACCTCCCAAAGCCCCAGAAAATCTTTTTCACCGGCGGCCAGGGCTGCCTTGCGCTTGAGCTGTTCTTCGGACAAAGCGGCGATCTGACGGGCGTGGTCGAGCAGCGAGCCCTTGTAAAGCTCGAGGTCGGTCTGGCTGGACGCAGGCCTGGAGTTTGTAGCCTTGGCTCGAGACTGGGGAGTTGGCTTATTTGGCATTTCGGCTCAAATTATAACTCCAGTGATGATAAGGTACTTTATCATCACTGGCTACACCAAAACTAAAATGGGCTCGAGTTTGGTTATCCATTGTCCCTGGGGTCTACCGCGTCTCGCACCGCGCTCCCCAAGAGGTTCCAACCCAGACCAAACAAGATGATGGTGAGGGCTGGATAAAACGATACGTACCAGTAGGCCAGCCGGTTGTCCGCCGTACCCTGAATCCAGGCTCTGGCGAACGAGATGAGCTGGCCCCAGTCGGCAAAGCCCACCGGGAGGCCAATGCCTAAAAACGACAACCCAGCCGCCGCCAGGGGCAGTGAGCCCAAGTCCAGCACGGCGATGGCAGTGATGGTGGTAAGGGCGTTGGGGATGATGTGGCGGACAATCAGGCGCAAATCCGAAACGCCCAGCGCCCTAGCTCCATCTACAAATTCGAGGATTCGCACCTTCAAGACATCGCCACGTACGATACGGGCATATCCTGCCCAACCAACCGCGATAAAAGCGATCATCACGTTGGTCAGGCTGGGGCCAAGGATAGCTGTGATTACAATCACCAATACCAGGCTAGGGAATGAAAGAATCACCTCAATAAAGCGCTGAAGCAGGTTGTCAATCCAGCCCCCAAAATAGCCTGATATTGCTCCTAGGGTAATGCCGATGAGCAGTTGGAAAAATACCACCGTAATAGCCAGCTTGAAGGCTGTACGAGCTCCCCATACCAGCCCATACCAGACATCGTAGCCATTGGCCGTGCCCAAAAGGGGCCGTACGGGGCCAGCATCGGTGCGAATAGGGCGCAAAGGAGGCGAAGGTTCGGGCTTAAAGTTGATGCGGGTAATCTGGTAGCAACTCGCCGGAGGAATCAGAACTGCCCGCCAGAAGGTACTTCCCAGAGGGTTATATACCGCCGCAGGCTGGCTTACCCCGAGGTCGCGTAGACAGTTGTTGCCTATTAGAGGTGGTGGGGCCAATAAAGGAGCAAAGGCTGCGAGGATAGTAAAAAGGATAACCAAGGTAAGACCCACCCAGGCCAGCTTGTTACGACGTAAACGACGTAGAGGCCGGCTAGTCCAGAAGGTCTCGCGCTTCTCCCCTACGCTGGCTGTTGCTCGAGCAGTCGCAGCCATCAGTCGAACCTCACCCGTGGGTCAATTACTGCATATAAGATATCTACCACCAAGTTCATCACCACCGTCACGATCCCAGCCAAAAGCGCAAACCCGAGAATCCCCGGAACATCAAAACGGGAAGCCGCATCAGCTCCCCAGGAACCGATGCCCGGCCAGGCGAAAATGGTCTCGGTGATGACCGCCCCACCCAGCAGCGCAGCCACCTGAAAACCCGCAATGGTTGCTACGGGTAGCAAGGCATTGCGCCGGGCGTGCTTGATATTGACTGTCCGCTCGGAGAGCCCTTTAGCCCTGGCGGTGCGCACGAAATCCTGGTTCAGTGTCTCGATCATGCTGCCCCGCGTGACCATGATCAAGTTCGCGTTGAGCACAGTAGTCAGGGTGATAACCGGGAGAATCAGATGGTGTATCACGTCCCAGAAAATTACCCAGTTGCCCGCCAACAAGGCATCTATGCTCAGCATCCCGGTTCGCGTGGGCACGGGGTTGGTGAGCATATAGATTTGGTTTTCAGGAGATACCTGGCCTGGCCCCGGCGCAATCCCCAGCAGGCCATAGAAAATCACCACCAGAATAATGCCCATCACGAAAGTAGGGATGTTACCGGTGACCACCGCAAAAACCCTGGCAAACTGGTCTATAAACTTGTTTTTATTCAGCCCAGCCAATGTCCCTAGCCAAATCCCGAAGCCGATCAGAGGAATTAAGGAATACAAAGCCAGCTCGAGGGTCGAAGGAAATCTCTGTTTTATAGTGTCCAAAACCGGCAGATTGGATGACTTGGAAAAGCCCAAGTTGCCCTGAGCTGCTGCTTTCAGCCAGTTCCAGTACTGCACCAGGAAAGGCTTGTCCAGGCCGTGCTCACGAATCACCAGTTGCAGGTTCCGGGCCTGATTATCGTTTTGTATAAAGGCTGCTGCCCTTTGCTCAGGGGACAACAATTGCAGCAAGCCCACGATAAAAATGGTCAGCACGAAAATCACTACCGGCAGAAACAACAAACGTCGAACGATAAAGGCAAACATCCTCTGTTCCTCAGCTAAAGAGCTGGCCCTGGGCTAAAAGCCCAGGGCCAAACACCTTACTTGCTCAAATACTTCCAGAACACGCCGCCGTAGTTGGGGCCGGAAAGCATCACGTTATAGTTGTCCATGAAGCCCTTGAGCTTGTCACTAACGATCTCGAAGCCCAGACCCATAGGAACATTGATGTAGGGGGCCAACTCGTAGGCCCGGTTGCCCACTTGGCTGTACAAAGCCTTGCGCTTGGCCGGGTCGGTGGTCTGACGGGCCTGCTCGAGCAGGCTATCCATCAAGCTGTCCTTGAAGTTGCTGCGGGGGAAGTAATACCCGTTGGAGTCGTAGAAGGTGTAGAGGAAGTTGTCGGGGTCGGCGTAGTCGGGGGCCCAGCCGATAATAATCATGGGCTCCTTGCCCTGCTGGCTGCTCTTGAGAAACTCCGACCAGGGCTTGGCGGCGATGTTAACCTTGAATTTGGGGTTGAGTTTCTCAATGTTGGTCTTGAGAATTTCCATGGCCGTCTGGGCTGGGACACTACCCGCCCGGTAGCTGGCATTAAGGGTGAAGCCGTTGCTCCAAAGCTGGCCGCCGTAGGCCCGCTTCAAGAAAGTAGTAGCCAGGGTGGGGTTAAAGCTGTACTGCTGGATGTTGGGGTCATAGCCGAAAAAACTATCGGGCAGGAGCATGGTGCGCTTGACCCCTTTGCCCTGGAGCACCTGCTTGAGATAGGTATCGTAGTCGAAGGAGTAGGCAAAACCCTTACGCACGTTGATGTCGCTAAAGAAGGTAGCGGGGATGCCGTTCCCATCGAGCTTCCCACTGCCCAATACGGCGGCATCTTTGATGTTTTCGTTCATGAAAACACCGGTGGCTGCGACGTTGCTGATGTTGTCATAGAGCTTGAGACCGGGGATTCCCTCGAGCTGCGAAAGCACCGAGCGGGGGCCGGTCTCGATCCAGTCGGCATCACCCTTCTTGAGGGCCTCGAGGCGCGTGGCCTGCTCTTTCACCAGTTGCCAAACCACGTTTTGAATCTTGGGCTTGCTGCCCCAATAGCCATCAAAGGCCTTGAGCACCAAGGTATTGGCATCACGCCGCACGACCTGATACGCACCCGTACCAATAGGATTCTTGGAGAGGTTGGAGTCGGTGAGGTCTTTGCCAATCCACTGTTTCCAGGTGGCTTCCGTACCATCCCACTCCCCTACTGCGGCAGCGTGCTTTTTGTCCAAGATGGACATGTTGATGGCTGCCAGCTTTACCAAAAGGGCCGGGTCGGGCTTGGGCAACGACAGTACCAATTGGCCTTGCGGATCGCACTTAACCGCGTTGGCGATTTTGGCGAAGGTGATGGCGTTGTCGTCGGCGGCGTTGGAGGGTGTGCCCAGCAGGCCGTCGGACAGATACCAGTTGCCTGAGTCAGGGTTGTTGGTGACGAGGTTGCGGCGCAGGGTATATTCGGCATCGGCACAGGTCATCTCGTCGCCGTTTTGAAACTTGACCCCTTTGCGCAGGGTGAAGGTGTAGGTCTTGCCATCCCCCGAGATTTTCCAGGAAGTCGCCAACAGGGGCTCGAGTTCGGAGACGCTTTTGCCTTTGTAAGTTACCAGGGTTTCGTAGATGTTCTGCAAAAACTCGTACGACTGGGTGTCGTAGGCTTGTCCGGGATCGAGGGTAGGAATATCAGCCGATCCCATCATGACCAGGGTATTAGCGGGTGCTGCCGCTAGAGCCACCCCGAGTGAGGTGGCCAGAAGACCGGTAAGAACTGCTTTTTTCATTCTAACCTCCAAAAAAGAGGACTCGAGCCAAAGCGTAGCGTCTGACACTTTTGCCCGAACCTGCGGGTACTTTAGCATAGCCCCAACTACGGTGCAATATTTCCAGTGAGGCTCACAATATCCATCTCCCGGTGGATGCACTGACCTTATGAAGCCCACTCTTAGAGAACCGGCTCTAGCAGCCTCGTGCTCCCCAGGTTGGGTTTTCCGTTCTGCCCAGCGGGACACCAGGTCGTTAGCAATGCATGATGATGGCAAGCCCTCCTAACCCAACGGCAAAGAACCTTAGGGATATTAGTGCATGTTTTCACGATAAAATATGCTCGTGAAAATATTATTTGTTTTTACGCAACCCTCCAAGTTGATTCGTTGTTCGATTGGTAAAGTAAAGCTGACTTATGCTGAGATCTGTCCCCGGAACCAATGATTTTTTTGGCAAAAGCAAGGAATATGCCTTCCGTGAGCCGGTTTTTCGCCACATTGTCGAAAGCGCACAAAGGGTGCTCTCGGCTAGTGGAGCCCAGACCATCCATACTCCCATCTTTGAATACGCCGAAGTACTACAAAAAGGCGTGGGCACGACCTCAGATATCGTGGTGAAGAAAGAAATGTATACCTTTGAAGACCGGGGTGGACGCATTCTCGGCTTGCGCCCGGAGCCTACTGCCTCTATCGTGCGCTCCTATAACGAGCACGGGATGAAGGTTTGGCCGCAGCCGGTGCGCCTGTTTACCTGGGGGCCAATTTTTCGCGCCGAACGCCACCAGAAGGGCCGCTACAAGCAGTTTCATCAAGTGGATTACGAAGCTCTGGGCTCGTCTGACCCATTGGTAGATGCCGAAACCATCGCGCTGATGGTGCAAATTTACCGCGAGCTGGGGTTAAAGCACCTCGAGGTCAAGCTGGGTACGGTAGGTGATCCCGAAGACCGCCTGCGCTACAACGCCTACTTACGCGAGTTGTTCCGACCCCACGCCCAGGAGCTTTCCGAGGATTCGAGAACCCGCCTGGAATCTAATCCCATGCGTATTTTAGACTCCAAAAGTGCAGCCGACCAACAGATAGCATCGGGGCTGGGAGTCAGGCCAATGCTGGAGTTTCTGGGTGAGGAGGCTCGAGCCTTTCACCAAGCCGTGGTGCGCTATTTGGAGGCCCTCGAGGTTGGTTTTAGCATAGACCCCAGCATCGTGCGCGGCCTGGATTACTACGTGCGTACCGCCTGGGAAGTCCACCACGCCAATATCGGGGCCAAATCGGCTCTGGGTGGGGGCGGGCGTTATGACGGTCT
Source organism: Thermaceae bacterium (assembly GCA_015478585.1). Classification (GTDB taxonomy): domain Bacteria; phylum Deinococcota; class Deinococci; order Deinococcales; family Thermaceae; genus Meiothermus. The sequence continues at coordinate 4,992 of JADMIM010000011.1, read as the reverse complement.
GTCGGAAATGTTGGGCGGGTCAAGGGTTCCCGGCGTGGGGTTTGGCATCGGCATCGAACGCGTGGCGATAGCTATGGAAGAAGAAGGGGTGGAAGCTCCGACCAGCCCCAGCCTTGATCTCTACCTAGCCCCACTCGACGAGGCCGCCAAAGTTGAAGCGCTACAACTCGCGCAAAAGCTGCGCCCCCAGTTGCAAGTAGAGATTGGCTACAGCGTCAAAAAAGTTGGGAAGGCCCTCGAGGATGCCACCAAGAAAGGGGCCCGGTACGCCGGACTCCTGGGCCAAGGAGAACGCATGAACCGGGTGACGCTCAAAAACCTGGCCTCAGGCAAACAAACTCAGGTCGCTTGGAACGACGTAGCCCGTTGGCTTGGCGAGCAGGCTGAACAGCCTTTCGCGGATTAGAGCGGTTTTCACAATTGCCGTGCCCACGGCAGGCAATAATTCAGACTGCAGGCGATAGCCTCTCTGCCCGCCACTGTACGGTTAGTGCTCACACGGGCCAGGGTATGCGCATGATGGAAATCATCTCAGGGCCTCGAGTTTATCGGTAGCTTCCCAGGGAAACCCTTCGCGGCCAAAGTGTCCGTAGGCCGAAGTCGAAGCATAGATGGGGCGGGCCAGGTTCAGGTTTTCAATAATCGCTCTGGGTCGCGCATCAAAAACCTTGGCAGCCATCTCGGTAAGCTTATCGTCAGGCAAAGTTCCAGTTCCAAAGGTTTCCACCCGCATTCCCAACGGCCTGGCCTTGCCGATGGCATAGGCCAGTTCGATCAGGGCACGCCTGGCCAGCCCTGCGGCAACGATATTTTTGGCCATATAGCGAGCATAATAAGCTGCCGAACGGTCTACTTTGGTAGGGTCTTTGCCACTAAAAGCCCCGCCTCCGTGGGGCACGGCCCCACCGTAAGTGTCCACGATAATTTTGCGCCCAGTCAGGCCAGTATCGCCGTGCGGACCACCGATTACAAACTTGCCGGAAGGGTTGATCAAATACTGGGTTTGGGGCCTCAGGTACTGAGCCGGAATGGCCTGCTCTATGACTTTACTGCGAATATCGTGGGCAATCTGGGCCTGCTCCACTTCCTCGCCATGCTGGGTAGAAATCAGGGCGGTGCCCACATAGAGTGGGGTCTGTCCTTCATAAACCACGGTAACTTGGGCCTTGCCGTCGGGACGCAGGTAAGGAATCTCGCCGGTTTTGCGGGCTTCAGCCAGGCGGCGGGTCAGGCGGTGGGCCAGCGAGATAGGCAACGGCATCAGTTCAGGGGTTTCGTCGGTAGCGTAGCCGAACATCAGGCCCTGGTCGCCCGCCCCAACTTGGTCGAGGGAATCCCTCGAGCCCAACACCCGCCATTCGTACGACTCGTTGACCCCACCCGCGATATCCGGCGATTGTTCGTCCACGGCGGTGAGCACCGCACAGGTATTACCGTCGAAGCCGTATTTAGCACGGGTATAGCCCACCTCGAGCACCGCCTGGCGCACCACGTGAGGGATGTCTACATAGCCCTCTTTAAGGGTGATTTCCCCAGCTACCATCACCATTCCGGTTGTCACCAGGGTCTCAGCCGCCACCCTGGCCTGTGGATCTTGGGTCAAAAACGCATCCAGGATGCTGTCTGAGATTCGGTCAGCAAGTTTGTCGGGGTGTCCTTCGGTTACCGATTCTGAGGTTATATAGCGCAGCAACGTAGAGCCTCCTGTCAACCGGGTGAGTATAGCAAAAACGCACAGCCGTATATCTGCACACAAGAGTTGATGGCTGATTTTAGGCTGTTAGAAATTGCCTGTCCAGGCCGCGACCTGATGGTGCGGAGCCCCCTCATGTAGACAAGCCCGAGCAGGACGCGTCTGCCTAGCATGGATGGGAAGCGGGTGGTCAAGAATCAGGGTCTCTTCGAGGTCGAAAAGGGCGGTACAAATCACACGACAATTCTACAGGCGCGGACACTGTCGGGCCTCAAGTGGGTTAGGGCCAGAGCATGTCAGGATTAGGCTATGCAACTCGAGACACCAGAAGCTTCTTCCAGACCTCGCCCCTTCCGACAAGTGGATGTGTTCACAGCCGAGCCCTACTTCGGCAACCCGCTCGCGGTGGTGCTGGACAGTGAAAGCTTGAACGAATCGCAGATGGCGCGATTCACCCGCTGGATGAACCTTAGCGAAACCACTTTCCTGCTGCCACCCACCACGCCAGAGGCAGATTACCGCGTGCGCATCTTCACTCCCCAGCGAGAACTACCCTTCGCCGGGCATCCCACTTTGGGCAGTTGCCACGCCTGGCTGGAAGCCGGAGGCCAGCCGAAGCGCAGCGATAGCGTGATTCAAGAGTGCAAAACCGGCCTTATCCAAATCCGGCGGGACGGTAGGCAACTCGCTTTCGCTGGGCCGCCTTTGGTACGCAGCGGCCCGGTAGACGCAGATACCTTAGCCCGCATCGTCCGGGGTCTGGGGGTGCGGGAGTCAGAGGTATTGCACCACGGGTGGGTGGACAACGGGCCGGGTTGGTTGGCAGTGATGCTCCCCTCTGCCGAGCAGGTGCTGAGCCTCGAGCCCGACCATTCGGCGCTGAAGGGACTCGCGCTAGGTGTGATTGGTTCGTATCCACCGGGAAGTGAGTGCTTGTTCGAGGTGCGGGCCTTCGTCTCGAGCCTGGGTGTTCCCGAAGACCCGGTGACGGGCAGCTTGAATGCAGGGCTCGGGCAGTGGCTTGTCGATGCTGGGTTGGCTCCTCACCGCTATGTCGCCTCTCAGGGCACAGTGTTGGGCCGAGCCGGTCGCGTACATATCATGCGCGATGAGGATGGGCAAATTTGGGTGGGTGGTGAGTCGGTCACCTGCGTTGAGGGGATGGTTGCGCTGTGAGTGAAGGCAGTTTATGAAAACAAACCGCGCCCTACCGGCTTGAGCACGGTTCTCTGCTGTGGAGATTCTCTACTCCGTACTGACTTCCTGAATCACCTGTTGGTTGGCCGGAACCACCATGCGGAAGTGCGCTGCGGGGTCGGCCAGGAGGCGCAACAGGCGTTCGGCCTTATCGTCACGCTCGGCCTCGCGCAGTGCGTCCAGGTAGGCCGTCATCAGCTCACGGACATCGGCCACACCGCGCTCGTCGAGCTTTTGGACGACCACTTTCGCGCCTTTGGCCAGGCGGCGGTGCATGGCCTCTTCGGTGAGGCCCATCTCATTCCAGTAGCGCAGGTAAACCCGCCCGCCGGTCATGCCGGAGCAAATCCAGGGGCCGGGGTCGCCCAGCACCACCGCCCGGCCACGGGTCATGTATTCAAACGCGAAGCCTTTAGCCTGGGCCCTGGCAGCAATATTACCCAACTCGTCCTGCACGGGGCGTTCAGGTTCACCCGCAAGTACCACGTCGGCCCCCGAGAGGCGGATGCAGAAGCGGCTGTCGGCCTGGCCTTCCACAATCAGCATCCCACCGATAGCTCCGTAGGCAAAGCTCTTACCTACGCTCCCGTCCACGTATTGCCCGAAGGGGTTGCGGCCCTTGAGGATGGCGACTTTGCCACCGTAGGCGTTTTTGGCGATGCCATCCTGGGCTCCGCCCTCCACGACCACCTCGAGGCCCTCCACGTTGAACGCCGCAATCCCGTTGCCTGCCACCGAACCGGCATCGAAGCGCAACTCCACCTTGGCCTCCCAGCCCTTGCCGTAGAGGCGGCGGCGGGCAATTTCTCCAGCCAGATGCGTGCCTAAAGCCCGGTCGGTAGAGCCCACCGGCCCTTCTTGAAACAGCAGCTCGCGCCCACCTTCGGCGTAGGCTTCGGTGACAATCTCGGTGATGCTGCGCGTGAGCTGGTTGAGCGGCTTACGTAGCACGTGGGCCGAGCGCTCCTTGAGCCACTCCGGCTCCGAAACCGGCTCGAAGAAGTAGGACAGGTCGAGTTCGTCCTGATGGGCTTCCTGAACGAGCAGGTCGCTGCGCCCCACGAGTTCCTTGAGCGAGACCGCCCCCAAGCTCGCTACCAGCTTACGCAGTTCGGTGGCTTTGGCCGAGAAAAAGGTGACCAGTTGGTCTACCGCCCGCTCGCTCTCCTGCGGCACGAAGCGCTTGAGCCCGTGCGACTGGGCCTGCTCAAGGGTCTCGATTTGGGTGGCGATACCCACATGGCAGGTGTCCATCTGGCACTGGCGGCAAATGGTGCAACCAATCGCCACCATGGCCATCGTCGCCATACCCACCCGGTCAGCTCCCAGCAGGGTCATGCGCAGTACGTCGTAGGCGGTCTTGAGGCCGCCATCGGCCCAGATTTCCACCCGGTCACGCATCCCGGCGCGTACCAGGGCGCGATGGGCCCGGCGCACCCCGAGTTCAACCGGCATCCCGGCGTACTTGAGCGCGTGCCAGCGGGCCGCACCAGTGCCACCCTCGAAGCCGGAAAGGGCGATAACATCAGCACCGGCTTTGGCGATGCCCACGGCAATGGTGCCGATGCCGGGAATGACCGGAACCTTGACCGAAACCCTAGCCTTCGGATTCACCGTTTTCAGTTCCTCGATGAGCTGGGCCAGGTCTTCGATGCTGTAGAGGTCGTGGTTGTTCGAGGGGGAAATCAAATCCACACCGGGGACTGCGTTGCGAGCGGCGGCGACCTTGGCCGTGACCTTCTTGCCGGGCAGGTGTCCACCCTCGCCGGGCTTAGCCCCCTGACCAATTTTGATTTCGATAAAACCCGCCGAGTTGAGCATGTAGGCGTGTGCCCCAAAGCGCCCGGAGGCCACCTGCTGACCGCGCCAATGGGTATATTTACCCAGCATGTCGGGGATTTCCCCGCCCTCACCATTGATACAGACCATGTTCAGGCGCTTTACGGCATCTACATAGGCCCGGAAACTGGTCTCGCCCTGCGAGCCGAAGCTCATGGCAGTGATGACGAAGGGCAGCGAGTGCCCGCCCACACTAAGGTCTACCTCTTCGGGGTTGACCTCCGACTTTTCGGGGAACTTCACGCCCAGGAGCTGACGGGCCG
>JADMIM010000152.1 GCA_015478585.1 Thermaceae bacterium | reverse complement strand
GGCCCGCTCCCCTGCCAGATAGCGAAACTTACCCTCTTTGAGGGCCAGAATCTGGAACAACCCATCGCGGCCCGACTGACCCTTAAACTGCGCGTGAACCGGCATTCCCTTTTCCAAAAACACCTCGCCACCGGGAACACGGAATACCCCACTCCCCGCTGCTTGCGAGAGCAGTTGCAGGATTTCGATGGGGCCGAGTAGCTCGAAAGTACCTTCCATGAGGCTTAAACCTAGTTTATCGCGGTTTGGGCTATTTTTGCTGCTACTCATAGCGGCAAAAATAGCTTTGGTACGGTCTTTCTAACCGAGTGGATGACCCTATTCTTTCTGAAAACCGCTCTAGAAAAGTCGGTTCTAAGAAAAGCATGGGCTGCCCCAAGACAAAGCAATCTGGGAAGGCATCAGATAACCTGAAGATCGCGTCAAGGAGTGGTTCGGCAGGGGCACACCCACAAAGCTCAGGGTAAGCGGCTTTTATTTTGCTGGGCGGTCAAATAAGTCGGTGAGCGTTATATTAAGATTTCTGGTGGGTTGCAAAAAAAGCCTCGAGGGCCTGCTCGAGCAAAGCATAGACCTTCTCGAAATCGGCGAGGTCGCCGTAGCAAGGGTCGGGGACATCAGCCCCGTTTAGGCCGCTGAGGCTCATCACCAGCCGAGCCTTGCCCGTATGCTGGGGAAACACCCGCTCCAAGTCACGCAGGTTGTCGCGATCCATAACCCAGATGTGCTGGTAATAGCTCATATCCTCAGGGGCAATTTTACGAGCTTGGTGCAGAAAATCTGCATTTTCTTTGGCCAGTATCCAGCGGGTACGGGGGTCGGCGCTCTGGCCGGTGTGACAGCCGCCGGTTCCGCAGGAGTCCACCTCGAACTCGGCCTCGAGTCCGCGCTCGAGCAGCATCCGCCGGAAAATGCCCTCAGCCATCGGAGAGCGGCAGATGTTCCCCGCACAAACAAAAAGGACTCGAGTCATTCGGGATATCTTATCGGCTATGACAGTCTAACCCGGTTCATCTGGCTAAACCCCGTGCTGGAGGTATGTCCGGCCCTCATAGTTGGAGGATGACGGCTTCGTTGGGGCGCAGCTCGAGGCGATCCTTCACGGCCCCGTAGCGGTCGAGGAAACTCGAGAGTAAGATTTCGCCCTGGGGGAGGTTCATAGCTTTGGCCTCAGGGCTAAAGTTCAGGGCCACCAAAACTTCGCCGCCGCGCAAGTAGGCGAACACCCCGTCAGGAGCTTTATAAGTTTGGTAATCGCCCTCCAGCAAGGCTTTGCTCTCCTTGCGTACTACCAACAGGGTGCGCACCAGGGTCAGCATGGACTCAGAATTGGCATCCTGGGCCTCCACGTTGCGCTCTAAGTAATTCGGGTTCACCGGCAGCCAGGGCTCTCGCGTGCTGAACCCGGCGTAGGCGTGGGGAGTCCACTGCATAGGGGTGCGCTCGGGGTCGCGTCCGGGGTCGAGGCCGTGTTCTCCGGCGCTGCCTTTTTGCCGCAGGGCAGCGGGGTCTTGCACCTTCTCTGGCGGGATGGGGCCATCGGTCATGCCGATTTCGTCGCCGTAGTACCAAGTCGGCGAGCCCCGCAGGGTGAAGAGCAGCGTTGCCGCGACCCTGGCCTGGGCTTCCCCGATGCGGGTCGCCAGGCGGTGCTGGTCGTGGTTGCCCAGCACCCAGTTGGGCGTGGCGAAGGCGGGCAGGTTGGTCTCGTATTCCTCAACGATGCCGCGCAGGTTTTCCGCAGTCCAGTTGGACATCCCCCGAAACATCAGGTGGAAGTTGAAGGGTAGGTGGCAGCCGGGACGCTCGAGGGTGCCGTAGTAGGGCATCAGTTGGTCGTAGGGCAGGTAGATTTCGCCCACCATCACCCGGTTACCCTCGAACTCCTCGAGCACTGCCCGCATTTCCTGCACGATTTCACGGGTCTCGGGCTGGTCTTCCTGATAGGGATGCAAGTGGCGGAAGCGGTCAACCTCGCCCTCCTTCCAGTTGGGATTGGGCGGCTCGTCGCGGAACTTGCCATCCTCCACCAGCAGCCAGATAACATCTATACGAAAACCGTCCACACCCTTACGCAACCAGAAGCGCATGGCCTCGTATATGGCCTCACGCACTTCAGGATTGCGCCAGTTGAGGTCGGGCTGTTCGGGCAAAAACTGATGCAAGTAGTATTGCCCAGTCTTTGCATCCAGCGTCCAGGACGGCCCACCAAAGTAGGCCATCCAGTTGTTGGGGGGCGAACCATCGGGCTTGGGGTCGCGCCAGACGTACCAGTCACGCTTGGGATTGTCGCGGCTAGAGCGCGATTCCTTGAACCACTGGTGCTGGTCGGAGGTGTGGTTGGGAACCAAATCCACAACCAGCTTGAGGCCGAGCTTGTGGGCTTCGCCTAACAATCCATCAAAATCCTTTAGGCTCCCAAACATGGGATCCACCGAGCAGTAGTCGGCCACATCGTAGCCGAAATCCTTCATGGGTGACTTGTAAAACGGCGAGAGCCATAAGCAATCCACCCCCAGGTCTTTGAGGTAGTACAGGCGGCTCTTGATGCCGTTCAGGTCGCCGATGCCGTCGCCGTTTGAATCCTGAAAGCTGCGGGGGTAAATCTGATAGATGGTCGCGGTTTTCCACCATTCCATAGCCATATTTCTCAGTTTACACGCCTGGCTAGCCAGACTAGAGCACCAGAAATAAAGGTCAATAGCCGATAGCTACAAGCTCCGAGTAAAAAGCTGCCAAACTGGCATTTGGGATGTCTTGGACGGGTGGAGAATCCAAAGTGGTTTTCATGGATATTGGTTCTCCTGAGGTGTCACCAGCATCGGTTTTACCTTGAAATGAAGTGATTCAAGGAATAAAATATTTCCAAGGAGATCGAAATGAGGCGCACTACTATTACAGGTAAAGGGCAGATCACCATTCCAGCCGAGATTCGAGAGCAATACAAGCTCAAGAATGGGGATGTGCTCGAGTTCATCCCCTCGGGTGAAGAACTCAAAATACGCCTGATTCGCCGTCATGGGGTGAGTGAGTTGCGGGGGCTGCTTAAGAGTGACAAGCACTTCCTGAGCCAGGAAGAGGAGCGTAAGGTAGCAGCTCGAGTCTTGGCGGAGAAATACCGATGAGTCGGGTTTGGGGCGATGCCAACCTGCTCATTCGCCTGATTACGGACGACCCGCCCCAAATGGCTGCACAGGCCGAGGCTTTCTTAAAGCGAGCCGAGGAGGGGCAGTTTTCCGTGGTTCTGACCCCTGTAACGCTGGCGGAGTGTGTATGGGTACTGTCTAGCTTTTATGGTTTTTCCAGGGAGGTGATCGCCGAAGGCCTGGGCAAGCTACTTACCAACACCGGTCTGGAGGTGCTGGAAAAAACTGCAATGTATCAGGCTTTAGAAATAATGGCGGAGAAAAACGTGGACTTTATAGACGCTTACCTCGCAGCCCAGGCCAAACTGCACGACGAGCCGGTTGCCAGCTTCGATAACAGCTCGGTGTAAAGCGAGTCGGTATAGGGTAAAGAGCTTCACTTTTGCGTCAGCCAGAGCCTGCTGTATCCCATCAAGTAGGCTGGTGCAACCGCCTCGCCGATGTGATCGTAGGGCTGTACGATGCCCGCATCTCTGAGGGTGTCCCAGGGCAGGGGCTGGTCGTGTTCGCTAAAGTTATAAACCTGTACCAGTACGCCCTCGGGGTGGTTGCGCCGCAGTACCAGCAGGTGGGGGTTAGCTTGCCAGAGTGGGCGAGTAGGAAAGGCTGCGTGCAGGTGGGGGGTGCGGGCTTTGGCCTCTAAAAGTCCTTTCAGACCGAGAAAAACGCGCCCCTCGAGGGTGCCCTCCTGGTGGCGTTTGGCAGCCTTGGCCCAATCCATTTGGGGCCGGTGCAGCCAGCGGTTGTCGTCTTTATGGGCCGGGTCGTGGACGAAATCGTAGTCGTTAAGGTAGCCCAGCTCGTCGCCCATGTAGACCAGGGGAAAGCCCTCACCATAGCCGATGAAGACCGCGTGGGCCAGCAAGATTCGCTCGATGGCCTGGTCAATCAGGTGGCGGTTGCCCGACTCGAGCGCGACCTCGAGCCCCGCCAGGCTGGCGGCACTTCCCGAGGTACGCCGGTCGCCGGTGTCGGGGTTGTCCTGGAAGTGCATTCCCCGGGCGAACGAGCCGGGAAAATCCCCCTTGTAGAAGTCGGAGAGGAAGCGCCGGTGGGCGGCCCCATTGAGGCCCACTGCGGCAGCATCGGTGTCGGAGATGGCCCAGCCGATGTCGTCGTGTAGCCGCAGGTAGGTAGCCCAGGCGGTGCTGGCGGGCTTTTCGGGGAAGCGCAGCAGGGCTTGGTTGAAGAGCCGGGTGTCGCGGCTTGCCAGACTCGACCAGATTTGCACCATCAGGGTGTTGTGGTAGGCCAAGTCCGAAACCTTGCCGTAGTGAACCCCCTGGCCCAAGTAGGCAATCAAATCCTCCGGGCTCACGATGGCCTCAGCCTTGAACACTGCTGCCGGAGCCCCAATTCGCACCGCTGCCCGCAGGGCTTGGGTCAGGGCGTGAACCTCGGGCTGGTTCTGGCAGTTGGTGCCCATGCGCTTCCAGGTAAAAGCAATGGCATCCAGACGGAACACGTCCACACCCTTGTTGGCCAGCCACAAGATGAGGTCGAGGTATTCCAAAAACACTTCCGGGTTGCTCCAATTCACGTCCCACTGCCAGCTATTGAAGGTCGTCCAGACCCAGCCTTGCACCTCCTCCTCCCAGGTGAAGTTGCCGGGAGCAAAGTCTGGGAAGACTTCCGGCAGGGTGCGCTCGAGCTGGTCGGGCACGCTGCGGTCAGGATAAATGTAGAAGTAGTTGCGGTACTTTTCCTGGCCGCGCCTCGCAGCCTCAGCCCAGGGGTGCTCCCTGGCGACGTGGTTGAGCACCAAGTCCAGGCACAGGCTGATACCCTGGTGGCGTAGGGCGGTGGTGAGGGTCTCGAGGTCGTCCATGGTGCCCAGGTCGGGGCGAATCTGGCGGTAGTCGGCTACTGCGTAGCCACCGTCGCTCTCGCCGGGGCGGGGCAACAACAGGGGCATCAGGTGCAGATACTTGACCCCCAACTCTTGCAGGTAGGGGATTTTCTCAATCACCCCGCGCAGGTTTTGCGCGAAGCGCTCGGTGTAGGCGATATAGCCGACCATCTCAGGTTTCTGGAACCAGTCGGGGGTGTGAACTCTTTGCAAATCGAGGGCCTGTAGCTCAGCAGAACGCGCTGCCAGGTTGTGCGCCAAAATCTCGGCCACTCGAGCCACCACCCCTTCGGCATCGGGGTAAACCTGGCTCAAACTGGCGGCAAGCTCGGGCAGATAGCGCTCCACTCGAGCCCGCAGGTCGGCAACGCGGTAGGGCTCGGCAGAGGGAATCTGAACCTTGGAAAAGAATTGTTTAGCGGTCATCCGCTCATATTCTAAAAGACCCCCCAGCGCTTGAGCAAAGCCTCCCCAGACCCCAAGTCGCTCAAGGATTTCTGAGTAACGTTCTTTAGATGGGGTTAATGCAAGAAAACCACCGCAGGGCCTTCAGGGTAACGTTGATGAAGAACCTGTAGCTCAGGGCGGGGTCACCGCACAGGTCAAGAGG
>JADMIM010000010.1 GCA_015478585.1 Thermaceae bacterium | reverse complement strand
GCGTTTACCGCCACCGTCGAAGAGGGCTTCATAGTTTGGACGCGCTTGGATAGACCTCGCATACCTTTGCATTGTCGAGGCTAGAGGGGTTTGGGGTCAAGAGTCGGCATCCACAAACAGCAACAAGCCCAAAGCTGCCCGACCCTATCCAGTCGTGGTGAGAGATGAACTCGGGAAATACCTGGAAAGTATTTCCCCTACGACAAGCTCGAGGCCAAGAGTACGTTCAAGCAGAACTACCCTTAGCCAGTGGGGTGGTCGCTTCTTCGACCCGTACTACCACCTTCAGGCGTTCTTTCCCCCCACCCCGGCGCAAGCCCTTGAGCGGCGGACAGTCGTCATAGTCGCGCCCGTGGGCTTTTTTGACATAGCCCTCGGTAACGATGGAGTTGTTGGTGGGGTCGTAGCCCAGCCAGCCCGAACCCGGCAGGAAGGCTTCAATCCAGGCATGGCTGCCCTCTGAACCTACTCCTGTAGACAGATAACCCGAAACATAGCGGGCCGGGATGCCCACACTACGCAGCACCGCCAGCATGGCTTGGGCATAGTCCTGGCAGACCCCAGCCCGGCCTTCCACGAAGCGGATGAGCGGGGTATCTACTTGGGTGGCCTGGGTGTTATAGGTGAACGAGTGATTGAGATGAGCGGTCAGCTCGAGCAGGTACATGTGCAAATCTTCTTTGAGGTCGGGGCGACGAACCGAGAGCATATCGAGCCAGTTGTGGTGCAGAGGGATGCGCGGGGTAGGCGCTAGATACTCGAAAAAGCGGCCCGTCAGGTCGCGCAAAATCTCGATGCGGGTGGGATTGGGCCAGGGAGTAGAAAAAGTGACCACTTTGGCCTGCATCTCTACTTGAAGTGATTTATGTGGCTTGAGCACGTGAAAGTCGTAAACACGGTTGCCAAAGTAATCCTGGCGGCTTCGGGGCATGGATTCAGGGAGGAGGTTGAGGCGAAATTCCAAGAGTCCCTGGCGGTGGTCATCTACGGGATACAACCAGATTTCATTGAAGGAATCCCGCGCCTCGTCAGGATAGTAATACTCAGTAAGGTGATAGACCGATAACACCACGGCTTAAAGCCTACCAGAAACACCATAAGTAATGACCAACGCCCAAATCACCCTGATGTCACTTGGAGCTTTTCTGGACGGGCGAAGAATCGTTTGCAGGGCGACATTGCACTACCAAGACACCAGCCGGGCTATTCCGAACTCGAGGCTGCTTTTCCCCATAAATCGGGTTGATTCAGGACTCTCCCCGGATAAGACTCACCGCCCAGAAAGTGGTGGGCATATAGTCCGGCCAGCTCGGCATAGCGCTCTCCCTCCGGCGAAAGGTCGTATAGCAGGGCCACGGTTGCCGCATCGGCCAGGGTTCGTAAAGCGCTCGGGGCTCGCCAGTGGGCTTCGGCGGGTTTCAAGCCCAGCAGCAGATCTAGGGTTTGGGACAAGATTTCAGCGGCGGTAGTGGCCTCGGGATGATGGGCCCGTTGCAGCCTCGAGCCAAAGTCGGCCCGAAAAGGCCCTTCTATGCGGCGATATCTCAGCCATTCCAGGGCTTCAGCAAGCTCGAGATGGGCAGGCTTTTGCCACAGCGGTACACTCTGAGCCTCTTGAACCAGGCGGGCCAGGGCTGGGTTTTGGGCCAGAGCCAAGCCTCCCAGAACCCTCGAGGCCGATTGGGCCACCACCAGCGTATGCTCCCTGGCCCGAACCTTGGCAATATAGCTCAGGAAGCGGGCCAGATAGGCGTTTTCGTAAGGTGGGTATTCCTGGCGGGTCTTATCCCAGGTGGCTACCGCCCGCAAACTGAGGGCCAACCCTCCGGCTAGTCGCACCGCCCAGTCGGTCAACTCGTAACAAGAAGCAGGCTCGAGCGGGACAATCCGTAGCGCCTCGAGCTGAACATGACGGCCCAGGCCCGTCCAGCACATAGCTTGCGCCAAGTGATTGAGGGTTGAAAGCTCGGCGATATACTGTTGGCCTTCTTCAACTTTACCCACCAGATAAGCCTCAGCTCCCTCCATCTCGACTGAGCCCGAGGGCAAGCCCATCGCAGCGGGCTGGGGCTTCGGCTCGGTACGATAGTTGAGCCGCCCCCGGCGGTTGCGGCGCGGTAGCAAAAATAAGGATTCCTTTTCAGCACCGTGCTGCCCGATTACCAAGGCATAATCACTCAGGCCAATCCCCAGGGCAGGGTCGTGCTTGCCATTCAAACGCCAGGCTTCGTCGCGGGCATAACTACTGCTCGGCGAAGCCAACCACTGTGCCCCCCAGACTGCCCCACTTTGAAGCTGGGATTTGGGGCCGCCCAGTTCGGGGGCATATTTGCTCAGGAGCAGCAAGATTCCGGCAGTGCTACTCAAAAGGTGGTTGAGCGCAGGGTTTGCCAGCAGATAAGTGGCGGTAAAGAAGTAGGGCCAACCCCGCCCCTCGAAAGGCGCACGCACCACGGGGTTCAGGCGCTTGAGCAAAACCCCCGACTCCGGGCTGAGGCGCAGGCGGTCAATGGGGTTACCCTGGGCATCTTCGGCAACGAATTCGGGCTCGAGGCCGGTGAAACGCCGGGCTTCCTCGGCCAAAGCGCTAATCTCTGCTAAGTCCTCACGGTAAAGTTCCCAGGTCTTCCAGACCCTAGGGAGAATCCCCCGCAAATCCGGCTCGAGCTGCCAATACCAGCGCTTATTCATGCAATATCCTTTAGCCCATCTTATCGCGGTGTTTGTTGATATAGCCTCCTCCCGATACCCAGAGTCAGCGGGTAGTCCCTGTCCTCGATGGGGATTTTTCATTGCAAGTGCCGTTTTCTATCGCGGTTTCCGCTATTTTGGCCGCTACTCATGGCGGCAAAAATGAGCTTGGCAAGGTCTTTCTAACCAAGGGAACTGCCCTATTCTTTCTGAAAACCGCTCTAGTATCTCAACAAAGACCCCTCACCGGGCTTCTTCCTCTGTGAGAGACGGACTTATCGTGGTTTTTGCTCGGCTGTTCAAATGGATTGGGAAAGGGTAATGGTGGGATAACTATGGGCATTTTGCTTTTGGCAGGCTACTCCTATTGGCCCCGCACATTGACCTACCGCGTTCCCAAGGCGTACCATACCTTTCGGGGAAACCCGCACCTTTAAGTCTGGCCCTGTGAGGCCGGGAAGGGAGGAAAAATGCAGCGTCAAGCCACAACAAAAGAGTCAGGCGTGCCCGGTGGGCGCGTTTTTTTATGGAGGACGGGTGGAGGCTAATTTGACCTTCAAATCCAAGCTTTTAGAAGCCGACGAGGTGCGCCGGGCCCTAACCCGCATCGCCCACGAGGTGGTGGAGAAAAACAAGGGCGTGAACGGGCTGTGCTTCGTGGGTATTCACACCAGGGGCATCACCCTGGCCCGGCGACTGGTAGAGATGATTCGGGGTTTCGAGGGTGTGGCCCCTCCGATGGGCATCCTGGACATCACCCTCTACCGTGACGACTTGAGCGAGATTGGCCTGCAACCCAAAGTCCGCGAGACCCGCATTCCTTTCGACCTGCACGGTAAAGCGGTGGTGTTGGTGGACGACGTGCTGTTCACCGGGCGCACCGCCAGGGCTGCTCTGGATGCCCTCATAGACCAGGGCCGTCCCAGCCGCATTTATTTAGCGGTGCTGGTAGACCGGGGCCACCGCGAGCTACCGATTCGGGCTGATTTCGTGGGCAAAAACCTGCCGACTTCCAAAAACGAAGTGGTGAAGGTGCATACCCTCGAGGACGACGGCGAGGACGGCGTAGAGCTGTGGGAGCAATAGAACAAGGCGAAAAGTTAAAAAGTAGAAAAGTAAAAGCAGAGCAATTAACTTTTGACCTTTTACCCTTTTGACCTTTTTGCCTTGTTTTTGAGGAGAAACCATGACCGCAACCCAAGAACCCACCCCTGCTACAGCCCAGCCCCCACGCAGTTTGTTGGATTTTCAGGGCTGGAGTCGGGGGCAGCTCGAGAGCATCCTCGAGACCGCCAAGATGATGCAGGAGGTGTTGGCCAGGCCGGTTAAGAAGGTTCCGGCCCTGACCGGCTTCACCGTTGCTACCGTATTTTTCGAGGCTAGCACCCGCACCCGGCTTTCCTTTGAACTTGCCGCGCGGCGGATGTCCGCCGACGTGCTGTCCTTCGCGGCCTCGACCAGTAGTGTTAGCAAGGGCGAAACCTACAAGGACACCTTGCTCACCCTGGATGCCATGGGCCTGGATGCCTACGTCATCCGAGTAGACGCAGCAGGCGTGTGCCACCAGGCTGAGAAGTGGCTGGGCAAGCCCATCATCAACGCCGGCGATGGCTGGCGGGCACACCCCACCCAGGCCTTGCTCGATGCCTTTACCCTGTTGGAGAAGCTGGGAACCCTCGAGGGGAAGAAAGTCGCCATCGTGGGGGATATCCAGCACTCCCGCGTGGCCCGCTCCAACGCCGAGCTATTGCCGATGCTGGGAGCCAAAGTGGTGGCCTGCGGCCCGGCCACGCTGCTGCCGGGAAGCCTGCTTGCAGCCGAACTCACTACCGATTTGCGCCAGGCCCTGAGCGAGGCCGACGCGGTGATGGCCCTGCGGCTACAAAACGAGCGCATGGACAAGGGCTTGCTGCCCTCGCTGCCGGAATACATCTCGGGTTATCAGATTACCGAGGGGCGGCTGGGTTGGGCCAAGCCGGATGCACCGCTGCTGCACCCCGGCCCGATGAACCGTGACGTGGAACTCGAGGGTAGCTTAGCCGATTCCCCGCGCAGCCTGGTCGAGCGGCAAGTCGCCAACGGGCAAGCCGTGCGCATGGCGGTGCTCTATCACCTGCTGGTCGGCAAAAAATCGTGAGGTGGGGGCGGGTCTTGTGCCCGCCCTGAGGGCGAACACGAGGTTCGCTCCTACAGGAGAAATATGAAGGGTGAAATCCTTATCCGAAACGTAAAGCTGGTGGATAGTTGGGGCGAACATGGAACCGCCGAGGTGCTGGTCGGCGAGGGGCGGATCCTATCGCTCTCCGGTGGAGATGCTGATAGGGTTTTAGATGCTTCCGGGTACGTCCTTTCCCCCGGTTTCTGCGATCCCCACGCCCACCTGCGCGAACCTGGGCAGGAAGTTAAGGAAGATTTGACAAGCGGGCTCACAGCGGCGGCTCGAGGCGGCTACACCGACATCGTTTCGATGCCGAACACCACGCCGCCCGTGGACAGCGCGGAAGTCGTCTCCGCGCTCAAGAAAAAGGCTCTACTCATCGCTCAGGCTCGGCTTCACCCCTCGGCGGCGCTGACTCAGGGGCAAGAAGGCAAGCTGCTCACCGAAGCCAAGCTTCTGGCAGAAGCGGGCGCGGTGATGCTCACGGACGACGGCAGGACGAACGAGGATGCCGGGGTTTTGGCGCTGGGAATGCAGTACGCGGCTTCCTGGGGCCTCACCGTGAGCGTCCACGCCGAGGACGCGGGGCTGCGCCGGGGCGGGGTGATGAACGAGGGCGAGGTTTCGTTCCGGCTGGGTTTGCCGGGGAATACCGGATATGCGGAATCTGCGCGGATTGCCAGAGATTTGGAGATTGTGCGCTATGTAAAGTCGAAAGTCGAAGGTCAAAGGTCGAAGGCTAAAACTTTGCTGCATATCCAGCACCTTTCGACGGCTCGAGCCCTCCACCTCATCCGGGGGGCCAAAGCCGACGGACTGCCCGTCACCACCGAGGTCGGGCCGCACCACCTGACCCTCACCGACGAACTGCTCGAGAGCCTCGACCCCCTTTACAAGGTCGCGCCGCCTTTGCGCACCAAAGCCGACTCAGAAGCGCTGATCAATGGCCTATTGGACGGTACGATTGACTGCATCGGCTCTGACCACGCGCCCCATACCCAGGACGAAAAAGAGTTGGATATGCTGCGGGCCCCCTTCGGCATCGCCAATATCGAAGTCTGCTGGCCGGTGCTCTACACCGAGCTGGTCTTGAAGCGGGGGTTCCCTCTAACTACGCTGCTCGAGCGCTTCACCGACGGGGCGCGGCGGGTGCTGGGGTTTGAGGCGATTCGGCTCGAGGAGGGTGCAGAAGCCAGCCTGGTGCTGTGGAACCCCCAGCAAGAACGCCCGGTGAACCCCCAAACCTTTGCTTCCAAGGCCAAATTTAGCCCCTGGACAAGCTGGAAGCTCAAGGGCTGGCCGGTGATGACGCTGGTGGAAGGGCGGGTGGTGTTCGACAACTTACGACAGCTTGCATAGAGCGGTTTGCACGAACAATGCACCGTGTGATACGCACCGTGGGCACAAACCGCGATAGGGATTGTAGACTGCCCTCGAGCCTCCCTTGCAGCGTAGAATCGCGCTATGTTCGAGAGTCTCGAGGGCGAAGTAGTGCAATCTCAGGCTGCCAGCATTCATGGGGCGGTGTTCTATGACATCGTGCTGAAAACTGCCGAAGGCTTGCGAAGGTTACGCTTTCAGGACAGCTTTCTGTCCACGGCCCCCAAAGTTGGAGAACGCCTGAAGATTGATTTGCTCTTGGGCAACGTGAATGGGGTTGAACGCATGAATGGATAAACCGCGTTGGTAAGCCCATACTAGAGCAGTTTTGGCCAAGAACCTGGGGATGGCTCGAGTATATTTGTCGAGTCAGATCGAGAAGTGCGATACGTGTGGAACGAGGATTCTATATACACCAGTTTCATCGTCCCCAACGAGAAATGTGGCATTCCAATACCGTGCACCCCGTCCCTCGAGCCCCGTTTTGGCCCTGGCATCCACTCCCCAGCCCGTTCGCGTAATAGAAAATAAGAACCCCAGACCTTAAGCCAAGGTTTGAAAGTTAAAGCAATCTTGAGTCTTGTAGACTCAACTAGCCTAAGTGTGGGATTTGACCCTTTCTTCATCCCCGCACCCTGTAGAATCGCCTTAGATCGTTCCCTTCTCCGCCGATGGAACGACGACGCACAGGCGGATTCGGAGGAAGCATAGCTATGCGTTTAGAATTGCCGGTCATCCCGTTGCGAAACACGGTGATCCTCCCCCATACCACTACCCCAGTGGACGTGGGCCGCGCTAAGAGCAAGCGCGCGGTGGAGGAGGCTATGGGCACGGACCGGCTCATCTTCCTGGTGGCTCAGCGCGACCAAGAAGTGGACGATCCCACCCCCAACGACCTCTACGCCTGGGGAGTCCAGGCCGTAGTCAAGCAAGCCATGCGGTTGCCCGACGGCACGCTGCAAGTGATGGTCGAGGCCAGGGCCAGGGCTCTGGTGGACGACTATATTCCCAGTCAGTTTTTGCGGGCCAGGGGCGAGATCGTTACCGAAGAATTGCCCGCTGACGAATCGGTGGTGCGGGTGCTGATCGAAGAGCTCAAGGAGAGCTTTGAAAAGTACGTAGCGAACCACAAGTCGCTGCGCCTAGACCGCTATCAACTCGAGGCCGTCAAGACCGCTACCGACCCCGCCGTTCTCTCGGATACCATCGCCTATCACGCCACCTGGACGGTGGCCGAGAAGCAGGAAATCCTCGAGCAGAGCCAGGTTGAAACCCGACTCAAGAAAGTGCTGGAGATGCTCAGCCGCGACTTAGAGCGCTTCGACATGGATAAAAAGGTGTCCCAGCGGGTCAAAGACCAGATGGACACCAACCAGCGCGAATACTACTTGCGCGAGCAGATGAAGGCCATCCAGAAGGAACTCGGCGGCGGCGAGGACGGCGGCGGCGACCTCGACAACCTGCGCGAGAAAATCGAGAACTTGGGGATGCCCGAGGCCGTCAAGACCAAGGCCCTCAAAGAACTCGATAGGCTCGAGCGGATGCAGCAGGGCAGCCCCGAGTCCACCGTGGCCCGCACCTATCTGGACTGGCTGGTAGACGTGCCCTGGATCCAGGCCGACCCTGAGACCCTGGAGATTGGTCATACCCGCCAGATTTTGAATGAGGATCACTACGGCCTCCAGGACGTGAAAGAGCGCATCCTGGAATACCTGGCAGTACGCCAGATGACGCAAAACCTCGAGGTGCGCAACAAGGCTCCCATCCTGGTGCTGGTCGGGCCTCCGGGGGTGGGTAAAACCTCGCTGGGACGCAGCATTGCCCGCAGCATGAACCGCAAGTTTCACCGCATTTCCTTGGGTGGGGTGCGCGATGAGGCCGAGATTCGCGGCCACCGCCGCACCTACATCGGGGCCATGCCCGGCAAGCTAATCCACGCCATGAAGCAGGTCGGGGTGATCAACCCGGTGATTTTGCTCGACGAAATCGACAAGATGAGCACCGACTGGCGCGGCGACCCTGCCAGCGCCATGCTCGAGGTGCTCGACCCCGAGCAGAACAACACCTTCACCGACCACTACCTGGATGTCCCCTACGACCTCTCTAAGGTCTTCTTCATCACCACTGCCAACTCCCTGCAAACCATCCCGCGTCCGCTCTTAGACCGCATGGAGATTATCGAGATTCCCGGCTACACCAACCTCGAGAAGTCCCATATCGCGCGGGGCTACCTCTGGCCCAAGCAGGTCAAGGAAGCGGGTATGGACGGCAAAGTCGAGGTGACGGATGCGGCCATAGCCCGCGTTGCGAGCGAGTACACCCGCGAGGCCGGGGTGCGCAACCTCGAGCGTGAGCTGGGCAAGGTGGCCCGCAAAGCCGCTAAGTTCTGGCTCGAGGGAGCCTGGGAGGGCATCCGTACCGTAGACGCGCCCGAAGTTCCGACCTATCTGGGCATCCCCAAGTTCCGCCCCGACCGGGCCGAGAACGAGCCTCAAGTGGGCGCAGCCCAGGGCCTAGCCTGGACTCCGGTGGGCGGCACTTTGCTCACCATCGAAGTCGCTGCCGTGCCCGGCAAAGGTGGGCTCTCGCTCACCGGTCAGCTCGGCGACGTGATGAAGGAATCCGCTCAGGCTGCTCTGACCTACCTGCGTGCCCACGCCCAGGACTGGAGCCTGCCCGAGGACTTCCACACCAAATACGACGTACACGTCCACGTCCCTGAGGGCGGCACGCCCAAGGATGGCCCCAGCGCGGGCATCACCATAACCACCGCCATCGCCTCGGCCCTGACCCGCCGCCCGACCCGGATGGACATCGCTATGACCGGCGAGGTTACGCTGCGTGGCAAGGTGTTGCCCATCGGCGGGGTGAAGGAGAAGCTCTTGGCGGCGCACCAGGCGGGCATCCGCAAGATCGTGCTGCCCAAGGACAACGAGCCCCAGCTCGAGGATCTGCCCACTGAGATTCTCGAGGGTCTGGACATCAAGCTGGTGGAGAACGTCGGCGAGGTGCTGCGCTACTTGCTGCTGCCCGAGCCAGTGATGCCGCCAGTGCAGCCGGGCGGGGAGAACCGCCCGCAACCGGGGGCGTAAAGCTCTCAACGATTTGTTCTGATAGGAGCGCTAAGTTAGCGCTCCTATTTTTTGTTGAGGGAGGACATGTGAACCTCGTGCAGCAGTACCACAAACAACTCTTCGATCGAGATATACAAAAACCTCCTGTATTCTCGATGCTTATCCATACCGACTCTTTCGCAAATGACATTCTCAACCAAACGGCAATTGCGAAGAAGCTTTTCAAGCTCGCTCGCTTCGATTATTGCGAAATATTGTCTTTACCTACTAGCAATATGCAGGTTAAGGAAAAACTCGTTAAAGAAAAAATACCAATTACGGAGTACGAAATCCAAAGTAGAAATGAGAATGGGAATCTTCGCTTTGGCGAACTACTTTGCTATCTTCCAAAGGAAGCAATAGGAAGCCAAGATTTATTCAGCTATCCAGTGAAAGGGAGTGCATTGAGCTTAATCGATATATTTGTGTCGTATACATCGAGTTTCGATCACTTTATTGTGAATGAATTCGATACAATCCATCTGCAAAACTCTGGGGCAAGAACTTTAGATGCTGCTATTGATAAACTTCGCTTGCTGTTGGTGAATAACGAAATTTTTTATGTTGATGAGCTTAGAACTAAACCTGCATGGCAACTTTTCTTTGACGAAGAGCCAATGTATTTCTAAAACACCCCGCGATAAATCTGCGGCAGGGTCAAAACGCCGTCCGAGCAGGGTAGCGGAATCTCGCCATCGCCGGTCAAATCCTGCTGCTGCCAATGCCCTTCCCCATCGCGCCAGAAATGCCACACGAACAGCGTCTCAGCGTCCACAATCAAATACCCCCTGTCATTCTGAACGGAGCGCGGGCCAAGCAGACATGGGGCCGACCCCGGCCCCATGTCTGCGTCAGCGCAGTGAAGAATCTGATGCGCTAGACTACTCCGCAATGTATGAAACGCTACTGGGTTTACATTCTCGCCAGCCACAAACGTACTTTGTAGGTAGGGATGACCAACAACCTCGAGCACCGCATCTACGAGCACCGCCATACGCTCGTCAAAGGGTTTACCGAGCGCTACAACGTCAACCAACTGGTGTATTACGAAGAAACCAATGACGTGAATGCCGCTATCGAACGCGAAAAACAAATCAAGGGCTGGACGAGGACGAAGAAGCTCGAGCTGATTCGAGGGTTCAACCCGAAATGGCACGATTTCGGGAATGACGTTTTAGGGAATGTTAGCGCATCAGATTCTTCGCCAAATGCAGGCTCAGAATGACAATGGGAGAGATTTTGTGGCTTGGCGACCACGGATTTTCACTTCTCGAGTACAGGCTGTACTTCACCGCTTCTTCAGCCGCAGACTGTCCCAACTCCCGTCGCTGGCCCACCCACCGTCCACACTCAAACAGTGACCGTTGACGAAGGCACTTTGCTTGTTGTCCGCTAGGAATGCGACGGCCTGAGCGATGTCGTCCGGCGTGGCGAAGCGGCCCATCGGCACGCGGTTTTCGATGTCGGCATCGGTATAGGCTCCGCTGCCCAGGTCTTTCTCGTCCATCTCGGTCTTGACCCAGCCCGGACACACCGCATTCACCCGCACACCCCTGCCACCCCACTCCGCCGCCAGGGTGCGCGTCAGGCCAATCAGCCCGTGCTTGCTGGCGTTGTAAGCTGCACGGTCACCGATGCCCACAAGCCCCGCCACGCTGGCGATGTTGACGATGCTGCCGCTGCCTGCCCCCAACATCATCTTTCCGAATTCGCGTGAGAGCACAAAGGGGCCGAACAGGTTCACCTCCATCACCCGCTTCCACTCGGCGCTTTCGATAGCCTCGGCGGGCTTGATAAAGCTGATACCAGCATTGTTGACCAGCACGTCCAGGCCACCAAAACGCTCGCGCACCTGGGCCACCATCCGCAACACCTGGGCTTCGTCGGAGACATCGGCAAGGGCCTCGAGCACCTCCACTTTCCCACCCAAACTGGCTATGGTCTCCGCCGGGCGGTGCAGGTCGTTCAAGACCAGATCGAAACCGCGCCCGGCCAGAACTTGCGCGGTGCGCCTACCGATGCCCTGGGCTGCGCCGGTGATGAGAGCGACTTTGTTCATGAGCGGCATTATAGAGCGCTCTTGCACAGATTGGCGGTTGGCTCGAGGGTATATGAGCAACCCGCACCAACTTGCAGGTTTTTCCCTATGGGGTGAAGTCCAGCTTTGTCATTAGGTTCAGTCTTTAGGGGTGCGGTTAGTCTTATGATGCTACCGAAATGGCCGCAGAACTCAACACTCCCCACGACTCCGAAAACTGCCCGGTCTGCAAATTCGCCCACCTCCACCAACACACCCAGTTTTCCCTCCTAGACGGTGCAGCCCGCCTCAAAGACCTCTTGAAATGGGTCAAGAAGGTCTCGCCCCAGGAGCCCATGCTGGCCATGACCGACCACGGCAACATGTTCGGGGCAGTGCAGTTTTATAAATACGCCACCGAGTACGAGGTCAAGCCGATCATCGGCTACGAGGCGTATGTGGCGGCGGATTCGCGCTTTGACCGCAAGCAGGGCAAAGGGCTGGACGGCGGGTATTTCCACCTCACCTTGCTGGCCAAAAACATGGAGGGCTACCAGAACCTCTGCCGCCTGAGCAGCCGGGCCTACCTCGAGGGCTTCTACAGCAAACCCCGTATAGACCGCGAAATTCTGCGCGAACACAACGCCGGAATCATCGCCATGACCGGCTGCTTAGGGGCTGAAATCCCCCAGTTCATCCTGCAAGAGCGCCACGAGGATGCTGAAAAACGCCTACAGGAGTACCTGAGCATCTTCGGCGAAGGGCGCTACTTCGTGGAGATTCAAGAGCACGGCCTGCCCGAGCAGAAGAAGGTCAACAAGGTGCTCAAGGAGTTCGCCGATAAGTACGGCCTGGGAATTGTGGCGACCAACGACGGGCACTATGTCCGCAAAGAGGATGCCGAGGCCCACGCGGTGGTGCTGGCGGTGCAGAGCAAGGCCACCTGGGACGACCCGGGCCGCTGGAAGTTTCCCTGCGACGAGTTTTATGTCAAGACCCCGGAGGAGATGCGCGAGACCTTCGCGGCGCAAAAAAGTGAGTGGGGAAGCCGCCACAACGAGCTTTTTGATAACTCGGTGAACATCGCCCGGATGTGTGAGGTCGAACTGGTTCCCAAAAAAGTCCAGTACCGCATCCCGCGCTTCCCACTGCCCCAGGGCCGCGACGAAATTACTTACCTGCGCGAGCTGACCTTCGCGGGGCTGCTCAAGCGCTACCCTGAACAAATCACCGCTGCCCTCTACGGTGAGTTCTTGCGCAAACTAGGAAAGCCTGTTCCCCACGGGGATGGTGAAACCTTGTCGTTGGAATTGGCTCGTCTGGATGACCTCGAGGCCGCCCGTTCGGTACTCCCCGAGCTGACCGAGGAAGTCGCCAAAGGCGATAGTCGCTCTGCGGGGCAGAGTCGGCCCCAGGCCGATAGCGGCGGAGCCGCTACCCGAGCTAACCTGGAGGGGGGGGTGGCCTGGGGGCCGTGGGAGATTCTCTCGAGGGCCATCTACGAACTCACCGTGGTAGAGAAGATGGGCTTCCCCGGCTACTTGCTGATCGTGCAGGACTTTATCAACTGGGCCAAAGACCAGGGTATCAGCGTGGGGCCGGGGCGTGGCTCGGCGGCGGGAAGCATCGTCACCTATGCGATTCGCATCACCAACATTGACCCGCTGGCCTACGGCTTGCTGTTCGAGCGCTTTTTGAACCCCGCTCGAGTCTCCATGCCCGATATTGACACCGACTTCTCCGACGTGCGCCGAGCCGAGGTTATCGAGTACACCCGCCAGCGCTACGGTGACGAAATGGTCGCGCAGATTGGTACCTTTGGAACCCTGGCCTCGAAGGCCGCCATCAAAGACGCGGCTCGAGTGTTTGGCCTGCCCATCAAAAAAGCCGACGAGCTGGTGAAGCTCATCCCGGTGGTCTTTGGCAAGCCCACGCCTTTGGAGAAGGCCATCGAAACCATCCCCGACTTGAGAACAGAGATGGAGAAAGACCCCCTGGTAGCAAAGGTGATGGAGGTGGCACAGAAGCTGGAAGGCTTGAACCGTCAATCTTCGGTTCACGCCGCTGGGGTAGTGATTTCCGATGTCCCCCTGCGCGACTGGATTCCCCTGATGCGCGCCGGAGACACCGGTGGCAAAGTCACGCAGTATGACATGAACTCGGTAGAATCGCTGGGCTTTCTCAAGATGGACTTCCTGGGGCTGCGCACGCTGTCCTTCCTCGACGAGTGCAAGCGCATCGTCAAGGAATCGAAGGGTGTGGACATTGACTACGACACCATTCCCATTGACGATGCTATCACTTTCGAGACCTTGGGCAAGGGCGACACCAAGGGCGTTTTCCAGTTCGATTCGGCGGGGATGACCGGCGCGGTGCGCGGGCTCAAGCCCCGGCGCATCCAGGACATCATCGCGCTGGGTGCGCTGTACCGGCCTGGCCCGATGGAGAATATTCCCACCTATATTCGTCGCCACCACGGGCGCGAGGCCGTGACCTACGACCAATTCCCCAATGCGGGCAAATATCTCGAGCCCATCCTGCGCGAGACCTACGGCATCCCGGTGTATCAGGAGCAGATCATGCAGATTGCTACAGCTGCTGCTAGCTATAGCTTGGGCGAGGCGGATTTGTTAAGGCGCGCAATGGGCAAGAAAAAATTAGAAGAAATGCAAAAGCACCGCGTCCAATTCAAGAAGGGCGCGGCGGAAAAGGGGATTCCCAGCGATGAAGCGGATAGGCTGTTTGATTTGCTCGAGGCTTTCGCCAACTATGGGTTTAACAAGTGCGTGACCGGAGAGAGCCGTGTGGTGGACGCGCAGACGGGCCGCCGGGTGCGGGTGATAGACATAGTAGACGGACGAGAGCGAAACGTCTGTGTGCCCTCGCTCGACGAAACGAGCCTGAAGATCCTTCCCCGGCCTGTGGTAAACGCCTTCCCTAGCGGCAAGGCAATGGTTTATCAGCTAACCACCGAGACCGGACGCACTTTGGAGGCCACCGGCAACCATCCGCTCTACACTCCCGGCGGCTGGACGAACCTCGAGGAACTGTCCGCTGGAGCCTTCGTCGCGGTTTCCCGCCAGATGCCTTACCGGTCTTCTGGCGAGATGGAGCCGCACGAGTTGGTGGTGCTCGGCTATGCGCTTTCCGAGGGCAACCTCTGCCACCCCAGTGGCTTTTACGTATACAGCACCGACGAAGAGGAATTGACCGACTACACCGAGCATCTAGGTCGCTTCCCCAACACCACCTATACTCTCGACCGCAGCAAGAGCGCAGCCTCGGTTTACACCAAGCCCGTTCAACGATCAAAAGAATCGGGTGCAGCGGAGTTCCTGCGGGGGCTCGGTGTTCTAGGCTCGAATGCCCTGAATAAGCACGTACCCGAGTCGGTATTCGCCCTTCCTAGAGAGCAAATCGCGGTGTTCTTGGGTCGTTTATGGACAGGGGATGGGGGAATTCAGTCTTCTACCCGGCTGATTCACTACGCAACTTCCTCGAGGCATCTGGCACAGGATGTGCAGCACCTGCTACTGCGTTTGGGTCTGCAAAGCCGCATCCACCATAAAACTTTCAAATATCGGGGCGCTACACGGCCTGGTTATACTGTTCACCTCCTGGGGGGTGAGGAAGCTGCTCGAGCCTTCGCCCTGCACCTCGGGCCACACTTGGTTGGAAAGCGCAAGCATGACCTCGAGGCCCTGGTCGCAAGCTATCGCTCTGGCGAGGACACCCGCTTCAGCAAGGATGTTGTGCCCAACCCCCTGCTGGGCGACCTCGAGGCCGAGGTTCGTCGGCTCGCCGCTCGAGCAGGAACCGACTACGACAGCTTTGTCCGCGCGGCAGGGTTTCGCTCCGGACGGGATTTGCTGAGGGCTAAGGCCAAAGGGTACGGGCTGTCGCTAAAGGCCCTCAAAACCCTGTCTGCCAACCTAGATAGTCCGTTCCTGCGTCGTCACGCGGAGGCCGATATTTATTGGGATAAGGTCGTGAGCATCGAGCCTATCGGGGTGCAAGAGGTTTATGACCTGACTGTTGAAGGCACACACACCTTTGTCGCTGGGGATATCGTCGTCCACAACTCGCATTCAGCAGCATACGCAATCCTGACCTACCAAACCGCCTACGTAAAAGCCCATTATCCGGTCGAGTTCAACGCCGCCCTCCTCACCATCGAGCGCAACGACTCCGACAAGGTGGCCGAGTACATCCGCGCAGCCCGGCAGATGGGCGTGGACGTGCTGCCACCCGACATCAACAAGTCGGGGTTCAACTTCAGCGCGGTGGGCCAGACCGTGTTGTTCGGCCTCTCGGCGGTGAAGAACGTGGGCGAAACCCCCACCGAAGCCATCTTGAAGGAGCGCGAACGGGGCGGCAGGTTCAAGTCGCTGCCAGACTTCCTCAAGCGGGTGGAGGCCAGCGTGGCCAACAAGCGCGTGGTGGAGTCGCTGATCAAGTCTGGGGCCTTCGATGCTTTTGGCGGGCGCGGGCCGATGCTGGCGATGCTCGACGACACCCTCAAGTGGGCCCAGGCCGAGCGCGAGCAGGCCCAGTCCGGGATGATGAGCCTCTTTGGCGAATCGCAGGAGCCAGCAGTTCCCAATAAGCCCGTACTGGACACCGTAACCGAGCTGCGCTTCGAGAAGGAATCGCTGGGCATCTATGTCACCGGGCATCCGCTCTCGCGTTATCAAGGGCTACGCGAGGCGGCCAGTTGCACCATCGAAGAACTGCCTACGGCCTATCACGAACTCAAGGGCAGCCGCTCCAGGGCCCGGCTGCTCCTGGCTGGGCTGGTCGAGGGTATCGTGCGCAAGCCCACCAAGTCGGGTGGGATGCTGGTGCGCTTCACCCTTGGCGACGAGACCGGAGCAACCGAGGTGGTGACATTTGGCAAAGCCTATGACCGGGTTTCGCCGCTCTTGCGCGAGGATGGCGCGGTGCTGGTGGTGGCGGAGGTCGAACCCGACGGCGAGGGCGAGACCTTCCGGGTAATGGCCCAAGACGTGTATCCTTACGACCAACTCGAGGGGATGCCCAAAATCCTGGAACTCGACCTCGACTTGGCCCTGCTGGATGAAGAAAAAATGCTCGACTTGCGCAGCCGCCTAGACGAGTTCCCCGGTAGCGTTCCGGTGCAGATTAAGGTGCGGGGGCCAGGTGGCTGGGCGGTGGTGGAGGCCAGGGAGGTCAAAGCGGCGGAAGAAGCCCTGCCGGGGCTGGCCCAGTTGGATTGGCTCGAGGCCCACCTGATTCCCGACCGCGAGGCTTTGCTGGCCTTGGGCAAGCCCGCCGAGGGTGGTTTCCGGCAGAAAGGCGACGACCAGGGATCGGTGGTTCCGTTTTGATTGGGGCGTAGAGAGGGTCGTCGTACATAAAAGACCCCGACTGAGGGTTCGACTCTCGTCTGGGACAGCGAAATATAGAGTGGTTTTCATGAATAAGCGTCCATTACCCTCGAGGTTTTTGTGTAATGGACGCTTAAATAACTCTGCCCTCGGGGGCGGAGTGGCGCACAGCGGCTACCCGGGTAGAGTTATTATGAAAACCGCGATAAATACTCGAGAGTATCGTCCTGGAGGTCAGGTAGCCCCCTGTTTCAGGCCACGGGCCTCGAGCCGTATTTACCGGCCTGGGTGCGGCAGGCAATGGCTCCGCTCCATTCGGTATGGGCGGGCAACAACCAGTTGCGCATGGAAAAGCGGGTGTGGCTGAGCGGCATGGGCCGCCCCGCAGAAAGCGTGCTTTTGACCAATATGGTTTGTCTGTGCAATGCGTCCCTGCTCATGTCTGTAGCCTAAACGCATAACCGTTACAACCGCGTTACATTTGCACATCCAGAGATTAAGAAACCTTAATCCTCCCCCACCCCGCCGCGATTCTGGTGGTGGTGTGTAGATTTGCCGCTTCTCGAGCCTGATCCGCTCAGGCTTGGATGGGCCGGGTTCCCTGCTCCTGGTCGGGTTCTTCCCAGGCCAGTTCGATCAGGTCTACGAGTTCTTCTACGGGAATGTGGTATTTGCGGTTGAGCCCAGCAACCTGGTAGCCCAGCCGCTTAAGCTGGGCCAGATAGCGTTCTTGTAGCCTGGGTTCGCTCGGCTCGCTCTGGGTCTCGAGGTCTTCGGCAATCCCGATGAGCCAGCCCACCAGTTCGCTGGCATCCTCGTCGGATAGCCCCGCGATCAGCACTTCGTCCTCTAAAAACTGCTCAGTAAGGCGCTCCAGCATTGCTCCCAGCATACCTCAAGCCAAACCTGGCGATTGATTGCCCGTATAGTATTTGCCCTGAAGCCTCGGTTAGAGCGTCTCCCGCGAATATCCCGCAGAAATGCCCGGGAGGGCTGAGCGGTGGGCAACAGCAGTCAAAACCAGCCCGAAGTCACACTTCAGCGCTCACTAAACTGGAAAATCAGCCGCACGAAAGCCCCTGGGTCGAAGCCCCCCTCGAGCCCCACAAAAAACTGCCGCGAAAGGTAGAGCAAGCTGCCCGCATAGACCTTGGGGACGCTAGCCTGGGGATAAAAGTCGTAGTAATACTCGGCCCCCACGTAGGGAACGAAGGGAATGATAATAGCTCCCACCCGGCCCGTAACCCCCAATCGCGCGCGGTTGGTGACGATGAAATCGAAGTAGGTGCTGGCTTGGGCAAAGCCGTCTATGCCCTCGGTTAGGGGCATCCGGCCATCCGCTCCGGCAGTCAGCACCGCCCTGGGGAAAAACTGCGGCACTTCCCCGATGCCTAGCTCGAGCTTGCCATAGCCACTCAAGGTCGTACCGGTGTCCTGGAAGAGGTTCTGGCGATACTCGAGAAAGCCGTTGGGGACGATCAAGACCGGGCTGCTGATGGGTAGACCCTGAAAACTAGCCCGCACTCCCCAGGTCAGGTGCTGGTCGAGCTGGTCGGCGTACTCGGCTTCGGCCTCGAGGCCAACCTGCCCGAAATACCATAACGCCCCCCGCACCGAAAATCCCAAAGCAAAGGCCGAACTCCCTACCAAAACGCCCAAAAGCACGACGAAAGTTCCCCAACGGCGCATCTCTACCTCCAGATTGATTCTGCGCAACGCTAACATCCGACACAGGCCTTTGTCGAGAGCAGCGGGTGGTCAGGGCGGTTTTGATGAATATTGCACTGCATAGATTATGAGCTGTGTAGTGATGAAAGCCTGCTTCTAGAGCGGTTTGGGCTATTTTTACCGCGACTCCCGGCGGCAAAAAGGCGCTGGGTATGGGGGTGGACGGTTCTATGTTTTCTGAAAACCGCTCTAAGCCTCACTTCACGCAAGTCCTGGGGCCAGAAGGTACACTGGGTCACGTGTATGCCCTTTCCCAGGCTTGGCGCTCGCTGCGTCAACATTTGACCAGCACGCTCGCTACCTTCTTCACGGCCCTCGTATCTTTTTCGCTTTTGTTTCTGCTCGGCTTGGTGCTCTGGAATCTGGATCGGGTAGTAGCCTCCTTGGAAAGTGAGCTCGAGGTCGCGGCATTTCTCAAGCCTGGAGCCAATACCCAGGCCATTCTCGGTCAGATCAAAACCTGGCCTGAAGTCTCCGAGGCCAGGCTCCAGACCAAGGAAGAAGCCCTGGCAACCCTACAACTCGATTACCCCTATCTGGCCCAGGCCAGGGAGTTTATCCAGAATCCTCTGCCCGATACCCTCCGGCTCAAGCTCTCCGACCCCCAAAAAGTGCGCGATGTGGGGCGGCGCTTGCAGCGCCTGGACGGTGTGGACAGCGTGGAATATGGCGGCACCCTGACCGAGCAGTTGGTGCGGGTGCTGACCGGCTTGCGCATCGCGGTCAATATATTAATCGTGCTGTTGCTGCTGGACACCCTTTTCAGCGTGATGGGCACCATCCGCCTGTCCATCGAAAACCGCCGCGACGAGTTGCGGGTGATGCAGCTCGTGGGTGCAACCCGGCGCTTTATCCAGGGGCCTTTCGTGGCCGAGGGAATGCTCCTGACCCTGGCAGCCAGCCTATTCGCGCTGGGGTTGGGCGTGCTTTCCTACCGTTTCCTCTCCGAAGCCCTGCAAAACCTGCTACCCTTCGTGCCGGTGCTAGGACAAAACGACTTGGTGCGGGCCTCGGGAGCCATGCTGCTCTTAGCCCTGCTGCTGGGCGCTACCGGGGCTTTTATCGCCAGCCGGGCCAACTTGCGCGAGGCGGATTTATGAGGGGGTATTGGGGCTGGAGGGTTGGCTTCCGGGCCAGGTCAGTGGTCTATAGCTTGCCTTTATCCACGCACCACAAGCCACGCGCCAGGCACCTCTTTATGGCTATTGTGCTCTGCTTGTGTGCTGTGCCCTCTGCCTTTAGCCAATCGCTCAACCAGCTTCAGCAGCAGGCCCAGCAAAATCGGCTCTTGCAGCAGCAGCAGCAGGCTCGCATCGCCCAGCTCAACCGCGACCTGGCCAATCTAGATAGTGCTACCGCCCAACAACTCACCCAACTCCGCAGCCTCGAGGCCCAGATTACCCGGCTCGAGCGGGAAAAAGCCGACCTCACCACGCAGATTGATGCCCTGGATAGTCAGCGCAAGGATACCGAGGCCAAAATTGCCAACCTCGAGCAACAGTTGCAAGGGCTCAAGGCCCGGCTTTCGGCCATGATCCAAAGCCTCAACCGAGAAAAAGCCGGGCGCTACTTGCCCCTGCTGCGCTCGCAGTCCTTCACCGACTTGGCCGTGCGCACCCGCTGGGTGAGCACCCTGGGCCAACACCAGACCGACCTGATTGATCAGATTAATACCACGGTCAGTTCCCTCAACGACCAACGCACCCGGCTACAACTTTTGGTGCAAGACCTGGGAGACAAACGCCAAGCCCGTACCCAGCGTATCCAGGCCCTCAGCCAGTCCCGGCAGTCGGTACAGCTCACGCTAGCCAGCCTGCGCCAACAAAAAGCTGGACGGCAGGTGATTTTGCGCGAAACTCTAGTAGCCCAGGCCCAGCTCCAGACCGACCTCCAGACCCTGCAAAGCCGCATCACCGCCGAACTCCAGCGCATCGCCCTAGAACGCCGCAAGGCCGAAGAAGCCCGTCGGCAGGCCGAAGCCCGTCGCCGCCAGCAACAGCAGCAACAGCAAGCCAACAGCCGTCCCAGCGATAGCGTCAGCAATCTGCCCCCCGTACCCAGAGAGTTGGTGGGTGCGCTCCAGTTCCCCGTGCAAGGCGGACGGGTGGCCGAAGCCTACGGCAGTGGAGGCAACGACTGGCAGACCATCCAGGGCTCGGGTGGCTCGAGCACGGTAGTGGCTGCCGCCAATGGGGTAGTCATTGACAGCTTATTCATCGCTAATCTGGGCTGGACTCTAACCATCCGCCACAGCGACCAAGTGGCGACTCAATACGTGAACCTGACCCAGCCTACGGTTTCGGTGGGCGACCGGGTAAGCCAGGGCCAGGTTATCGGAACCACCGGCGGCGGGGTGCTCATTCCGGGTGACGAGATGTGGTTTAGGGTGATCGTGATTAGTACCGATGGCTTTCGCTACGTAGACCCCTCAAGGTACTACTGAAGAGGTAAAGGCTGTGTCAGGCAGATTTTCTGCTACCAGAGCAAGGTAAACTCGAGCCCCTTCTACACCGAGGGCTCAATCAGCCCGTAGTTGCCATCCCTACGGCGGTAAATCACATTAATCTCGTCCGACTCCCCGTTTCGGAACATGAAAAAGTCGTGACCCAGGGCTTCCATCTCGAAGGCGGCATCCTCGGGACTCATGGGCTTTACCGCAAAACGCTTGACCCTCACGATGCGCAGGACATCCTCTTCACTTTCTTCGGTGGGCGAAACCCCGGCCAGCACAGGCTCGGGCGCAGGCTGGCGGGTACTATGAAAGTGGCGATCTTTATAGCGCCTGAGCTGGTACTCTAAGCGGTCTATGGCCCGGTCAATGGCCGCATACATATCGCTGTCCGACTCCTCCACGCGCACCAAACCCTTAGGCACGCTGACTTGAATCTCGGCCTTGGCTCGCTGCTCGATACGCGATCCCTGAGCCATGGAAAGTACAATCTTGGTATCAGCTCCTTCAAAATGCCGATCCAGACGGGGCATCTTCTTGTCTAGATAGCTCTTGAGGGCCTCAGTAATCTCAACTTGGCGACCTACCAGCTTGTAGACGTTCATGTGCCCTCCTACCAGGCTTTTACCGTGGACTATAGAACTTGTACTGTCGAGCCAAACCTCGCCTGGTAGCTCGAGTCTAGCACCTGGCGATGAGGGATGAATGTCCAAAACAGCTAGAGCGATTTTCAGAGAAAAAACGACAGTCCACTCCGCTAGAAAGTCCGTACCCAGTTCCTTTTTGCCGCCATGAGTAGCGGCCAAAATAGCGCAAACCGCGATAGAGCCCACAAGGGGCAAAAACCGCCGCTCGCTCACCACGGGTGGCGAATAGCCACGTCCAGCACGGCCCCTCGAGATAACTGGCAGTTTTGTGAAGAAGCCCCCCAAGCACCGTCAGAAATGCCCTGCTCAGGTCGCTCGGTGTTGGGGAATAGTCACCAGGGTGTGGGCCACCCGGTGGGCCTCTCTCGCCAGCACCAAGGCCCCCTCGGGAACCATCCACACCATCATGTCGTGCAACTTGCGGGGGATCAGGCCGGTACTGGAAACATAGACCTCGTTTTCCTGGAAGCGTAGGGAGAGCACCGTGCTCCCAGCTTTGATACTGCTGGGGCTGTCGCCTACGGTGGTGGAGCCGATATTGCCACCCAAGGTGTCACGCGAAGGAGGCTGAAAGCCCAACCATTCAGAAAGTTCGCGCCGTAGGTCTTCGCCGTAAGTCTCCAGGCCCATGGCTTGGGCAGTCTCGGCTAGCAGGGCGGGCCAGTTGGCGGTTTTCTCGACGCGCACCTTGACCACCTCGAGACCCTTGCGGGCAAATTCCTGAAGATTATCTACCGTGGCATCACCGTATTTGGCCGCTGAATCCAGGCCGAACTGGGCGTAGTTGGTTTCCCCCTTGAAGCGCATGGAAAGGCTGCGCATCAAGCGCAAATAGGCATAGGCCTGTTCGGGCCACATCAGGTGGGCCAGAACACGCCCCTCGGCCAGCAAGTTGGAAAGCGTGGCGGCCTCGCGTGGCTCGAGGCGCAGGTGCAGGTAGTCCTTGTAGCGCAGGGCGTTCAGCTCGGCATCGCGCAGGGTCAGGCTGAAGGGAGTCTCCTCGAGCGAACGCTCCTGCCCACCTGTGCTGAGGCCGTAGAGTTGCCCGGTTTGCGAGATGGCAATTTCGTAGCCCTCCAG
Organism: Thermaceae bacterium; assembly: GCA_015478585.1. Lineage (GTDB taxonomy): Bacteria > Deinococcota > Deinococci > Deinococcales > Thermaceae > Meiothermus. Next base: position 38,710 of record JADMIM010000010.1, on the reverse strand, counting down.
ACGCAAGCGCTGGGGCATCAGGCGCAGGGTGAGCACCTTGGTGTCCGGTGGAATCTCTTTCAGGGCATACTCCGCACTTTGCGCCCCCAAGATTTTGTCGGGGATTTGCGGCCAGGGAGTCTCACCCCTGGGCACGGGTAGATAGCGGGTGAGCAGAATACTGATACGCTCGATAGCTGCGGTGAAGCGATTTTTGTCTTCTTCTTGCACCAGGGTTCTGCGGCGCTCCTCGGCGGCGGCGGTCTGTAGGCGCTCTTCCAACTCTCGGATCTGCCCGATGCTGAGGTTTTGGCGGCGAGCTTCCTCGAGTGCCCGCCGCAGGGTATCTACGTTCGGCCCCTTGATGCTGGTCTTGAGCGAGCCCTCGCTGTCGAGCACCCGCCGGGCAAAACGGCGCAAATAAGGAACCGTCTCCTCCAGGGGCAGGTTGAGCTTGCTCGGCAGGGCATAGACCTCGCGGAAAAGTTCCAGCAGCAGCCGCTGCCCGACCTCGACATTTTCCAGCGCCACCCTGGGGTCGGAAAGGCCAGGGATGCCGTGAGAGAGTGAGAAACGCGAAAGGTTATAGTCCTGGGCAAACTGCGGGGTAGCGGAATAGGACTCGAGGTTTTGCAGGATGGCATAGACCATCCGCAACTCGTCGCGCTTGCCCTGGTTGAAGGCTTTGGCGGCCCGGCCCAGGTCTTTCTCGAGGCGTGCCCAATAGAGGGCTTCGGTGAGCCGCTCCAGCACCTCGCGCTCGGGGTTGACGAGGTCGGGACCTTCTTCCTCGATAAAGATGGTCTCGATATCGAGAGAGCTGGATTCCTCAGCAATGCTCACATAGCCGGGGCGACTGGCCTTGAAGCGGGCATCAATCTCACGGAAACGCTTAGCCAGAGGGCCACTCAAAGTGGATTGAATCAGGCTCTGGCGCAGCCGATTCAGGCTGACCAGGCCTCCTTTGGGCTCGAGGCCACCGGCAAGGTCATCTACCTTGTATTCATATAGCTCGAGTAATTCAACCAAGCCTGCCTTCATTTAGACAGTATTATAAGGTGTCATGCGGCTAGCACGGCTCGAAATTGCCACAGAATCCAACATTGGTCGTCGCCGGAGGAACAACGAGGACTTCCACCGGGTGGCAGTCCATCCCACCCCTTCCGGCAACCTGATACTGCTGGCCATCGCCGACGGCATGGGCGGGGCCGAAGCCGGTGAGCTTGCCAGCAAGCTGGCCATCGAGGGCGTGAGCGAGGCGGCGCGTTCCTACGCCGAACTCCTCACCGCAGGTCGCCCAGCGGTCAACCTGGGAACGGTAATGGACAAGGCCCTGCGGCTCTCCCAGCGACGTATCGTGCAGGAGGGCGAACGGGTGCCCTCACGTAAAGGTATGGGAACCACCCTTACCGCGGTCATGCTCACCGAGTGGAACCGCCAGGCCGTCATTGGTCACGTGGGAGACACCAGGGCCTACCGCTTCTCCTCCGGGCGCTGGACCCAGCTCACCCAAGATCACTCCTGGGTGGCAATGCAGGTGCGCCAAGGAGTATTGCCCGCCGACCAGGCCGAAGACCATCCCTGGCGGCACATGCTCACCCAGGCCCTGGGCCTGGCCGATGTCAAACACGACATCCTGGCGGTGAGTTTTGCACCGGGTGAGGTCATCACCCTGACCACCGACGGCCTGTACGGGCTGGTTCCACCCGACGAGTGGAATGTGAGCGGAGATTTGCAGTCGGCCCTGGAAGAATGGGTGAGCAAGGCCCTGGTTCGCGGGGGCACTGACAACATCACCGTAGTAGGGGCGAGGTTTAGATGAGTTATGTGATTGCAGTTTTGCTGGTGGGCCTATCCACCGCCCTGGTGCTACGTATCAGACGCATCTGGTTGATGTTGCTGGCTCTGGCGGTCGTGCTGGCGGCATTAGGGGTGCTGGGAGCGCACCCTGTGGTATTACTGCAAGCCACCCTGCTGGGAGTTGCCTCAATGTGGATACCCAGCCGCCAGGCTCCCCTCAGGCCCAGGCCCAAAGCATCTCCCCAGGCCAAAGGCAAGCCCAAGCCCGCTGCCAAAATTAGCCTGGGCGGGGGGCTTGGTGGGGGCAGCAACGTCAGCGGCCTCGAGGCCACCTACGACGTAATGGAAAAAGTGGGTATTGGGGGCATGGCAACCGTCTACAAGGCCAAAACCAAGAAAGACAGTCGCATTGTGGCACTCAAGATACCTCAGGAAAAATACGTGGGGGATGCCCGTTTTGTGCGGCGCTTCCACCGTGAGGCCGAACTCTTGGCCCACTTAGACCACCCCGGTATTGTCAAGGTCTACGACCACGGCAATCACGGCGATACCCACTACATCGCCATGGAATTTCTCGATGGCGAAGGGCTAGACCGCTTGATCGAGAACAGGAAGCTCTCCGTCGCCAACTTAGTAGAAGTTATGGGCCGCGTGGCCGAGGCCCTTCAGCACATCCACGCCCAGGGCATCATCCACCGCGACATCAAGCCCGGCAACATCATGGTCTTGAAAAACGCCGTGCGCGAGGATGGCTCGGTAGACCCGCGCGGTGTTCGCCTGATGGACTTCGGCATCGCCGCAGGCAAAGTGCTCACCCGCCTGACCATCACCGGAGCTCGTATCGGCACACCGGTCTACATGAGCCCAGAACAAGCCAAGGGTCAGCGCATAGACCACAAATCCGACATCTATAGCTTTGGAGTGGTGTTTTACGAGGCGCTGTGCGGTCAACCGCCTTTTCAGGGTGCTTACGAGGCGGTTATTCATCAGCAGATTACCCAGATGCCCGCTCCGCCCAAGCAGGTCAACCCCGATATTCCCCAGACCCTCTCCGACCTGATCTACAAGATGCTCGACAAAGACCCCGAGAAGCGCCCCGGCCTCGAGGCCATCTTGGAGGTGCTGCGCAGCAAATGGCAGGAAGACCCCGGCCTCTCGGCCCCTACCTATCTGGCCCTGGCCGTCGAGACCAAAAAGGGCACCCTGCGCCTGACGGACTTGAACGGAACCCTGGTGCGGATGTGGAGCGGGGTCGGGAGTGGGCGCGGGATGTTTCCCTCCCCGCCCCTGGCCCTCTCGACAGACGACAAAAGCGGCTTTTGGATTAGCTTGTTTGAGTACGGTGGGGGGGCCGTGCGGCTGGTTCACCGCTTCGATGTGGAAGGTGAAATTACCGCCTCGATGGCCCCTTATGGCATGAAACTGGGCGAACTGCTGTACCCGCTGAGCCTGGCCACGCTTGCCGACGGCCTGCTGGTATTGGATGGCGAAACTTGTACCGTGACCCGCTTTGACCGCTCGGGCAACCCCGTAGCCCGTTTTGGGGGTACAGGTCAGGGGCGGGGGCTGTTTGACTCCCCCAAGGCCATCGCTGCCAGCCCCAACTACGTGTTCGTGCTCGATCAGGGCAACCGGCAAATCCAGCGCCTGACCCACACTGGGGAATACCTCTCGCGTTACGCTTTTCGCAAGAGTAAGGAGTCGCAGGAGTTGCGGCTGCTGGCCGGAGTGGGCGTGACCCCCGACGAGCAACTGCTAATCTATGATGCCGACAGCCAGAAGATTCGCAAGCTGAGCCTCGAGGGCGAAGTAATTAGTTCATGGGCGCTCCCGGTAGGCGAAGGGGAAGACGCTGCGGCGCAAGTCGAGATGGTGGTGCTGGACGAGACCCTCTATGCTATACGGCGCGGCGGCAGCAAGGTTTATCGCCTCAGCATGGCGGGTCAGACTCTACCCAGCCTCGAGGTCTACGCCCCGCTACGCGGCATTGCCCTGTGGAAAAACCCCAAAGCCGAAGGGGCAAGCGCGGAACGGGTTTCGGCCAGAGCCGGAGACTGAGCTTTCGGGAATCGTGGCGGAGAGCTAAACGCAACTCGTCGAACGTCTAATGTTGAAGGCCGAAAGCAAAATACAAAGGGCCAAAGGTCATATCAGGACGACATAATTGCCCTATCAAGAAACACCGTCTGGGACGCGGTTGGTGTTTTTAGGTTTTTGACTTTAAGCCTTCAGCGTTCGACATTCGGCGAGTTTTTAGCCCAGCCAATTCTGGGAGTCTGTAACCATACGCCCTTCGCAACTTTTCCATAGGTAACCCTGTAGAATATTTCCTCGGAGCCTGCTCCATCTCAGTTTCATCGGCTCTGCCCAAGCTGTGCCCCGTGACCCCAAGTCACAAAGGAGACCTTATGAAACGAAACTTCTTGGTATTGGCTCTGGCCTCGCTGGCGATTGCGGGCGCTTCGGTACTGGCCCAGAAAACCACCACCCCCTCGAGCACCATGACCGCTACCGCCTGCAAGGTCACTCCGGTCAATGTCAACACCGCGACCACCGCCGACTTGGACAAGATTCCCGGCATCGGCATGAAGACCGCCGAGGCCATCATCAAGGCCCGCCCCTTCAAGGACGAGGCCGATTTGGTGGCCAAGGTTAAAGGCATTGGCGAGAAGAACATTGTCAAGTTCCGGGCCTGCTTCCTCTACAAGTAAGCCGCTTGGTATGCAGGGCCAGCCTCAGGGCTGGCTTTTTTTATAACGCTTTTGGTCTGTAAAGCTGTCAAAGCGTGCTATCATGAACCCATGAAGTTTGCCCGCCTAGAACTATCTTAGGGGAGCCCGTTTACTCGGGAGGCTCCCCCTACATGGTCGTAGGGGGATTTTTTATACCTCGAGCCTTTAGAATGACTCGTTGAAACTTTAGGAGAACCCATGGTTCCGACCACTGATAAATACAATCCCCACGAACTCGAGCCCCGCTGGCAGAAATACTGGCAGGAAATTGGCCTTTTGAAGGCCACGGAGGGTATCGCTGTAGGCGACGCGGCTGTCCAGGCGGCACACAGCGCCGGGGCCGATAGCCCTACCCTGCCGCGCCTGGAGGGCCAAAATGGGACTAAAAAAGCCTACATCCTGGTGATGTTTCCATATCCCTCGGGCGACCTGCACATGGGCCACCTGAAGAATTACACCATGGGGGACGCACTCGCCCGCTTCCGGGTGCAACAGGGTTATTCGGTGCTGCACCCCTTCGGCTGGGATGCCTTCGGCTTGCCCGCCGAGAACGCCGCGCTCAAGTTCGGCGTTTCACCCGCCGAGTGGACTTTCGGCAATATTGCCCAGAGCAAGGAATCGCTCGGCCTGATGGGCATCCAGTACGACTGGAGCCGCGAGGTTATGACGGCCATGCCGGACTATTACCGCTGGAACCAGTGGATTTTCCTCAAGATGTACGAGAAGGGTCTGGCCTATCGCAAAAAGAGCTATGTCAACTGGGATCCGGTGGAGCAGAGCGTGCTCGCCAACGAGCAGGTGATTGACGGGCGCGGCTGGCGAAGTGGGGCGCTGGTCGAGAAAAGAGAACTCGAGCAGTGGTACTTGAAAATCACCGACTATGCCGAGCGCCTCTTGCAAGACCTGGACTCCCTCCCGCGCTGGCCGGAAAAAGTAAAGGCCATGCAACGGGCCTGGATTGGCAAGAGCACCGGGGCCGAGTTTGACTTCGCAGTGAAAGATTCGGATAAAAAGATTCGGGTCTTCTCCACCCGCCCGGACACCATTTTCGGCGCGACCTTTATGGTGCTGGCCCCGGAGCATCCGCTCGTGGCTGAGCTGGTCACGCCCGCTAAGAAAGCCGAGGTAGAAGCCTATATCGCTGCCACCCGACTCAAGAGCGAAGTAGACCGGCAGATGGAAGACCGCGAGAAAACCGGGATCTGGACGGGAGCTTACGCCATCAACCCAGCTAACCATAAAGAAATCCCGGTCTGGATTGCCGATTACGTGCTCTATGGGTATGGCACCGGGGCCATCATGGCGGTGCCGGGGCAGGACGAGCGGGACTGGGAGTTTGCCGAAAAGTTTGGCCTCGAGATCGTCCGCACCGTGCAGCCACCGGCGGAGTTCAGCGGCAAGGCCTACACCGAGGACGGCCCCGCCATCAACTCCGGCTTCCTGAATGGGCTGATGATGGAAGAGGCCAAGCGGAAAATCATCGGCTGGATGGAAGAAAAAGGTATCGGTGAGGGCAAGGTCAACTACCGCCTGCGCGACTGGCTCATCTCGAGACAGCGCTACTGGGGCACGCCCGTCCCCATGATTCACTGCCAGAACTGCGGCATCGTTCCCGTGCCCTACGAGCAATTACCCGTGGAGTTGCCCACCTTGCGCGACGTGGACGACATCCGCCCCAAGGGCAAAAGCCCGCTGGCGGCCCACCCCGAGTTCTTCGAGACCACCTGCCCCAAGTGCGGTGGCCAGGCCCGGCGCGACACCGACACCCTCGACACCTTCATGGATTCCTCGTGGTACTACCTGCGCTACGCCGATGCCCACAACCAAAACCTGCCCTTCGACCCCCACAAAGCCAACTTCTGGATGCCGGTAGACCAGTACATCGGCGGCATCGAGCACGCCATTTTGCACCTGCTGTACAGCCGCTTCTTCACCAAGTTTTTGAGTGATTTGGGGATGCTCGAGGCCCAGGAGCCTTTCGAGGGCCTGTTCACCCAGGGCATGGTGCAGGGCTGGACAGACGTGGGTGAGGTTGAAATTTCCGGTGAGACAATTCGCTTCAAGACGGGCGAACGCCGCAGCAAGCTCGACCTGCCCGAAACCCTGACCGTGAGCGATGCCAGGCGCTCCGGGGCCGAACTCCGCAGCGCTGAGGACGGCAGCACCCACTTCTGGAAAGCCGCCACCATGAGCAAATCCCTCGGCAACGGGGTGATGGTGGGGCCTTTTGTGCGCGAGCAGGGCGCGGATATTGCCCGCGTGACCATCCTCTTCGCCGCCCCGCCCGAGAACGAGATGATCTGGACCGACGAGGGCGTGCAGGGCAGTTGGCGCTTCCTGAACCGGGTTTTCCGCCGAGTCAGCGAGGATCGAGCCGACTTGGAGAAGGCTTCGGGCACGTTGGATGCCGGGGCGCTCGAGTCTGCCAACAAAGCCTTGTACGCGAAGCTGCACGCGACGCTCGAGAAGGTCGGCTCGGACATCGAAAATCTCCGTTTCAACACGGCGGTTGCGGCTCTGATGGAGTTCCTCAACACCCTCTACGACTACCGCAAGGAGCACCCGGTCTCGCCGGTCTACCGCACCGCGACTCGCTACTACATCCAGATGCTGGCCCCCTTCGCGCCGCACATGGCCGAGGAGCTTTGGCACTGGTTCCATTCGGAGTCGGTATTCCAGGCGCAGTGGCCCGATGTGGACAAGGCCGCGCTGGTGGCGGATTCCTTTGAGCTGGTGGTGCAGGTTTCGGGCAAGGTGCGCGGGAAGGCCACCGTACCTGCGGATGCAGGCGAAGACGAGATTAAGCGGATTGCACGGGGGATCGAGAACGTGAAGGTTTGGCTCGAGGGGAAACAAATAGTCAAGGAAATCTACGTGCCGGGGAAGTTGTTGAATATCGTTGTGAAGGGATGAGATGCTCCCCGTGTCACTCGAGGATTTGCTGGGAGCGCTGAGGAGGTAGGAATGAAGTACACCACCATCTTCGAGTATTACCCCAAACACCCCGATGGGGGTATTCAGCCTATGTACCCGCCCTACCAGGCTGTGTCAGCAGCGGTGAAACCCTCGAGCAAACCCAGGCCAGCCTCGAGGAAGCGATTGGTTTGTACCTCGAGGCCCTGACCGAGCGCGGCGAACCCTTGCCCGCCGACGAACCCGTCGAGGTACGGGTGCTCGAGTAGGCTGTGGGAAGCTCATTCGATTGGGCCTTAGTAAAACACCTGCCAGTTATGCGAATCTCGAGCCTCCCATCAACCCCTCCTCAAACCCCGTCATAATAGTGCTGTGAAGCTTTACCTCCTCCTCCCTATCTTCGCTCTAGCCCTGTTTTCGTGCGCCCCGCGCAACCTTACCTCCGACCCTGCCTACCTCTCGGCCTACGCCCAAGCCCCCCGCCTGAACGTGGCCTGCGTAGGCGAGTCGAACCGTCCAGGGCCAGTTTTGGAGTTTGGGGCCAACGCCTGCACCTTGGTGCTCTACCCCACCGATGCCAGGGATGCAAACCGCGCTGAGTACACCGTGACGGTCTTCTACCGTGCTCCCTCGGGTAGTATTTTCGGGGGCAAGTTCGACAACCGCACCAGGGATATCAAGGGCGAAGCCCCCATGAGCTATACGGCTGCGGCCACTCAGGGCTTCCCGGTCTATGTCCCCGACACCAACTTCTTCCGGGTCACGGGGCGGCTCTTGGAAAGCACCTTCAAGGTCGTGCTCTCGCTAGCCCCGGCAGCCTTGGGCAACTACCTGGGCGTGCCGATTCCGGCGATTGGCCTCGACAAAACCACCGAGGGGCTCTACAAGGAGATGAACGCCGCCATCAACGACCTAATCAACAACAAAGAACAGCCCTACGCGGTGCAGGTGACCGCGCGACTGTGCGGGCCGCAACTGTGCAGCCCTACCCAGAGCCAGACGGTGAAGTTGCCGTAGGCGGGAGGCAAAAGCGCCCCCCACGAGTTCCGAGGTCGTTAGTAATTTTGTGATAGCCCTTTTGCCTTTAGCGCCCCCTGCGCGCAGGGGGGCACGGTGGGAAGGTCGGTGTGTACGAAATTACTCGAGAGGTCGCCAACTTCGGGGGTCTGCTTTTGCAGTCAACGATTGACAGCTTACCTAAACCCAGCGCACCATAAAGCAAATGCTGGAGACTGGTCGCCTCCATCTGGTCAACCCGCCGCGCACCGCGCCGCTGCCGGAAGGGCTGCTCGAGCGCCTCTCCAAGCGCGTTTTTACCCTCACCGAGCGGCCTGTCCAAGTTATCCACAACCCTGTGGATAACTCCGTTCTGGCGGCAGTCCCACTCTGTACGGCGGAGGATGTCAGTGCCGCGGTAAGGCGGGCAAAGGTCGCACAAGTTGCCTGGGCCAAGACTCCGGCTCGAGAGCGCTCTAAAGTCCTTTTTGACTTTCACGATTTACTGCTGGCCCGCCAGGAAGAAGTTCTGGACATCGTGCAGCTCGAGACCGGCAAGTCGCGCCGCCATGCCTTCGACGAGATTATTGATTGTGCCATGAACACCGGTTATTACGCGGTGCGGGCTCCGCAGTGGCTGGCCCCACGCCGGGCGGGCGGGAGTTTTTTCGGCCTGACCAAAACCTGGGAATACCGGCATTCCGTCGGCGTGGTGGGGGTGATCGCGCCCTGGAACTACCCCCTGACCATGGCCGTCACTGAGCCGGTAGCGGCACTGATGGCAGGGAACGCGGTAGTCTTGAAGCCTGACCCCCAAACCTCCTTTAGCGCCCTGTGGGTCGAGGCTTTGATGGAAGAAGCTGGGCTGCCCAAGGGACTTTTCCAGGTCGTGAGCGGGGCTGGAGAAGTGGGGGTGGCGCTGATTAATGCGGTGGACAACCTGGCCTTCACTGGGAGTACCCGCACGGGCCGCAAGGTGGGCGTGCAGGCGGCAGAGCGACTGATTGGGGCCAGCCTCGAGCTGGGCGGCAAAAACCCCATGTTGGTGCTGGAAGATGCTAACTTGGAAGCCGCCGCCGACGGCGCGGTGCGCGGAGCTTTTACCAACAGTGGGCAACTGTGCATCGCCATCGAGCGAATCTACGTTCACGAGAAGGTTTACAACCAGTTCACAGGCCTGCTCAAAGCCAAGACCGAAGCTCTGCGGCTGGGCTCCACGCTCGACCACCGCACCCAAATCGGGACACTCACCGTGGAACGGCAGTTTGATGTGGTAGCAAACCACGTCCAGGACGCGGTAGCTAAAGGGGCAAAAGTGCTCGTGGGTGGCAAGGCCCGGCCTGACCTGGGGCCGCTGTTCTTCGAGCCTACGGTGCTGGAAAACGTCACCCCAGAGATGAGGGTTTACGCCGAAGAGACCTTTGGGCCGGTGGTTTCGCTATACTCGTTCGGTGACTTAGACGGCGCAATTCGCAGAGCCAACGACAGCGAATACGGCCTCAACGCCAGTGTCTGGACGGAAAACCTCGAGCTGGGGCGCACGATAGCCTCGAGAATCCAGGCCGGTACGGTCAACATCAATGAAGCCTATGCTGCGGCCTGGGCCTCGATGGATGGGGGGATGGGCGGTTTCAAGGCTTCGGGCCTGGGGCGGCGGCACGGCAAAGAAGGGCTATACCGCTTCACCGAAGCCCAGACCGTAGCCGTGGAACGGGTATTTCCGCTATCCGGGCCAAACTGGCTGCCGCGCGGGGGTTACGCCAAAATTGTCACCCAGGTGCTGCGTTTTTTGAAGTTCGTGATGCGGCTGCGCTACCGGGTCTAAGACACCGGAACCCGGCCCAGCGGGTGCGTCGGCTGAGGGCTGCCGCCAGGAGGCTCGAGGCTCACCCCCATGGTCTGAAACTCCTTGTAGTGGGTCTCGAAGACTCGCCCGCTAAAGGTGCCCAGCGAAGTGGGGTTTTCTCCGGCTCGGCGGCCCCAGGCCTGGTACACTTTGCCCTGCGGAGCAATCTCGCTCAGAACAATCAGGCAGCGCCCATCGGGCAACCACAGCATGGTTCCGAAGGATTGACCGCTGGAATCCTTGAGCAGCCTCCATTCGGCTTTGGGGTTAGACATCCAGCTCGAGACCTTGGCTTGTTCTTGTGCCAGCACCCGGTTTTGCACGTACTGGTTGAAGCTAAAGCTACCCAACCACAGCACTACCAGAATCGCGGCGGCGGCAGCGACCCGCAGCCACAAGCGCCTCGAGCTGGTGCGGCGCTGCACCTTGGCGAACACACCGGGCGGGGGCGTGACCGGGGTCAGGCTTTCGGGCAGACGGTAAAGGGTGTGCTGCAAATCCTCGAGTTCGCGGCGCAGCGCGGGGTCGGCCCTCAACTGAGCCTCGAGCAATTGCCGCTCCTCGTCCCCCAGCAAGTCCAGGGCGTAGTCAGGGAGCAGCTCAGGCAGGTTCTTCACACGTCCTCCGAGCCGGAGGCCACCGGCCCACCCAAAAACTCACGCAGCTTGAGGAGCGCTCGCCGGATGCGGGTTTTGACCGTACCCAGGGGCATCTGGAAGCGCTCGGACAGCTCAGTGTGGCTGTAGCCCAGGTAAAAAGCCGCCTCGAGCAGTTTGCGGTCGGTGGGCTCGAGCTTCGCCAAGGCCCGTCCCACCAAAATGCGGCCCTCGGGGTCGTCCTCGCGCCACAAGCCTAGCTCCTGCTCGGGGTCGTGCAGGTCTAGGTCTTCGACCTTCTGCGGTCTGGCCCCGCGCTTGCGCAAGCGCGAAAGGGCCCGGCTGCGAGCGATGGTGAACAAAAAAGCCGTCACCCCGCCCCGTTCGGGGTTATACCGAGCGGCCTCGCGGTAGAGCTGTACGAAAGTGTCTTGCAAAATTTCCTCGGCCTCCTCGCGGGCTTGCAGGATGCGCAGGAGCAGGGCAAACACCGGGGCGCTGTAGCGGCGGTATAGCTCCTCGAGGGCCTTTTCGTCCCCTTTCGCCATTCGCTCCAGCAACCCGGTGTCCGGCTCCACGCCCCTATTCAACACTACGCAGGAGGTATGCGCTATAGATGTTCAAGTAACCCGCAAGGAGCCGAACGCTGAAGGCCGAAAGCTCAATGCTCCCCTACGACGCAAAAAGAATGCATCCAGAATCGCTGTCCTGGATATAAGGTATCTCGCCTTCAGTTTTAGGCTTTGGGTCTTCGGCTTTCCTTAGCCCATGGTTAAATCACACCAGCTTGGCCTCCAAAGTAATCTCGGGAACCGCTGCCAGGGCCTTGGAAATCGGGCAACCCGCCTTGGCTCCCTGGGCGATTTGGTCAAAGGTAGCTTGGTCTATGCCGAGAACCTTGGCCTCCATCTGTAGCTCAATCTTGGTGATACCAAACCCGCCCTCCACCTGATTAATGCTCACCTTGGCAGTGGTGGCGACCCACTCGGGGGTGAAGCCCGCCTGACCCAAGGCCCCGCTAAAAGCCATGCTGAAACACCCGGCATGGGCCGCCGCAATCAGCTCCTCGGGGTTGGTGCCCTTCACCTCGCCGAAGCGGGTTCCAAACGAAAACGGCACCTCAAAGGCCCCGCTCTGCACCTTCATATCGCCTTTGCCATCGCGCAAAGCGCCCTGCCATACTGCACTCGCTGAACGAATCATAGGTCTACCTCCAAAAAGCATCATGCCCCCAACGCCCGGCATAAAGCTGTAACCAGACTCCTTTTTCGAGTTGTCATACCGACCACGAGAGTGAGGGGTTGGCCTTCGACTTTTGGCATTTGACGTTCGACGTTGGAGGTTTGACAATACCTTGTGCTGGCATTTCTGTTCGTAGACGGGCTGGGGCTCTCTGACGACCCGCGCAGCCCGCTCCAGAGGCTGGAATTGCCTACTCTAAAAAATCTGACCGGTAGTTTCAGCCTTCAGCCATTCGATGCGCCGGGGCTGGCTTACCGCGTTCTGGAGGCGACCTTGGGGATTGAGGGGCTGCCCCAGTCGGGAACTGGGCAGACCACCCTGCTCACCGGAATCAACGCCGCAAAGTTCCTTGGCTACCACCAGGGGCCGCACCCCCTGAGCCGTCTGCAAGGGCTTTTGCGCCAGGAGAGTGTCCAGGTTTGGGGTGCGGGTCGAGGCTTGCGGGTTTTACACGCCAACGGCTACCGGCAAGAATACCTGGAGCGCGTCCTGGACGCTCGGCGCAATATGCTCTCGGCATTCGGATATTCGGCTAAAGCGGCGGGGCTCGAGCTGTTGCCTCTGGAAGACCCCAGGGCACTCCCCCCGGCTTTCTGGAGCGAGCCAGAGCGAACCGGACAGGGCTTGGCCCGGCTTGCTGAGGGCCATGATTTGACCATCCTCGAGGACTGGTCGCTGGACTACTCGGCCCACCGCGTCCAGGACAAGCTGGATGAAAGATTCCTCGAGCTGGATGCTTTCGTAAAAGGCTTCCTCGAGGCCCACTCCAAAGCCACGCTGATACTCACTGCCGACCACGGCAATGCCGAGGAACCCTGGCACACCCACCATTCGACCAACCCCGTCCCCTGCGTTATTTCCGGGCCACTAGCCAATACCGTCCCAGACATGCTTTCTCTGACTGATGTGGCCCCTTGGATGCGTTCGGTGCTCACACCTTCTTCCCAGAATCTACCACCCTGAGCCCAGAACCCTGGAAAAACGCCCTGCGGTTCTCCGGCCAGAACAGCCATACCAGGCCCAGAATCGGCTGGATCAACGGCAAAAAGCCATAGTCAATGCCGTAGTCGTGCCAGACCGTGCGCCCGATAACGCCTGGCTCGAGAATACTCAGCGTACCCACTACCAACACCCCGGCGGTCTCGAGCCCCAGAATCAGCACCGTCAGCCACCACGTCCAGGGTCTACGCACCACGAAGCCCAGCGTCGCCAACAGATAAAGCCCCGCCGCCACCCCCGAAAGCGCCGGTGGAAAGTAGTCGGTCACACCCGGCTTGAAAAAAAGCTGATAGACCGAGCGCGCCCCGGCGGAGAGCGCCAACACCGGATACGAGACCGCCAGAATCTGCCCGATAGACCGAACCAAGGTTGGAGAAATCCGCATCTCCACAAGAGTTTACACAACCTCCGCTTTCTTGAATAAAGCCCCATCGCGTTTCCCACCATTACGGTCCACCAGTACCGGCGTGGCCGGGGGCCTGTGGCCCTTGACTCCACGTGGGCCGTAACGTACCCCGAACAACAAAAACCCTTGTTGGGGGTATTCGTGGGAATCGCTCCAGAGCGCATTTGCTGGGAGTTTGCAAGTGGTTCTCATTACTAATGCCTATAAATCCGACTGGATTACTTGACATTTCATTTTTGGGTCTCTAGACTGCTCTCGTACTCGAGCCCGGCAAACTTCGGGCTCGAAATTTAGGAGAAACCCATGAAAAGATTCCCCCTGGCACTTCTGGCCGCCCTAGTCATTGGTGCTGTGCAGGCCCAGAGCCTGACCATCTATGCCTCCCGTGGCGAAGGTTTAGTCCAGCCCATCATCAAACAGTTCGAGAAGGACACTGGCATCCAGGTCAAGCTGCGCTTTGGCCCTGATGCCGAAATCCTGGCTGCCCTGCAGGAAGAAGGCAGCCGTAGCCCCGCCGACTTGTTCTGGGCCAACTCTTCGGGTTCGCTGGAAGCTGCCACCAAAGCGGGCTTGCTGCTCAAGCTACCCCCCGAGCTGCTCAGCCGCCCCAGCGAGTTCGTCCCCAGCAGTGGCCTGTGGGTTCCGGTCTCGGTGCGCTTTAGGGTACTGGCCTACAATCCCAGCAAGATCAAGCCCAGCGAGCTTCCGGCCTCGGTGATGGACTTGCCCCAGATTGCCAAGCTCAAAGGGCGCATCGGCTGGACTCCTACTTATAGCAGCTTCCAGGACTTTATTACCGCCATGCGGGCGCTGAAGGGTGAGGCCGCAACCAAGGCCTGGCTTCTGGCCATGAAAGCCGCTGGGGCCAAAGCCTATGCCAACAACCCAGCCATGCTCGATGCCATGCGGGCCGGTGAGATTGACGTGGGCCTCTCCAATCACTACTACATCCAGCGCCTGCTGGCAGGCATTCAAGAAGGCGAGTACGAAGGCAAAGAGGAAGACCAGGTTAAAACCCCTACCTCCTCCAACCCCGCCGCCAAAGCCAACGTGGCCACCTACTATTTCAGCAAGGGTGATGTGGGCAGCCTGGCCCTGGTTACTGGGGCAGCCGTGCTCAAGACCAGCAAACAGCCCGCACTGGCCGAGAAATTCCTGAACTACCTGCTCGAGGCCAAAAGCCAGCAGTTTACCGTAGACCAGGTGCGCGAGTATCCGGTGGTGAGCGGTATCAAGCTCCCAGCCAGCCTGCTGCCCTTTACCGAGGTAGTTGGGCGCAGCCCAAAACTCGATTTCAGCAAGCTCACCGACCTGGACGGAACCCTCAAGCTGCTGCGCGAGGTGGGGCTGCTGTAGGTCTCGAGGCCAGATTTATCTGGTAGGGCCGATTCTCTGAGTCGGCCCTATCGTGGTTCTCAAGACCCCGTTATCCATTCGAGTTTCTTATGGGGCTGGTGGGTGGTTGTTCATGAAAATCGCTCTACACTGTTGGTTAGAGAAATCATGTTGACTTCAGACCTCCTCTCCCTCATCGCCCAGCGCCGCAGCATCAAGCAAAACCTGCTCAAACCCGACCCCCTTCCGCGCGAATGGATAGAACAGATGCTCGAGGCCGCCAACTGGGCTCCCAACCACGGTGATTCCGAGCCCTGGCGCTTCTCGGTCTTCGCGGGCGCAGCCCGCCAAGCTCTGGGAGAAGCCTTTGCCCAGTCCTACCGGCTGGGCATCCCCGCCGAGAAATACAATCCGCTAGCCGAGAAAATCCAGGCTGAGCGGGTCTGGCTGGCCCCGGTGTGGATTGCGGTGGGAATGCAGCCCGGCGGTCATCACCCCGAATGGGAAGAGGTCGCGGCAGTGGGAGCGGCGGTTCATGCTGCACAACTGGTCGCTGCCAGCCTTGGCTTGAGCGCCTTCTGGACTTCGGGTCTGGCAGTTTTGCACGAAAACACCGCACGATTCGTAGGGCTACAAGCTCCCACCAAGCTGCTGGGTTTCGTCTACGTGGGCCATCCCAGCATTCCCTGGCCTCGAGGGGTGCGCCGCGACTGGCAGAGCAAGGTCGAGTGGCACTGGGATGTGCCAAGCAACACAGGTTTTTGACTTTCTGCTCTGCTCTTTGCCCTCGGCTTCTTGGTGCGAATCATTATCACTGTGCCTCGAGCCCCGAAACCCTGCTGCTCGACTGGGATACACTCAGGCTCACTTATGGTGCGTACTGCTGGGCGGCCCCTGCCCTGGCACTTCATACTCCCGGCCTTGCTAGCCTTGGCCGGGGTGTTGTTACCGATGGTCTACCTGTTGCTACGGGCTTTGCAGGCCGACCCCCAAACCCTACAGGAAATCGTGTTTCGAGAGCGCAACCTGCGGCTTTTGGGCAACACCCTAGCCCTGATGCTGGGGGTGTTGCTGGTCTGCACCCTGCTGGCCCTGCCCCTGGCCTGGCTCACCACCCGTAGCAACCTCCGTGGGAAGCGCTTTCTGAGCCTGCTTCTGACTTTACCTCTGGCGGTTCCGGGCTACGTGGGGGCTTTCGCGCTGCTGGGGGCTACTGGGCCAGGGGGACTGCTCGAGACCCTGCTACACCTGAACTGGCCTCGCCCCCAGGGGTACTGGGGGGCGCTGGGCGTGCTGACGCTATTTATCTACCCCTATTTGTTCTTGAACCTCAGGGCCGCGCTGCTGGGCTTGGATCCTAGCCTCGAGGAAGCCGCCCGCAGCCTGGGCTATCGCGGGATTGCGGTGGTGCTGAAGGTGGTGCTGCCCCAACTGCGACCCGCGCTATACGCGGGCTGGCTGCTGATTGGGTTACACGTGCTGGGTGATTTCGGGGTGGTCAGCCTGATGCGCTTTGAAACTTTCAGCTATGCCATCTATATTCAATACTCAGCCTCCTTCGACCGGGTGTATGCGGCCTGGCTCTCGCTGATGCTGATTGTCCTGACTCTGAGCCTGTTGTGGCTCGAGGCCAGAGCCCTGCTGGGCCTCAATCTGAGCCGGGTGGGGCAAGGCAGTGCCCGGCGACAGACCCAAACCCCACTGGGCCGGTGGACTCCCCTGGCCTATGGTTTCGCCGCGATTCCCATTGCTGGGGCCTTGGTCATCCCCCTGGCTACGGTGGGGTATTGGACGGTGGGCATCGTAGCCCAGCAAACCGGCCTCAGCGACCTGCTGGATGCGCTGTGGAACACCCTCCAGGCTTCGGCCCCAGCGGCATTGGTGGCGACTAGCTTGGCTTTGCCCCTGGCCTATTTAGGCGTGCGTTATCCCAGCAGGCTTTCCAGGGCGCTAGAGCGCACCGCCTACCTTGGTTACGCTGTCCCGCCGCTGGCCTTTGCCCTGGCCCTGATTTTCTTTAGCCTGCGCGGTCTACCCTTCCTCTACCAGACCCTGGGCCTGCTGATTATGGCTTATGCCCTATACTTCATGGCCGAGGCCATCGGCCCTATTCGTAGCGCCCTGTACCAGGCTTCGCCGCGCCTGGAAGAGGCCGCTCGAGGGCTGGGGTATCGTCCGGCTCAGGCTTTTATGCGGGCCACCTTCCCCCTGCTGCGGCGGGGGCTGCTCTCGAGCATGGCCTTGGTATTTTTGTCGTCGGTGAAGGAACTACCGCTCACCTTCTTGTTGGCCCCAGTAGGCTACGATACGCTGGCCACGCGCATTTGGAGCTACACTTCCGAAGCCGTATATGCCCAAGCCGCCCCTTACGCCCTGATTATCGTGGTATTTTCGGCTTGTTTTATCGGTTTGTTGCTCACTCAGGAACGAAGATGAACGCGCCCAAGGTCGAACATCCAGCACCCACCGCCAAGAGCCTGGGGCTCGAGCCGCTGTTGAGTGTTTCCGGGCTGACCAAGCGCTTTCACCCGGCCCTGCCCCCTGTCGTCCAGGAGGTGAGTTTTCAGGTTAAACAGGGTGAGATTTTCGCCCTTTTGGGGCCTTCGGGTTGCGGCAAGACCACCACTTTGCGCCTGATTGCCGGATTTGAGCCCGCCGATGGGGGAAAGGTGGTGATGGACAGCAAAAACCTCAGCCACCTGCCCGCCGAAGACCGGGGGATTGGCTTCGTGTTTCAGGATTATGCCCTGTTCCCTCATCTAAGCGTTTTTGGCAACGTAGCTTTCGGACTGCGCGGCCTGAGCCCAAAAGCCCGCCGGGCCAGGGTCGAAGAGGTTTTGAGCCTGGTTGGCCTGACGGTTTTCAAAGACCGTAAACCCGCCGAGCTTTCGGGTGGGCAGCAGCAGCGCGTGGCACTGGCAAGAGCCATTGCCCCCGGCCCCCAGCTCATCCTGCTGGACGAACCCTTTAGCAGCCTAGACGCGGCCCTGCGGCAGTCTACCCGCGACGAGGTGCGCGCACTTCTGAAGCACAACCAAATTGGAGCGGTGCTCGTTACCCACGACCAGGAAGAAGCCCTGTCTTTTGCTGACCGGCTGGCGGTAATGCGCGGAGGCAGGCTCGAGCAAACCGGCACCCCCGAAGCCGTCTATGCCCACCCTCAAACCCCCTTCGTGGCCCAGTTTCTGGGCCGCACCAACCTGATTCCCGGCGAAGCCAAGGGCCTCGAGGCCGAGACCCCGCTGGGCCGATTGGTGCTCACCCAGGCCGCCCAGGGCGCAGTATTGCTCTCGTTGCGCCCTGAGGGCCTGAGCCTGGCCTCTCCGCTGGGGCAGTTCGGCATCTCGGCGCGGCAGTTGGAGGGCGAGGTGCTCTCGAGGGAGTTCAAAGGCCATGACCTGACCTACCGCGTACGGCTAGGCAGCCGCGAGCTAACCGTGCAGGAAAGCCCCGAAAGCCCCTTTCAGCCCGGTGACAAGGTGCGACTGTTGGTGCGGGCCAAGGCCGTAGTGGTGGGCGGGCAGGATAAACTGGGGGCAGGCGACTGAAGCTTCCTCCGCTTCCCAGCCTGGCAGAGCAGGTACGATCTGATCCTGTATTAGGCGTTGGATGCTCAGTGTTCAACTTTTTATGCGCCGCATCAAACTGACCATCGAATTCGACGGAACCCTCTTTGCTGGCTTGCAAATTCAAGAGCAAGGAGAGCGCACCGTGCAAGGTGAACTCGAGGCCGCCCTGGCCCAAATTCCCGGTGCAAAAGCCAAAATTTATGCCTGTGGCCGCACCGATGCCGGGGTTCACGCCCTGGCTATGCCTGTTCACTACGACAGCCAAGATTCCATCCCGTCAGACAAAATCCCTTTTGCCCTCAATAGCCTCCTGCCAAGCGATATCCGCGCCCTGGCTGCCGAGGAAGTAGACCCTTTGTTTCATGCCCGCAAAAGCTGTGCGTGGCGGGAGTATCGCTACCGTATCTTGCAGCGCACCATGCCCCCGGCCCTCGAGCGCACCAGGGTGTGGTGGATACCCCAGTCGCTCAACTTGGTTCCCATGCGCCACGCCCTCGAATACTTTTTAGGAACCCACGATTTCGCGGCTTTCGCGGTTAGAGAAGGTAGCGGCAACGCCGCCGAGCCTAGGGCTCGCTTGGAAGAACGCAGCACGGTGCGGGAAATCTATAAAGTTCACCTCGAGGTGCGCCCCGCCGAGGGCAACGGGCGGGAAATATGGCTAGAGTTCGTGGGTTCGGGCTTCGTGCGGGGACAGGTGCGCAGCATGGTCGGCACGCTGGTCGAGGTGGGGCTAGGCAAGCGCGATTCCAACAACATCCAGGCCCTGCTCGAAGGAGGCAGGCGGAGCGAAGCCGGGAAGACCTCTCCACCCCAAGGACTCTATTTCCTGCGGGCAGGCTACGCCCCGTATCCCCGCTCCGGCTAGAGCGGCTCACCTTCTATTTCACGGGTGGTCTACCCTTTCAAGCACTTTCCCACTGCCAGCTCTTGTACTGATCACGCAGTTGAGCTTTGAGAAACTTACCCGTGCTGGTACGGGGAATCTCGGATATAAAAACTACTGCATCGGGCAGCCACCATTTGGCAAACTTAGGCTCGAGGTATTTCTTCAACTCCTCTGCCGTGGCCTGGGCTCCGTCTTTCAAAACCACCGCCGCCAGTGGACGCTCGGCCCACTTGGGGTGCGGGATGGCGATCACAGCAGCCTCCTTGACCGCCGGATGGCCCATCAGGGCGTTTTCCAAGTCGAGCGAGCTAATCCACTCCCCACCCGACTTGATCAGGTCTTTGGTGCGGTCAGTGATTTTGACATAGCCCTCGGGGTTGATGGTCGCTACATCACCGGTGCGGAACCAGCCATCGGGGCTCCACTTGTCATTCTCGGCCTCGAGGCGGTAATACCCGCTCGCCACCCACGGCCCCCGCACCTCGAGCTCGCCCATGCTCACCCCATCCCAGGGAACCGGGCCACTCTCTCCTACCGCCCGCACTTCTACTAAGGGCGTGGGAATACCCTGGGTCGCGCGATAGGCATACTGTTCATCGGCAGAACCCCCTTGCAGATTGGTCTTAAGGCGGCTGGTAGTGCCGAGGGGGCTGGTTTCGGTCATGCCCCAAGCGTGCAGCACCTTCAGGCCAAACTGGTCGTAGGCCCGGATCAGGGTCTCCGGTGCAGCCGAGCCTCCCACTACCATCTCCATCGGCTGTAGCTTCCAGCGGGTCGGCTCCTTTTGCAAGGCTTGCAGCACGCCCATCCAGATGGTTGGCACGCCGGCAGTCTTGGTAACCTTTTCGCTTTCGTAAAGGTCTAGCAGGCTAGCCGCATCGAGGTGTGGCCCTGGCATGACCATCTTCGACCCCATCATCACCCCGGTAAAGGGCAGCCCCCAGGCCATCACGTGGAACATCGGAACCACCGGCAGCAGCACGTCTTTCATGGACAAGTTGAGCACGTCCGGCAAGGCCGAGCCCAGGCTGTGCAACACGGTAGAGCGGTGGGTATACACCACCCCTTTGGGCTTGCCGGTAGTACCCGAGGTATAGCACATGCCGCTGGGGTCGTCCTCGCTCAGGGCCGGGTAGTCGAAGTCGCCGGTGGCGCTCGCCAGGAAATCCTCGTAGCTCTCGAGGCCCATCCCCGGCGGGATAGGCTGACCGGTAAGTGGAACCACCAAAACCCGCTCGGGCTTGATGTCGGCGCGGCACTTCTCCAAAAGAGGCAGCAGCACATCGTCCACAATCAAGAAGCGGTCTTCGGCGTGCTGGACGATATAGGCCACATCATTTGGATGCAGGCGCAAGTTGAGGGTGTGCAGTACCCCCCCTGCTGCCGGAATGCCAAAGTAGGCCTCGAGGTGGGCATAAGTGTTCCAAGACAATGTAGCCACCCGGTCGCCTTTTTTCAGGCCCGCTTTTTGCAGTGCCTCAGCCAGAGCCCTCGCGCGGCGATAGAAGTCGGCGTAGGTATAGCGGTGCAGTGATTTGTCGGGCAGGCGAGTGATAATTTCCTGTTTGGGGAACAGGTGTCCGGCCCGCTCTAAGATCGAAGTCAGGGTCAAAGGATAGTTCATCATGGTGCCTTGCATGGAATCTCCTTTAGGTTGTGCTTCAGTTTACGACTATTGGATGCTCCTATGACTGTAGCAGAAGTGTAGGAATAGGGTTCCTAAGGGGCGGCAGGGTACAGGGCCACCGCAAGGTCAAAAGCAACCCTCCACAAGTTGCGGGGTGGCCGCGAATATCTGCATTGGCGATCTTAGAGCGGTTTTCAGAAAGAATAGGACAGTCCACCCGCTTAGAAAGACCGTACCCAGCACCTTTTTGCCGCCATGAGCAGCGGCAAAAATAGCAGAAACCGTGATAACGCAGTGCCCCCTGCAAGCAGGGAGCACCATGAAG
This sequence comes from Thermaceae bacterium, assembly GCA_015478585.1. Taxonomy (GTDB): domain Bacteria; phylum Deinococcota; class Deinococci; order Deinococcales; family Thermaceae; genus Meiothermus. Next base: position 17,456 of record JADMIM010000010.1, on the reverse strand, counting down.
GGCTCGAGATGTACAAAACTATAGAGCGTCCGGGTCGCTTTGACTCCCAAAGCTCGAGGGATTTACCTGTCTTTGCGGTGGCCCTGAGGCAGGATAAGCACGAAACCATGACTCACCCTGGCCTGCTCACCCCCAGCTAGAGCAGTTTTCGCAAAGAATCCTGGGAGAGCCTGAGGGTATTCACTGGGCCAATCTGATTTTTGCCGCCGCCACGGGCGGCAAAAATCAGAGAACCGCGATAAAGCCCGGATTAAGCCCTCTGGCAGATAAAGACTGGCTCAAGGCCAAGGTTAAGCTTCGCTGATGCTGGCTTCATAGCCGCCGAAGAGACAACCCCTACGATGATTTGCAGGAGGACTCGAGATGAAGAAGCAACTATTCGTTACAAGCCTGGTGAGCCTGATGGGCCTGGTGGCCCAGGCCAACCCGGTCTTCAACCCCCAGAGCATCATCGTCAATCCCATCCCTACCAGCCTGCAAGTCCAGACCTGGGTCAACAAAGACCCTTCGGGCTATTCCAACTCCACTTATTACATCGGTGAAAACATCACCCTCTATGTCCGTGTCAACCAGGATGCCTACGTCTACCTCTTCGACATCAATGCCAATGGCCGCATTGACCTGGTGCAGCCCAACGCCTACAGTGGCGCGAGCTTCATGCAGGCCGGGGAAACTCGAGCCTTCCCGGCTCAGGGAGCCCGTTACCAGTTCACTGTGGATGGCCCGGTGGGCACCGACCAGGTACTTGCAGTGGCTAGCCGCCAGCAGCTCTCCCTGAGCCAGATGGCCGATATTCGCAGTGGACAGATGCGCGTGCAAGGTGCAGGGAATCTCGCCAGGGCTCTGTCTATCGTAGTCACCCCCCTACCTGACCAGGATTGGGTGAGCGACACCGTAAGTTACCGTGTAGCCGCCCAGTATGGAAACTATCCTCAACCCCAACCTGTCTACCCCGCCCCACAGCCGGTTTATCAGGCTCCCCAACCGCCGGTTGTGATCGTGGTCAATCCAATTCCTGGCTGGGCAGTGGTGGGGGAAGACCGAAATGGCAGCGACTATTCGGTGATTTATCAGGCTGGCCCCGTACAAGATGTCTACGGTTACTATGACCGTGATCTAATCGCTAAGGGCTGGGTGCGGGTGAACTACAACGTGCGGGGCAACCGCAATCGCCCTGAATACTGGGCCGAGTACCGCCGAGGTGGGGAGCGGGCTCAGCTAAGAATTCGGCTCGAGAAAGGTCAGGTGCGCGTCAACCTCGGCTGGAATCAGCCTCACTCCGACAATCAAAACTACGACAACAACCAGCACGGCGAGCATTAAATCTCCCCACCAACTTCAGGGCCGGACTTCCGGCCCTTTTTTTATTCCCTCAAGCCAACCTCGCCTACAGCCTTTCCCACCAATATCCCGCAGGGTTTAATTATGACAGGTACGGGATGTTGTGCTCCTTGAATACCAATATGGGACTCCAGTGAAGCCGCCCAGCAGCCCGAGGGGGTGCGCACAGCACATAGCGGCTCTGCCGCTAACCTGGAGGGGGTGCGCACAGCACATAGCGGCTCGCACGGGCAAAGCCCGGCCCGTTACAGGCGCGCACAGCGCCCAAGGGGGTGGCCGTAGGCCATACGGGCTCTGCCGGAAACCTGGGCGATGCCGGTACTCTAGTGAAGAAAAATCTTCTAGTCTGGATATTTATAAATGAAACGTTATAATCCCTGCATGAAACAGGCCGCTTCTTGGTTTTCCGCTTACCGCAGTCCTGTTTTTGATGAGGTGTTCGACCAAGAGGGAAAAGCCCGCAAACATTACAGCGAGGTGGTGAACCGCTTCGAGGAGCTGGCCTCCGAGGACTTCGAGCGCCGCCGCACCCTGAGCGAGCTGGCTTTTCGCAACCAGGGTATAACTTTTCAGGTTTACGGCGATCCTTCTGGCCTCGAGCGACCCTTCCCGCTGGATATACTGCCGCGTATCATCCCGGCTTCGGAGTGGAGAACCGTAGAGCAGGGGCTTATTCAGCGGGTCAAGGCCCTAAATATGTTCTTGCAAGACATCTACAACGGTCAACATATCCTGGCCGATGGGGTAATCCCCCAGTCGCTAGTGCTGGGCCACCCGGCCTACTACCGTCAGGTTCACGGGGTCAAGCTGGCCCACGGTGCGTATATTCATGTAGCCGGAATTGACCTCATCCGCGATGAGGGGGGACAATACCGCGTTTTGGAGGACAATCTGCGCACTCCCAGTGGGGTCTCCTACGTGCTTTCTAACCGCCGGGTGATGAGCCGGGCTTTCCCTCAGCTTTTATCTAAGGCCAGGGTACGGCTGGTCGAAGACTATCCCGATATGCTGCTGAACACGCTTAAAAGTCTTTCGCCGCGCAATATCTCTGAGCCTAACGTGGTGGTGCTAACCCCCGGCCCCTTCAATAGCGCCTATTTCGAGCATATGTTTTTAGCCCAGCAGATGGGGGTAGAACTGGTAGAAGGCTCGGATTTATACGTGGAGGACGGGCGGGTCTGGATGCGCTCGACTTATGGGCGACAACAAGTAGACGTGATTTACCGCCGCATAGACGATGATTTCCTCGATCCCACGGCCTTCCGGCCCGACTCCGCACTGGGTGTGCCCGGCTTGGCCCACGCCTACCGCGAGGGCCGGGTAGCCCTGGCAAATGCTATTGGCAACGGTATCGCCGATGACAAGGCCCTCTACGCCTACGTGCCGCGCATCATCAAGTATTACCTCAACCAAGAGCCTGTTTTGCAAAACGTTCATACCTATATCGGGGCCGAGCCGGACGGAGCCGATTACATCTTGAGTCACGCCGCCGAGCTGGTGCTCAAGAAAGTAGACCAGTCCGGCGGCTACGGGATGCTGATTGGGCCGCATTCCAGCAAGGAACAAATCGCTGAGTACGTGAAGAAAGTGCGAGAGGAACCCCAGGCTTTCGTGGCCCAGCCCATGATTGGGCTTTCCACCCACCCCACCTTCTGCGACGACACCGCCGCTTTCGAGCCGCGCCACATTGACCTGCGGCCTTTCATTCTGGTGGGCGAGAGCATCAAGGTGCTGCCGGGTGGCTTGACTAGGGTAGCTCTCAAACGCGGCTCACTGGTGGTGAACTCTTCGCAGGGCGGGGGGTCGAAGGATACCTGGGTGCTGTCATGATGTGCGACGTTTACCGTTTACCGTTGACCGCTAACTACAAGGGCCTTGTCTCAGGTCACAGGTCGCGTGTCATAGGCCAAAGATGGGGTTTTGACTTGCGATTCTTCGCGGTGAACAATCAACCCTCAACGGTAACCGTCCTATGCTGAGCCGCATCGCCGAAAACCTGTACTGGCTGGGCCGCTACCTCGAGCGGGCCGAGAACACCGCCCGGCTGCTGGACGTGAACTACTACGCAGTAGCCGAGGCTCCGGTGGAGGGCATAGCCGGAGACTGGTGGGGACGCATTTTACAGGCGCTCGAGTGCGAGGGCATCGAGCCCGCCGAGGGGCCGGTGGTGAACTGGCTGGCCTTCGACCTGGATAACCCCAGCAGCATTCGCAATTGCCTGTGGCGGGTAAGGGAAAATGCCCGCACCACTCGGTTTTACCTGAGTCTGGAAATCTGGGAAGAGATTAATGCGATCTATAACGCCTGCTATTTCGATACCCAAAGCGTGATGGAGCAGGGCACCCTGCACGAATACTGCACCAGCGTGCGCAAAGCCAGCCATCAGGTGATGGGCATTTCCGAAGTAACCCTGCCGCGTGACCTGGGCTTTTATTTCATGCGGCTAGGGCGCTACTTGGAGCGCTCCGACAACATGCTGCGGATTTTGCAAGCCTACATGGTGGGCGAGTTGGTGCGCGAGCCGGAGATGCAAAACCACTTCAACCGCTCGCTGCTGCGCTCGGTGGGAGCGCTGGAAGCCTACCGCAAAATCCACCACACCACCCTAGAGCGGCCTCGCATCGCCGATTTCTTGTTGTTAGGCAACGACTTCCCCCGCAGCGTGCGCTTTAGCGTAGACGGCCTCAAGCGCGCCGCCGAGGCCGTGCGGCGGCACAGCGAGGGCGTGGGCAAAGAAGCCATCCGCAAAGTGGGCCGTCTTTCGGCTACCCTAGAATATTTGGAGAACGCCAACCAGGTCTTCAAAAAACGCAACCCCGACCTGGAAGAACTGCTCGAGGAACTCGCTAGCATCCACAGCGAACTCAGCCGGGCCTACTTTGGTTGGGCCTGAAGGCGCAGTGTCGGCAAAAGGCAGAGAACTGTAGAGTCAAAGGCCCTCTGCCTTTTCAAAACCCACTACCCTATATTTATGCGTGCCATCACCCTCAACCTCAACGGAATCCGCTCGGCCAGCAGCAAAGGGGCCATGCACTGGCTACAAGCCCAGGATGCCGACCTGATTTGCTTGCAGGAGGTGCGGGCAGCGGGGCATCAGTTTCCCCTCGAGCTTTCCCTTCTGGACTCCCACCAGACCCATTGGCACTTTTCCGAGCGCCCTGGCTACAGCGGGGTGGGGCTTTTGAGCCGCAAGAAACCTAAGAAAGTCACCCTTGGAATGAGCTCTGTTTTCGATGCCGAAGGCCGTCTGGTACGCGCCGATTTCAAGGATTTCAGCGCCGTCTCGGTCTACGTGCCATCAGGAAGCTCCGGCCCCCAGCGGCACGCCCTGAAGAGGCAGTTCCTGGACGAGTTTTTGATATATCTAAAAACCCTCGTCCAGGAGGGGCGAGAGCTGTTGGTCTGCGGCGACATCAACATCGCCCACAAGCCGATTGACCTCAAGAACTGGCGCTCGAATCAGAAGAATAGCGGCTTCCTGCCGGAGGAACGAGAGTGGCTGGATAGAGTGCTCGAGCTGGGCTATGTGGATACCTTTCGCCATCTGGTGGGGCCGGAGGCAGCGCATTACTCGTGGTGGAGCGCTCGAGGCAAGGCCAGGGAAAACAACGTCGGCTGGCGCTTGGACTACCACTTCACCACACCAGGGCTGGCCCAAGTCGCCAAGAATCCCTCGATCTACCACGAGCAGTTCTTCTCCGACCATGCCCCGGTGATGATTGATTACACCATCAGCCTTTGACCTTTAGGGACGCAGGGCCCTGCGTCCCTACGTGACCAGGACGGCAATCAGACCGCCCACTATCGTTGCTAAAAGGTTAGTCAAATCATTTGACCACCAGGGGAATCGGTCTTCGATTAATCCCAGCAGCGTGTCCACCAAAGCTCCAGCGATTCCGCCCGCAACGAAGGCAAAAATCGGGACTCCCAGCCAAGCCGACCAAGGCCCGAATATCAGCGCCCCGGCCAGGAGGGCCAGGGTTCCGTTCAGGCTAATCGCGGCATTCGTCCCGCTCTCGACCCGGCCTTTGAGCGGATGCCAGGCAAAACGGCTCCTGGCCCCGATTTCACTGGCCAAAGTATCGGCGGATGCGGCAGCGAGTGCACCTAGAAAGAAGGTAGGGGAACCTAGCGCAATGCCTAGCGCAGCGGGCAAGCCGTTCGCCAGGATTTGCATGGCGGTGCGGCCTGTGCGGTCTCGAGACTTTCGATTAAGCCGACTGGCAAGGCTTCCCACCGCCACCAAGAAAATCACCGCCATCGCCGCAGATATTCCACCCGCCCACAGCGGCAAACCCCCGACAATTGCCGCGGCCCAGGCGGCTCGAGGCCGCAGCCAGCCCAGGCGCTCAACCAAAAGCCCGACTGCGAAGGCAGTTAATAGGGAGAGCCAGAGGGACATGGGATTTGGACTTATCGCGGTTTCCGCTATTTTTGCCGCTAGGAGTGGTGGCAAAAAGGAGCTGAGTACGGTCTTTCTAGCGGAGTGGACTGTCGTTTCCTTTCTGAAAACCGCTCTAAACAGCGAACAGCTCCATTTGCTCAACAGGATGAATGGTCTGCCCCTGGATGGTTTTTTGCAGAGCTCGTCCGATGGCGTACCCCAGTCCTACTGGCACGGCATTGCCAATCTGACGATACTGATCGGCTATGCTGCCCGCAAAAATCCAATCATCGGGGAAGCCCTGAATACGGGCCGCTTCTCGCACACTGATGGGCCGGAGCTCGCTTGGGTGGCACATATCGGTGGCTTTCTGGGCGGGGCTGGTGGTGACGGTAGGCGAGGGCTTGTTCCAAGTAAGGCGACGGTAAAATCCCACTTTGCCCCCCCCAGAACGATACGCTCCGCCCATGGCTTCTTCCCTGAGTTCTATGGGCAAACTACGCCAGTTACCCCCCTCAGGAACCAAGCGAAGAAAGCGCAAACGAGATTCGGGATAGGGCTGGAATTGGGGATTAGGGTCTTGCAAACTGCTCCAAGCATCGCGCAGGGTGCGCCATTTAGGAAGCCTTAGCCCTATGGATGAATAGGTGGGTTCGGGAAGGGCAATGTTTTCGTGGTCGCGGCTACCGATGATAATGACCCGCTCGCGGGTTTGCGGTACGCCGTAGTCGGCGGCATTGAGCAGTCCATATACAAAGCTATATCCGATTTGCGAAAACTCGTCCAGGATGACTTGAAAGGCTGAGCCAGGGAGTTCATCGGGCTCGAGGGGTTGCGATTGGCTACGAGCAAGATGCGGACGATGGCGAATGGGTGCAGAAAGCAGTCCCCGCACGTTTTCCATCACAAAGAAACGCGGCTGTAAATCGTTGACCAACCGCAAAAAGTCTCTAAACAAGCTACCTCTGGGGTCAGCTATGGTTCCACGCTTACCCGCAGTGCTAAAGGGTTGACAGGGCGGCCCCCCCGAGACCAGGCCAATTTCATCCTTTTTCAGCCCTGTGGCAGACAAAATATCGCTTGCACCAACTTTGGCGATGTCACTAAATATGGCCAGCTTTTTATTCAAACGAGCTGCATTTAAACCAATGGTTTCCTGTGACTTTGCATCAATTTCTACGGCAACAACCGTGTGAAAACCGGCTTGCTCGAGCCCCAAATCCAAACCCATAGCACCAGAAAACAGCGAGACATGGGCCAAGTTCATAGTTACCATGCTATCAGCTAGGTTTGGCATATTCTTCGATATAATGGTGGAAATCATCCTCAGAAAAAGTAGAACTCGAGGCTCCTGAAGGAAAGTTCTCCCAGTTGGTTTTGCCATTAGTGGCGTTGACCCTGTACCATTTCTCAATTTTCGTGCCTTTACGGATAGCCGAGGAAGAACTATTTTCGCTATTGCTACGGTTTTTGACCTGCAAGGCTATCGAAAGGTCTTGGCGTAGAAAATCTACTGCACGCACTGTACTGCCCGCGCACCAAATCCAACCTTGGGACTCCAGACGTTGGGCAAGGTAGCGCTCGAGCAGCTCTCCTAGCAAGTTTTCCGCAGCCATGGAGCGGCGATGGTGCCCAGCTATCTCCGAAAGATTATCCTTAGCATTAGCAAAAGCTCGTAAGATTACATCTACAGCCGGGTCTACTGCCGTGTTTACTTTTTTGAGTCCTAGACGCTCTTGGCGAGCACCATAGTAACGCTTAAGGTACGGCCTTAAGTAGCTTTTCATGTTCTCGAGGTCGCCTGGATCGGCTTTTTTCTTGCCAAAGCTAGGGAAAGCTGACCAACCAGGGCTTTGGATGCAGTAGCGCAGGATGGCCTCGAGGCGATTGTCCCAAGGCACATTTAGCTCATCAGCAACTGCTTTAGCTACGTCCAATATGGATTGGAACTCCACAAGTTTAACTTTACTGCACCTGTCACCAAGTATAGAAACTTGAGGAGTCGAGTCAACACACCTCAGCCACGATCGATCCGTGGCCTCTCGAGCATAGTAATCCTCGAGGGCCTTGCGCTCAGCAGCAAGGTGTCCCCCGGCTGGTTGCTGGGTCAGCTATAACACCTGCGACCAGCGCACCTCCCGCACATTGGTTACTTCGCGCAGCCGCTCGTCCAGGGTAGCCTGCTCGCGCTCGGTCACATCTATGCGGGTGCTGATGCGAAACAGCGAGGAGAGGGGCGAAGCCGGGTTGGAGTTCACTCCCATCGCGCTCTTGCCCAGTGCGGCAATCGCATCCATGATGTCGCGCAGCAAACCCGCCCGGTCGTCGGCCATGACCTCGAGCTGCACTACCCGGCCCAGCCCCTCCCAGTAGGCCAGTACGATACGCCCAGGGTCTACTTCCATCAATCGGCGCAGGTTAGGGCACTCGGCCTTGTGGATGCTAACCCCACGTCCACGGGTGACATAACCCAGAATGGCATCGCCCTTGGCGGGGCTGCAACACGAGGCCAACTTGATGGGAACTTGCAGGTTGGATTCCAGGCGAATTCCCAGTTCGTTCTTGATGGGCTTAGCCTTCTGAACCGGGAGTTCCTCCTTGGGCGAGAGAATGCGGGCAACTTGCTGCGGCACTACCCGTCCACCCGCCAGGGCCAGGTAAAGGTCTTCGGGCGAGGGGCTTTTGAGCAGTTTGCGCCCCACCTCCTCGAGCTGGCTTTCCAGCGGTCTGGGCAGCGCCCGACGCTTGAAGTATTTCTCCAGCATCCGCTGCCCACGTTCGAGGATTTCTTGTCGCTCGAAGGCCCGGAAAAAGTTGCGCACTTTTTGTTTGGCGCTCCTGGTTTTGGCGTACCCCATCCAGTCTTTGGAGGGGTGCGCGGTCTTGGCGTTGAGAATCTCCACGATCTCGCCGTTTTGCAGCTCGTAGCTGAGGGGAACGATACGCCCGTTAACTTTGGAGCCCACCATGTGATGCCCGACTTCGGTGTGGATATGGTAGGCAAAGTCTACGGGCGACGAACCGCGCGGTAGGTTGATAATTTTGCCCTTGGGGGTGAAGACAAATACCCGGTCGCCCAGCAGTTCACGGGTCACGGCCTCTACGAAGTCACGCGAACTGGAATACTCCTGCTGCCACTCCTGAATACTGCCCAGCCAGCCTACTCGCCGCTTGAGTTCTTCGGGGTCGGTGAGGCCCTGTTTGTAGAGCCAGTGAGCCGCAATGCCGTACTCGGCGACGCGGTGCATCTCGAGCGTCCTGATCTGCACCTCCAGCGGCAGGCCGTTGACGGCAATGACCGTGGTGTGCAGGGATTGGTAGCCGTTAGGCTTGGGCACCGCGATATAGTCCTTGACCCGGCCCGGAATCGGCTGCCAGAGGGCATGGGCCAGGCCCAGCACGTGGTAGCAGACCTGCTTCTGGCGCAGCGCGGTTTCTTCGGCATCCTGGCCGGGTTTGGGATCCAAGATCACCCGCAGGGCCAGGAGGTCGTAGATTTGCTCCAGGGCTTTGCCCTCGCGCTCCATCTTTTTCCAGATGCTGTAGAGGTGCTTGGTGCGGCCCGTGACCTCGACTTTCTTGATGCTCTGCTTGAGGATAAAGTCACGCGAGAGGGCTAGCTCCAGGGCTTCTCTGGCTTTTTGCACCGCCGCTTCGCGCTCGGCCTGGTGGGACTTGAGGCGGGCTTCCAAGTCGCGGTATTGCTCGGGCTCGAGGTAACGGAAAGATAAGTCCTCGAGTTCCAGCTTGACTTGCCCGATGCCCAGCCGGTGGGCCAGGGGGGCGTAGATTTCTAAAGTCTCCCGCGCGATGCGCTGCTGCTTGTGCGGGGACATGAACTCTAAGGTACGCAGGTTGTGCAGCCGATCGGCCAGCTTGACGATGATGATGCGCACGTCCTCGGCCATGGCGATAAACATCTGGCGCAGGTCTTCGGCCCGCTTTTCCTCCACGGGCTGGTCGTTGGTAGCCGCCGCATGGGCCAGCTTGTAGAGCTTGGAAACCTTGGTCTCACCCTCGACAATCTTGCGCACCGCCCGGCCAAAGCGCTCCTCGAGTTCCTCAGGAGTCACCTCGGTGTCTTCTATGGTGTCGTGGAGCAGCCCAGCCATCAGGGTTTCCACGTCCAGACCAAGCTCGGCCAGGATTTCCGCGACGGCTACGGGATGGATGATGTAGGGTTCGCCGCTCTTGCGCCGCTGACCCACATGGGCTTGATAGGCAAACTCCAACGCAACCCTAACCTGCTCCCGAAGGTCGTGGGGAAGGTAGTGGAGTTTGGGCTCCAGAGCTTGCCAAAGTTGTGTAGGGCTAAGATCTACGGCCTGCGACACTTTGATAAGTCTAGCACTTTAGGCTATAACCACATCGTCATGCAACTGCCAGATACACCGCCAACAAAAGTCCCACTACCCCTACCGCCAGGGCCAAGAACGAGGTGAGCCAGGGCATGGGCAGCTCGGGAAGGTGCTCTGGCGGGAGTGAGCGCAGGTAGGCCCGATGGTTGTAGAGGGCCGCTAGTATGGTTGCTGCCCCCAGCACCACCAGCGCGATGCCCAGAACGCTGGAAGGCCAGTGGACGCGATGGGTTCTATCGGCGGCGGCGCTGGCCAGAATGGTCAAAAACAGGCCGAAGCGAGCCACTACAAACCCTAGCCCCATTACCGCCAGCCCCGAACGAACCCAGGCCATCAAGGTGCGCTCGGCGGCAAAAAAGTTACGGGGATCGGGCATCGGGTTAGGTTGTTCAGGTTCCAACTTGGAGGCGGGGGGTTTTGGCGGAGGGGTTGAGGATTTCGGGGTAAGGCAGGGGGACAATCAGCTTACCGCCTCGAGCCACAAACTCGCTATCCTCGAGCGGGCTGTGCGAGCCAGAAAGCACCAGCAGATATTCGGGCCGCTCCTCCAGCAGACGACCCGGAGCATAGATAGGAATGCGCACCCCCGGCACATACCGCCCCTGGCGGGCTGGATCGTTATCTATCACGAACTCTACAATCTCCCGCCCCAGACCCACGAAGTTGAGCATCAGGCTGCCAGGTTCACCTGCACCATACGCCGCGATGCGGCGGCCCCTGGCCCTTAGCTCGGTGAGCAGAACCAACAGGGCTTCGCGTACCGAGGCCACCGCCGAGGCGAACTCCTGATAGTAGACCGGATTGGCCAGACCCAGGCGTTGCTCCTCGTCGAGGTGTGGCAGGGGTTCGGCGAACCGAGTCCGGCTGGCATAGGCCAACAAAGCCCGGTCGGGTCTGGTTTGCAGGTCGTTCAGCCAGAAACCGTGACGGCGCAGTAGATTTTGCAGAGCCTGAGCCGAGAAATAGTGCAGTTGGCGCTGGCTAAAGCAGTTGAACTGCCGCCTCCCCAACCACTCCCGCAGGTTGGGCAGCTCGAGTACCAGGGTTCCGCGTTCGCCCAGCAGGGAGGTAAGCCCCTCGAGATAGCTGTTGAGATCGGCGGCATGGGCTAAAGCCTCGCCAAGCCAGATCACATCGGCCTGAAACCCCTCGCGCTGAAGACGCTCCAGACTGGCGCGGTCAAAGATTTCGGCTCGAGTGGGAATCCCTCTGGCCTGAGCTTGGCGGGCCAGTTCGGGAACCGATTCAATGTAGAGCACCCCGATACCCGCCTGTCGTAAGCGCAGCAAGTCTTCCAGAGGAATACTTTGTAAACACAAGACTTGGGCTCCGGGTTGCAGCCCCACCCATCTATCCTCAGGGGGGGCTTTCTTGCCCCGGTGGGGCTCAGTGGGCAAGCCCAGGGGCTGCAATCTGCCATGCAGACGGGTGGGGTCGTGGGCCGACTCTCCCAGCAGTTGCACCATCAGGCAGCGCTTGCAAAACCCCAGCTCAATCGGCAGCCGTGTTTCCTGCATATCCAGACGGTCGAGGGCCAGTACCTCGGGAATCGGCAGGTGGCCCAAACTCAGAAAGGGCAGTAGCTCTCCCGATCCGCACGAACGACAGGTTTTGACCTTTTTCATAAATCCTCAACTGCCCAAACTATAGGTTTTATAGCATAAAGCCCCCGTTACCCGGAGTTTTCCCGACGCATAAACCAGTTTCAGATTTTTCGTTATGGAGACATAGGGCACAGCCTCACCGCTGCAACGTCTACGTAACGTTGGTCATAACGAGGCAAAAACGCCAGTTATTGGCCTACTGGTCGCTTGAGAACCCAACCAATCAGGCCCACTAACCCCACCGAAAGCACTATTAGCGGGCTCAGGGTGAAGCTAAGTAAAAGCCCCACCAGGGCCACTACACGCCGGGAACTGGTGATACGCTCGGCCTCGAGCGGCTCTGCGCTATCGGCAGGGGTTTGCGGCAGGTAGGGACGCAAGAACAGTCCCAGCCACCCCAAAACCCCAATCAGCACCGAACCCCAGAAGAATCCGTCGGGTAGCCCAGGCCTAAAGATTGGCCCCAGCCAGCCCAGAAAAACCCCGCCCAGCACCGCCAGACCTAATCCCAGCCAGCCCCGTGGGGGCTTTTGGTCGTAGGCCGCATCCAGAAACAGCGCCCCTCCTGCCGCCAGCCCTAGTGGCCACAGGGCTTTGGAGCCTACCAAGCCCAGCAGGGGAGTCATCAAGACCAGCGTGAACAAGTCGAGCGGGGTAGTTTTCAGGCCGGTGGTACGGCCCAACAACCGTGCCACCATCATCAGAGCACCCGTAACAGCCATGCCATGAACCATGTAGACCCGCAAAGCTGGGGCCAGAACCAGCAAAAAGAGCAGCCATCCGGCGCTCGAGGTGGCCGTGCGGGGCTGGTCGGGATCGAGTTCACGCCCCAGGGCCCAGGTCGCAAACACCCACAATGCTCCCGCGATGGCCTCGAGGCCCGAATGGGTCAGCAATCCTATAAGTACGAAGCCCGCTAAGGTCAGCCCTACGGCCCAGCGGTTGGAAGGGTAAGCCAAGTCAAGGGGGCGGGCCAGTGCGGTGAGGGGATTCATCTTCAGTTCCACTCTACCCAGCGAAATTAGCCTGCGCTTAGGGGTAAAGCCAAAGCCAGGCTGGTAGCTCGGTGAAACTAAAGTTGATATCAGCCAGGAATGCGGGTAGCTATGGAATCAGCAAACTGCAACTCGTAGAGATTTTTGTAGAGCCCGCCCGCCATCAGCAGCTCGGCGTGGCTGCCCTGCTGCACGATTTCCCCGCCATCGAGTACCACAATCCGGTCTGCCCCCCGAATCGTCGAGAGGCGGTGGGCAATCACGAAGGTGGTGCGGCCCTGCATTAGCCGCTCGAGGGCCTCCTGCACCAGCGACTCCGACTCCGAATCGAGCGAGCTGGTGGCTTCGTCAAGAATCAGGATGCGTGGGTTTTTGAGCAGAGCCCTGGCGATAGCGACACGCTGACGCTGCCCTCCCGAGAGCTTGACTCCGCGCTCGCCAACCACGGTTTTATAGCCTTCTGGAAAGCTGCTGATAAACTCGTGGGCGTTGGCGGCCTGGGCGGCTTCGACCACCTCGGTATCCGAGGCTTGGGGCTTGCCGTAGCGGATATTTTCGGCAATCGAGCCCGAGAAAAGCTGGGTTTCTTGGGGAACCAGGGCAATATTGGCCCGCAAGTCGCGCAGCGTAAGCTCACGAATATCGCTTCCATCGAGCAGGATACGCCCAGAAGTAGGGTCGTAAAAACGCGGAATCAGCGAAATCAGGGTGCTCTTCCCGGCCCCGCTCGGCCCCACTAGGGCCACCACCTCGCCAGGTTTGGCCCCTAAACTCACGTCTTGGAGCACCAAACCTCGGTCGCCGTAGCCGAAGCTGACGTGCTCGAGGGTCACTTGGCCCTGTACGTTCTGGAGTTTGAGGGGCCTGGATGCCTCTTTTAGCTCACTCTGCTCATCCAACAACTCAAAGATACGGCTGCTAGCCCCTAGTGCCTCCTGAAACTGGCTAAACAAACCAGAAAACGACCCCACCGCCGCCGCCACGCTAAAGGTATAGACCAAAAACGAGACCAGTTGACCGGGGGTAAGTGCCCCCGCAATCACCAGCCGCCCGCCGAACCACAACACGATGGCGATAGCCGAGAACATGGCAAAAAATACCACCGGGTTGAAGGTCGCCCGAATCCGAGCCCGGCGTAGGGCCACCGCAAACGAGGCCCCGATGAGGTCGGAGTAGTGGCGGGATTCTATCGGCTCAGCCGTAAAGCTCTGCACTACCCGCACCCCGCCGATGGCTTCTTCGGCACGGGCGTTGGCATCGGCCACACGATCTTGGAACTCTTTGGAAACCTTGCGCAACTGCCGCCCAAAGAACACCGCTGCCAACACCACTACCGGCACAATCGAGAGCATCAAAAGGGCCAGTTGCCAGTTGGTAAGGAACAAAATAATCACCGTGCCCACCAGGGTCAGGGTCTGGCTAAAAATCTGCACCAGGGCATTGGAAACCACCCCTTGCACCGTTGAAATGTCACTGGTTAGGCGGCTGGTGATTTCGCCGGTTTTGCGGGCCTCGAAGAATCGTGGGGAAAGCGTGAGCAGGTGCGCGTAAACCGTGCGGCGCAGGTCGGCCACCACGCCTTCTCCCAGGCGGGAGAGCAAATAGCTCTGAATCGCACTGAACAAGGCTTGCAGGGCGAAAACCCCGATCAAGAGCCGAACCGTGCGGTCTAGCGGGCCAGTATCCGCCGAGCCAATCTTGAGAAATGAGGCATCAATCAGGCGGCCTATGACTTGGGGGAACAGCAGGCCGAAGCCGCTCGAGACCAGCGTGGCGATTATCGCCACCACCAGCCCAGCCCGGTAGGGTTTGGTATAGCCCAACAAGCGGCGCAACTGACCAAGGTCGCGGCGCGGCTTGGGGGAGGATGGGGGATTCATGAGAGACAGTCTAGTGCGGCCCCGGTGAACAAAGGGTGAACGCTTGACCCTTTATCGCAGTTTCCACTATTTTTGCTGCTACTCCTAGCAGCAAAGGGAAGCTTGGTGCGGGCTTTCTATCGCGGTTCTCTGATTTTTACCGAAAACTGCTCTAATTCACCATAGCCATCATCTTCACAAACCTGCCATAGCGCTCAGCAGCCGCATGAACGGCTTGGGTTTGGACTTTGCTGAGGGGCATAAAGAGGTTTAGAGAAATAAATACGGTGTCTTTCTTGAAGGTGCGCTTCCAAGTGCCTACCACTCGGCCATTCAGCACGACGGTAGGGTTGAGTAAGCCGCCTCCAGCATTGACTTTCGGCGTGTGTGAGGGCTCGAGTGCTGCGCCACGGTCTTTGTAGGCCACCAGAAATTCGTCGAAAAAGGGCAACAACTGGGGGGCGATTTCGCCGCTACCAACGTTATCTATAAACCAGTACGTCACGTCGTTCACGTCAGCGTGGGTGAATTCTGGCTTGACCGGCTCGAGACCCACCTTCGCATCAGCAACCGTCAGCCCCGACCACCAGGCGAAATCTTGCAGGGTGGCTGGGCCGTGGCTTTTGAAGTAGCGCCGGGCCAGTTGGGCCAAAGCCTCGTCGCGCTCGAGGGTTTTAGACCTCGGAATCCACCTGTCCAGCAACACGAAGGTCGGTTGTTTAGCCGCCCTGGGGCCGAAACAAATTAGCCCTTTTTGCGCCCAGTGCCCCAAAATATGCAAGCCCCGGCTTTCGGCGGTGACGATGCCCTCGGCCTCGAGCAGCTTGCATATCGCCCCTCGAGTGAGCAGCTTACCGTCCTGCAAGGCTTTCTCTAAGACCCTTCGGCTGTGGGAAAACACGCTGTCGTCCAGCTCGAGCGCTCGATACCGCCCCGCGCTCCGGGCGATGACGCGCGGAGTGAGCAGCCCTAGCATCCAGCGTGCGGCCTCGGGGGCTACATAGTGAATGGTGCCGCGCATGGGCCAGGTGCGAACCATCTCCCGGTTGGCAATAGCTTGTTCGACATCGGCCTCGGTGGCGTTTGGTAGTCGCAGCCCCACGGCCCACAGCGAGGCCAGGTAATCCTGCGCCTGCACCGCACCGAGGGAACGCACCACCTCACCCGGTTTATTGAAGACTGGCCGGGTGAGGTGCTGGTTGTGCAGTCGAAGATGGGCAATATCGCTAAGGGTCATGTTTTAGTTTCCGCTGTCCGCCGCGCTCGAGTTGCTCCACCTACAAACCCTGATGCCAACCCTGACGAATCCAATTTCAGCACAGCACCTCGACGGTAAACCCCCCCGGAGCCTGGAGATAGAAGGTCCACGAGCCGTGAAACTCCCTTGGCGGTTTTACCTTAAAGCCGTTCTGGGCCAAGCGCTGATTAATCTCGTTTACTCGCTTCCGGCTCTCCTGTATAAAGCCCACGTGGAACATCCCAGGATACTTCACCGCGTCACCCCGCATGAGGGAGAGCACGATACCGTTATCGTCGCGGAGGAAGGCCATTTCCTCGTTGCTGACCCATTGGCTCGAGAGCCCGAAATACTTTTCCAGGAACGCTTTGGTCGCCGGTACATCAGAGACGGTCAGGTTGAGATGGTTGAGTTTCATGGCTGGCTCTCCTTTTCTTGGTTGTGGACGGATTGTTCCCCTCGAGGCTACCCCTCAAGCCACGCAACACCTCGAGCGCCCCCCGCAAACGTTCTAAGTCATGCTCACCCCCTATACCATTGGCCCAGACCGCTTGTTGCTCCCGCACGTACACCAGCGCCTTTTCCCCTTTCTCAGTGACGTGTATCAGCTTGGCCCGCAGGTGGTGCGGATTATCCGCGAATTCGATGAAGCCTTCGCGCTCGAGGCTGTTCGCGGTCTGCTGTACGGTTTGCCGACTCAGGCCCATTAGCCGGGCAATGTTGGCGACGGGGATAGAACCGTGCTCTACGATGCCCAACACCTGCCAGCGGGCGCTGGTCAGGCCCACCGGAGCGGCGATGCGATCTCCGGCCTCGAGGATGAGCCCATTGACACGGAAGATTTCTACAACCAGCTCGGTGAACGCATCGCCCTTGGCGGACAGTTCAGGCATATGACAGTATGCTGGCATATTGACAAGTTATTGTCAATAGTTTTAGCCCCTGTGCCCTTTGGGAGAGGGAACTTGATTTTGCGGCAAATGGACAGGGCCGACCCTGCGCGTCGGCCCTACAGGATGCGATGAAGGAATGGCGTTCTGGACTAGAAGTTTTTGCTTTGGCGAATCAGGGTCAGAAACTCGTCGCGGGTCTTGGGGTCGTCGCGGAAAGACCCCAGCATGGCGCTGGAGGTGGTGCTGGAGTGTTGCTTTTCCACCCCGCGCATCATCATGCACAGGTGCTGGCCCTCGATGACTACCCCTACGCCTTGGGGCTCGAGCACGTCCCAGATGGCCTCGGCAATCTGCGAGGAAAGCCGTTCTTGCACCTGCAAGCGCCGGGCAAACATGTCGGTGATGCGTCCGAACTTGGAGAGACCCAGGATTTTCTTGTCCGGCACGTAGCCGATATGCACCGTGCCGAAGAAGGGCAGCAGGTGGTGCTCACACATCGAGTAGTATTCGATATTCTTCACCACCACCATGTTCGAACCCTCGGCCTCGAACACTGCGCCGTTGGTGACTTCCTCGAGGCTCTCGCAGTAACCCTTGGTTAGAAAGGCCCAGGCTTTCGCCATGCGGTCGGGAGTTTTGGCCAGGCCCTCGCGGGCGGGGTCTTCACCAATCAGGGTCAGCCATTCGTGCCCCAGTTGGGCCATGCGGTCTATGTCGGTCTCGCAAGGAAACACCATGCCGGTATCTTCGACTTCAATCATGCGCTTCATCTTGCTCCTTTATAC